>NZ_CP011477.1:626666-940000 GCF_001010805.1 Spongiibacter sp. IMCC21906 | reverse complement strand
TAGAAATTACTTTAACTTTCGGTTTATACGGGCTTCAGTAGCGGAATGAATTTGCTATACTGCCCGAAATTTAAACACTGTGACAAATTTACGTTACTAAGCCTATGCGAAACTGGAAAATAAAACGGCACGCTGAAAGCAAGCCTATTACTGCCAAATTTCCCCGCCACCATCTCGCTTTGGCGGCATCGACACTGATTGCCGTGGGACTTGCCCTGCTTATCTTGCCCGGAGAAAATGCCGAGGCAAAACGCACTGCCATTCCTCTCAGTTTAGAACTGAGCCCTGTGCGCCAACAAAATCCCGCAACAGAAGCCCCAATTACCGAAGTTGAACAAGAACAACCTTGGCTGGAAGTTACCGTAAAGCCCGGCGATTCATTATCTGCCATTTTTGGCCGCGCCAACCTCAGCCCCCAGGACTTGCACGAATTACTAAGCGGCGCCAAGAAGGCCACCGCCTTGAGCAAAATTCGTCCTGGCCAAAAACTATCCTTCCAAATTAACGACGAAGGCAAACTGGAAGCCATGAGCTTTCAAGTAGACAAACTTAACAGCTTGGTTTTTGAACGCAGCGTGTCTGGCTTTTCTACCACCGAACTGGCCGAAACCCCAGAGGTTCGACAACGCGTGGCCAGCGCCACCATTACCAGCTCGCTATATAAAGCCGCACACGAAGCCGGAGTTGGCCAAAACATTATTATGGAATTGGCCAATATCTTTGGCGGCGTATTGGATTTTGTTTACGACGTGCGCAAAGACGACTACTTCATTGTTATCTATGAAGAGCTTTACCTGAACGGCGAAAAGCTGGGTAGCGGACAGGTTCTAGCGGCTCAATACTTCAATCAAGGCCGCTCTTTCGAGGCCTATCGCTACATCGATAAAGAAGGCGATGTCGATTACTTCTCCGAGAAAGGCGAGAGCATGCGCAAAGCCTTTTTGCGCGCGCCACTGGACTTCACCCGCATCAGCTCTGGCTTTAATCCCAAGCGCCTGCACCCCGTATTTAAAACGGTTCGCCCTCATCGCGGCGTAGATTACGCAGCCCCCCGAGGCACGCCAGTTTATGCTGCAGGTGATGGCCGCGTCATGGCCGCAGGATACTCTAAAGCCAACGGCAACTATGTGTTTATTAAACATGGCGAAGCCTATGTCACCAAGTATCTGCACCTACACAAACGAGCCGTTTCCAAGGGTAGCCGGGTTCGCCAGCATGAAACTATCGGCTGGGTCGGCTCTACAGGCTACGCAACCGGACCACACTTGCATTACGAGTTTTTGATGAATGGCGTTCATCGCAACCCCGCCACCATCGTCAACAAACTACCGCCTCCGACTAAGGTCGGCAGCTCAGAAATGCCGGCATTTAAACAGCAGATTAGCGGCATGCAAATGCAGCTACGCACCTATGCGGCGCAACGGAATTACACGGTCGACAGCGACGCAGGCTGATGCCTAAGCTCTACATTGGCCTGATGTCCGGCACCAGTCTTGACGGCATAGATGCCGCACTGGTGTCGATCGATAACGGCCAAATCGAGCTGCTCAACACGGCCTCCAGCGCTATCCCCCCCAGCCTCCACCAAGAACTTCTCGCCCTCTGTCACGGCTGCGACAATGAGATAGAACGGCTGGGTGCCGCAGACCGACTACTTGGTGCCGAACTGGCCAAAAGCGCCTTAACAGTGTGTGACGGCGCAGGCCTGTCTTCAGCACAAATCTGCGCTATCGGTAGTCACGGCCAAACCATTCGCCACCGCCCGCCATCCACAAATCAGGCCGAGCAAACTGCCTTTAGTTTACAAATTGGAGACCCCAATACCGTGGCCGAGCTATCCGGCATCACCACGGTTAGCGATTTCCGACGTCGAGATGTTGCCGCAGGCGGCCAAGGCGCACCACTGGTGCCCGCATTCCATGCAGCGGCATTTGCGAAGGCAGGCACCAACCGAGTGATCGTCAATATCGGCGGCATGGCCAACATCACGGTGCTCGATAGCAATGGCGGAATCAGCGGCTTTGATACAGGGCCAGGCAACGTCCTGCTGGATGCCTGGATTCAAAAAAATCAGCGCAAACCCTACGATACAAACGGCCAATGGGCTGCCAGCGGCGTGGCCATTCCGGCGCTTATAGAACACTTTTTGAGGGATGAGTATTTTTCGCTGCAAGGTCCCAAAAGTACCGGGAGAGAAAAATTTAACCTGCAAAACCTAGAAACAATACTTAGCGGTATGCCTGTCGCACCGCCAGAAAACGTACAACATAGCTTGCTACAAATTACTGCCCAAAGTATTGCTAAGGCAATTACTCAACATGCCAAAGATTATAAAGAAATTTATATCTGTGGTGGCGGTGCCCACAACCTCAGCTTGATGCACGCCCTTGAAGAACAACTGCCAAGCTGCACTATCCACAACACTGGCTACTTAGGAATTGAACCAGATTGGGTAGAAGCGGTGGCCTTTGCCTGGCTGGCTCATCAAGCCCTGGAAAACTCACCCGGCAATGTTGCCGCAGTCACTGGCGCCAAGGGTCCCAGGGTATTGGGAACAATATCACCAGCGTAGCGCGGCGACACAAACATTAACTCAAGATAAAGGATAGGCGGGGCGCCAAGTGCTCAATAGCCCATAGCGCCAAAAGCGTGGGGAAATTTATACCGAAAAAGATGAGCCGCAACCACAGGTCGTGGCGGCGTTAGGATTAGTCACAACAAAACGAGCCCCTTCAAGGCCTTCTGTGTAATCAAGCTGGGCTCCCTCAAGATACTGGTAGCTCAGCGGGTCGACAAGCACCGTCACACCGTCTTTTTCGACCAAGGTATCCTCTTCATCAACCAGCTCGTCAAAGGTAAAACCATACTGAAAACCAGAGCAGCCGCCGCCCGTCACAAACACGCGCAACTTCAGGTCTTCGTTGGCCTCTTCTTCCACAAGGCTTTTCACCTTTGCTACCGTACTCTCTGTTAAGGCCAGTACGGATGGCGTAAATTGCTCAACCGCGGACATTCAGTCACCTCTTACAAACTTGATGCGCCACATTGCACATCGCTGTGATTATCCTATTCCTGAGCAAATTGATCAAGAATAGGATTTACCCCTGCCATCCCCGCTACGGGAGCAGTGAAACACCTTGAAGTCCGGCGGTTTCATCAAGACCAAACATAATATTCATGTTTTGAATGGCCTGGCCCGCCGCGCCCTTCACCAGATTGTCAATGGCAGACAGCACCACCAGGGTGTTGCGATCCTGGGGACGATGCAAGGCGATTCGACACATATTGGAGCCGCGTACTGTCCGGGTCTGGGGCATACTCCCCAGCGGCATCACATCCACAAATGGCGCATTAGCATAACGTGCTTCAAATATAGCCTGCAGTTCTTCAAGACTTACGGCAGGATCAAGTAATTCAGAATACAAGGTCCCATGAATGCCTCTCACCTGAGGCAACAAATGGGGAGTAAAGGTTAACGACACCGACTCTCCTGCTGCCACGCTTAACTCCTGCTCAATTTCAGGCAAATGACGATGGCCACTAACGCCGTAAGCCTTAAAACTTTCTGACAACTCAGAAAACAGGTTATCAACTTTAGCTTGGCGACCAGCACCGCTCACCCCAGTGACCGCACTGGCAATCAAACGCTGGTTATCAACCAGCTGCTTCTCTAGCAAGGGGAGATAGCCCAACTCAATCGCCGTGGGGTAACAACCCGGGCAGGCAATTAACTTGGCATCGACAATTTTTGCCGCATTCACTTCGGGCAAACCATAGACAGCCTGCTCCAAAATCTCGGGACAAAGATGTTCTTCGTTGTACCATTTAGACCACAGACCCGCATCGCGGATACGGAAATCCGCAGACAAATCGATTACCCGACAACCCGCCGCCAGCAACTCTGGCACCATGTTCATGGCGACATTATGAGGAGTAGCAAAAAACACCACATCGCAGGTCGCCAGCGCAGCGACGTCAGGAACAGTAAAACGCAAATCCGAAAAGCCCCGCAAACTGGGAAACAACTCATCTACAGGCACACCATCTTCGGCACGGGAGGTAATCATGGCCACTTCCGCATCGGGGTGGCTCGCGATTAACCGCAACAACTCTGCGCCGGTATACCCTGTGCCACCAACGATTCCAACTTTTAACACGCTGTTCTCCTTACCTAATTTAGCGCTTACAACAAATATATATTCGAGTAATGCTGTTAATCCAGACTCACTTATCTTTCTCGTTAAGCTGGGGACCGCTGGTTTCTAGCGTTCCCTCTTCCCGCCCTAGCGAGGCTTCTTCAGCGTCAACTGGCTTCATCATTGCCTCCCAGCCCTTTAACAAATCTCGAGCCAAAATATGATAGATCGGCTGAGGCATGACCAGCTTGGAAATCACCGATCCCGTTAAGGCGCTGACCATCAACGCGGGCAAAATATCGTGGTTATTCCCAGTTAGCTCCAACACTATCACAAAGGCCGTAATCGGGCGCTGGACAACGCCAGCAAAGTAACTCGCCATTCCAACCAAAATCAACGGTGTGCCAGGTACCGTGTCAAAAACAGAACCGATTGCCGCCCCCAATTCCGCTCCCGAGGCCAAACTAGGAGAAAATATCCCGCCGGGAATGCCACTTAAATACGTCAGCATTGTTGCCAGTATTTTGCCAAAAGCCGTATACCAACTGCCAGCAGACTCTCCTGCAAGCAGATCTTTAGCCTCCATGTAACCACTGCCCATGGTCAAACCGCCAGACGCAATGCCCATTGCCGCCAAAATGAAACCTATCACCAAGGCAACCCGCAATGGCGCCTTCGCCACCCACGGTGCAATTGCACGATTACTCTGCACGAGAAAAAAGCTAAACAAGCCGCCAAGTAAGCCACAAAATAGGCTGGTGCCAATCAGATAAGGATAGTGACGAAAGCTCATCGCCTCTACATAAGGCACCCCAAAATAGCTGTAATGCCCAGCAAAGGCCAACACCACCACCCCCGAAAGAATGATCGCTAAAATAAGCGTACCCGAGCTGCGAGCCTCCATAGATTGCTGCAACTCTTCAATAGCAAACACAATTCCGGCAAGAGGGGCATTAAAGGCCGCCGACACCCCCGCCGCCCCCCCGGCGACAATCAAGCCGCTTTCAACTTGGCGCTGCTTTAACTTGGCCCAGGTGCCCAGCTTGTACATTAGCGCTGCGCCAACGTGAACACTGGGGCCTTCTCGACCTACGGTGGCCCCCACCAGCAGTCCCGCGCAGGTAAGCAAAACTTTTAAGGTTGCTACCCGCAGCGATAAGAATGAACCCCTCAGCCAATGATAGCTTTGCTTGTGAACCAGTAATACCTGCGGGATACCACTGCCCTTAGAGGCTTTCCCTCCCTTGTTCATCACCCAGACAATGGCCGCCAGCCCCAACGGGGTAATCCACAGAAAATGCCAAGGATAGCGATCAAAGGTATGA
Source organism: Spongiibacter sp. IMCC21906 (assembly GCF_001010805.1). Taxonomy (NCBI): domain Bacteria; kingdom Pseudomonadati; phylum Pseudomonadota; class Gammaproteobacteria; order Cellvibrionales; family Spongiibacteraceae; genus Spongiibacter; species Spongiibacter sp. IMCC21906. The sequence goes on along the minus strand of NZ_CP011477.1, from coordinate 934,539 downwards.
CGAAAAACCTCGAAGCTTTCTTCTGACAACCAGGCAAAACCTTGAATAACCAAGCCCACGCTTAACGCGCCCACCCAAAAAACCAGCCGGGTTTTCCAGTCTTCAATGGTGCCGAGTTGGCGTCGAGTATGACGATGACTTAAAAGCCACCAAAGTCGAAGCTGACGCTTTGCACGGGAACGTGTTTTTGGACTCATTACGGCGCGGACCACTCAATGCAGGGGGACTGCAAGGGAAAGTAGATTAGTTTTGCGGCAAGCTACCGCATTTTACGAGCCGCTATTGTATGCTATTTCCTTCGTTAGCCCCAGCCTAGGGCTGCCGGGACCGCATAGATTTTACCTACACTGGGAAGCCCCAACATGCTTTGGCTTAAAGCACTGCACATCATTGCCGTTATCTGCTGGTTCGCCGCATTGTTTTATCTGCCGCGTTTGTTTGTCTACCACGCCAGCGCTGAAGACGACATTAGCAAAGAACGCTTTAAAACTATGGAGCGAAAACTCTATCGGGGCATTGGCAACCCGTCCATGATCGCCACCTTGATTTTTGGTATATGGATGGTCGCGCTAAACCCCCAATACTATCTCGCGGCAGGTTGGTTTCATGCCAAAATTGCGCTGGTGGTTTTACTGATCGCTTATCACCACCTCTGCCTGCGGTTTCTAAAGCAATTTGCCAATGACAGTAACAAACACGGTCATGTGTTTTATCGCTGGTTTAATGAAGCTCCGGTATTGCTACTGATTGCTGTGGTTATTTTGGTCGTGGTGAAACCCTTTTAGCCACTTCGCCTCTGCATTCTCCACACCTCATTCCACCTCACCGCAAAGCCTGCTAGGCTAATTCGCCATATGATGAAACCACATTCAGGCCAAGCGCCATCCAAGCAAAGGGCTAACGACTAAAATGACGATTGCCGCCGAGCTGGAAACCCTCGCCAACCAATTTGCCGACTTTATGTGGAGTACTCCCACGGTCATCTTGCTGGTGGGCGGCGGACTGTTCCTCAGCATTTATTCTCGCCTGCAGTGTTTCCGCTACTTTACCCATGCCGTGGCCATTCTCCGGGGCAAATTCGATAACAAAAACGATCCTGGCCAAATCTCCCACGCCCAAGCTTTATCAACGGCACTCTCTGGCACCCTTGGCCTTGGCAATATTGCTGGCGTCGCCATTGCCATTAGCACCGGTGGGCCCGGTGCCGTTTTCTGGATGTGGGCGACTGCACTCATTGGCGTCACCACAAAATTTTACACTGCCTCTCTCGCGGTTATGTATCGCGGCCACGACTCCGAGGGCGTATTACAAGGCGGGCCGATGTATGTGGTTCGCGAAGGCCTGGGGAAACACTGGTATCCGCTGGCGGTCTTATTTGCGGTGGCGGGCATGCTCGGCACCCTACCGGTTTTTCAGGCCAATCAATTTTTAGAATTACTTCGCCACAGCTTTGTCAGCCCTGAGATCGGCAGCGACAGCAACACGGTTTTTTATTTTAACCTAGTCGGCAGCCTCGTCCTGGCAACACTGGTGGCACTGGTCGTGGCCGGAAAAATCCAGCGTATTGGTAAGCTAACCGTACGCCTGGTCCCCGCGATGGTTCTGCTCTACCTTGCGGTTACGGCCGTTGCGATTTTTGAAAACCTCGACGCTGTGCCCGGCGTATTCGCACTGATCATTTCTGATGCGTTTTCTGGGCAGGCGGTAGCAGGTGGCTTAATCGGCAGCATGATTATGGTAGGGGTGCGTCGCGGCGCCTTCTCTAATGAGGCTGGTATTGGCACCGAGTCCATGGCCCACGGCGCAGCCAAAACCGATCAACCCATTCGAGAAGGCCTGGTTGCGATGACCGGCCCCGTCATTGACACCTTAATCGTATGCACTTGCACCGCACTGATCATTTTATTAACCGGGGTCTGGCAAGACGCCGAGGGCATTGCCGGGGTCTCTCTCACCGCCGACGCATTTGGCTTATTATTTCCCAGCATTGGCAGTAACATTCTGTTACTGATGGTGGCTCTGCTTAGCTTTAGCACCATTGTTTCGTTCTGGTTTTACGGTGCCAAGTGCGCGGGTTTCTTGTTTGGCGCCCACAATCAAAAATATTACACCCCGCTCTATATCAGCTTAATTGTGATTGGCGGCTTGGTGTCTCTCAATTTGGTTAATGGCTTAATCATTGGCATGTATGCGGTGATGGCGTTGCCCACCATGATGTCAACACTGCTATTAGCACCCAAGGTTAACCAAGCGAGCAAGGCCTACTTCCGGCAATTAAAACAACAGCTTTAACAGCGGGATGGCCAGACAGCCGCATTGTCAGGATAATAGCCCCTCGCTTTATTCAGGAGTCGACATGTCCAGCACTACCCCGTCTCGCAACGAAGAACTTTTCCTGGCTGCCCAGCGCCACATTCCCGGCGGTGTAAATTCACCGGTACGCGCCTTTCGCGCAGTTGGCGGCATCCCACGCTTTATTGAGCGGGCCGAAGGTCCCTATATTTTTGATGCCGACGGCAAACGCTATATCGACTACGTTTTGTCTTGGGGGCCAATGTTGCTAGGGCACGCCCACCCCGCCGTCATTGCCGCTGTGACAGAACAGCTTCAACACGGCCTTAGCTTTGGCGCCCCTACCGAAATCGAAACTCGGCTGGCCGATAAAATTTGCGACATCATGCCCGGCATGGACATGGTCCGCATGGTGAACTCTGGCACCGAAGCGACGATGAGTGCCATTCGGCTAGCTCGCGGCGCCACTGGTCGGGACAAAATCATCAAGTTTGAAGGCTGCTATCATGGCCACTCAGACTCACTGCTTATTAAGGCGGGATCCGGTGCGCTCACCTTTGGCACCCCCAGCTCACCAGGGGTGCCCACGGCACTGGCTGAGCACACCATCACTCTGAGCTACAACGATATCGACGGCGTGAAAAAAGCGTTTGCTGAAATTGGCGAGCAAGTGGCTTGCGTCATTGTTGAACCCGTAGCAGGCAATATGAATTGCGTGCCACCCATTCCCGGCTTTTTAGAAAGCCTGCGCGAAGCCTGTGATCAGTACGGCAGCCTCTTCATTATTGACGAAGTCATGACCGGCTTTCGCTTGGGCTTGCAGGGCGCCCAAGGTCATTACGGTGTTACCGCCGACATTACGTGCTTGGGCAAAGTGATCGGTGGCGGCATGCCTGTCGCGGCCTTTGGCGGCAAGCAAGAAATCATGACCCAGCTCGCCCCTAGCGGCCCGATTTATCAAGCCGGTACGCTGTCAGGCAACCCTGTCGCGATGGCGGCGGGGCTATGTATGCTGGAGCACATTGAGCAACCCGGTTTCTACGAACCCGTGTTTGCCAACACCGCAACCCTCGTCGAAGGCCTCCGTCAGCGCGCCGACGCAGCAGGCATCGCCATGACCAGCAATCACGTGGGTAGCATGTTCGGGGTTTTCTTTACCGAAGAAGAACAAGTTTGTAATTACCAACAAGTGATGGCCTGCGACGGTGATCGCTTTAATCGCTTTTTTCATGGCATGCTCGACGCCGGGGTATACCTCGCCCCCGCTTCCTTTGAGGCAGGCTTTTTATCCGCTGCCCATCGCGAGCAGGATATTGCCGCTACCCTAGATGCTGCCGAGCACGTTTTTTCCACACTGAAATGAGACCTTTATGAGCAAGTCACTGCAGCGGGGCAGCTTTCCCGCCACTCGAATGCGGCGCATGCGCGCCAGTGATTTCAGCCGCCGTTTAATGCGAGAAAATGCCCTGACGGTAGATGACTTGATCTATCCCATGTTTGTCTGTGAAGGCAAAGAAAACCGGCAAACCATCGCCTCAATGCCCGGCATCGAACGCCTGAGCATTGACCTCCTTGTCAAAGAAGCCAAGCTGCTAGTCAGCCTGGGCATTCCCGCAATCGCGCTGTTCCCGGTCGTCGACTCGACAAAAAAATCCCTGCTAGCGGAAGAAGCCTACAACCCCAATGGTCTTGCCCAGCAGGCGATCAAAGCCATCAAAGACGCTGCCCCTGAACTGGGGGTCATCACCGACGTAGCCTTAGACCCCTACACCGTTCACGGCCAAGACGGTATCACTGATGACAACGGCTATGTGCTGAATGACCAAACCGTAGAAACGCTTAGCCGCCAAGCACTGGCGCAAGCCGATGCTGGTGCTGATGTGGTTGCCCCCTCGGATATGATGGATGGCAGAATCGCCGCCGTACGCCATACTTTGGAAGAAGCAGCTCATATCAACACCCGTATTCTGGCTTATTCCGCAAAATATGCATCAAGCTACTACGGGCCATTTCGAGACGCCGTGGGGTCATCGGGAAATTTGGGCGGCGGTAACAAATACAGCTACCAAATGGACCCCGCCAACAGCGACGAAGCCCTGCACGAATGCGCCCTGGACATTGCCGAAGGTGCCGATATGATTATGGTCAAACCCGGCATGCCCTATTTGGATATTGTGCGCCGGGTAAAAGACGAACTTGCCGTACCCACGTACGCTTACCAAGTCAGTGGTGAATACGCCATGCATTGCGCCGCGTTCGCCCAAGGCTGGCTCAGCAAAGATGCGGTCATGATGGAGTCTCTACTGGCCTTTAAACGCGCTGGCGCCGACGGCATACTCAGTTACTTTGCCAAAGACGTGGCAATATTACTGAATGCCTAGTCTTTACCCTGTCTTTTTTTGCCACTATTGTCTTTACTGAAAAACAACAAACCGAGGGGAAGCTCATGAAGAAGGAATTACTGGCCGCTGCCGTGTTGGCCACCGCGACTGGCGTAGCCCAAGCAGATATCGTAGGCCTAACCGCCGGTGCTTATATATGGAAACAAAGCTGGGACGGTGATGTTCGTTCCGGCCCCACTGCCAACGATGAAATTAGCCTTAAAGACGATTTCGGCTACGACGACGAAACCGGCAATAGCTTTTTTGTAGCCTTAGAACATCCAGTGCCGTTACTGCCCAATGTCCGTCTACAACGTACTGAGCTTGAGATTTCCGAGCGCTCAACCTTGAACCGCAGCTTCACATTTGAAGATAGAGTTTACACAGCGGGCGATACCGTAGACTCCACCACCGACCTCGGCCACACTGACGCCACCTTTTACTATGAAATTTTAGACAACTGGGTAAATCTGGACGTAGGCTTTAGCGTTCGCGTATTTGACGGTGAAGTGCGCCTGAAATCCAGTGCCTTCGATGAGTCATTAGACTTAGATGCACCACTCCCCATGGCCTATGCCAACGCTCGCTTCGACTTGCCCTTTAGTGGCCTGTACGCTTCAGCGGTGGGCAACGTCGTTGCCTTTGACGGCAATAGCGTCACGGATATCACTATGGGTATCGGCTACGAAGTGGGCATTACCGCCATTGAACTTAACTATCGCAATTTTGATGTCAGCCTAGAAGACGGCGACGAAGAAGCCGGCATCACTGTTGACGGTATTTACTTGGGTGTTGTTATCGACATTTAAGTCTTAATCGGTGCGCGCCACTGGCGTGCACCGCCCTTTTCCACCCGCTTTAATCTCCCGCTAAACCACCACCCGGCAATGGTTGCCAGCGCCTTGGGCTTCACCTATCCTAAGCTTTCACTACGTTTTGAATTACACACTTCATGCGCATTTCCCCTTGGTTCAGTCTTATTTTTTTTCTACTTGCCAGTTCTGCAAGCTTTGGCTGCGAATGCCTATGGCAAGGCCCTTTTAACGCGGCCTTGCCCGAAGCAGACGTCGTGGTGAAAGGCACGGTTAGCCAACAACAAGGTAATAGCCTGGATTTAACGGTGGACGAGTACCTGCAAGGCGAGGACTACCGAGACACACTGCGCATTTGGGGGAAGAAGGATGATTTATGCCGCCCCGAAGTCGAAAACTTTCCCATTGGCAGCCAGTGGGTCATGGCCTTACAGCGTATCAACACGGTGCCCGAAGACGGCTTTGACCCCTTCCGCCCCAATATCAGCTATGGCCGAAAAGAAGACTACAGCCTATCCAGCTGTGGCGTTTACTGGCTACAGGTAAACAGCGGACGGGTGTCTGGCAATATTGTCGCGGGTTCTCGCTGGCAATATGAAGACAAGAAAAAATCGCCGGTACTGCTATCACTCTTTAAAAGCTGGCTGAACGGCGACATCGGCGATCAGCAAATTGCCGAAGCCAGCAAGCCTCGCCCAGAGGCCCGACAACTGTTGAACAACACCCGCATTTTTCTTTTGCAGCAGCGTCGGGAAGAAAGCAAAAATGCCGAAGCAGCAGACGAGACAGAAGCTACCGATTAAGACTCAGGATTTTATCACGGTCATAAGCTCATCCAGCATTCGCAGCGACATTCCCCAAATCCGTTTACCTTCGTAAAAATAGCAGGGTAAGGTGAGCTTAAGCGTCCCTCTCTGCCATTGCATTGACTGCCGATGCTCCTCGTTCTGCAAAAAATCAAGCGGCACCCAAACCGCCTCGGCCACTTCGTAATTGGGGGTAATACTCACCGCTGTATGCAGATGGAAAACATATGGCGTCACCACCATTGGCCGACGACCAGAGTGGGGGCGACTGACAATATCCGACAAGCGACCAATACAGTGTCCCGCTCGACCAAGATAGATCCCGGTTTCTTCTTCTGTCTCGCGCATCGCCGTGCGCAAGCCGGTCATATCCCCCTTGTCCATACGACCACCGGGAAAAGCCATGTGCCCAGACCATGGGTCGCCTTCTCGCTCGGCCCGCTCAATCATCAACACCTGCATTTCATCGCCGCGCTGGCGCATAATGAGAGCCACAGCCGAGCGTTTTACCCAGCGTCGCCACCACCGCCGTCGGGGGCGAAAATGTTTAAGTCCATCAACTACTGATTGCAAAACGCATTTCCAAACTGTCTGATCCGCTATTATTTAACTGTGGGAGATAATAGCACTCGCAACTCTACACAAGGTAGCTGTCAGCCATGAAGCACTCCACCGAAAACCCAGACATCTGCAATCGCGACGATCTAGTCGATTTGCTTAACGCCTTCTACGCTCAAGTGTTAAACGATCCTATCATTGGCTTTTATTTTACCGACGTCGTGCATTTCTCCCTTGCAGAGCATATCCCTAAAGTGGCCGACTTCTGGACAGCTCAACTTTTTGGCAGTCTAAACTACCAAGGCCGCACCTTTGAAACTCACCTTGCCTTGCATCGCCATACCGCCATCACCCGTCACCACTTTCATCGCTGGCTGCATTTATTTTCTACCAGCATTGACGCACGGTACGCTGGTGTAAATGCCGACGCACTGAAGCACCGCGCTCAAACTATCGCCACCTCCATGGCCACAGCACTGAGCAAACAGGCAACAACCTTAGGTGAAGCAGAGGGAATCTTTATTCCTCCCGCCATTCAACATCAGGAGTACAGCGCCTCGAGTCGAGCAACCGCTTTTTCCAACTGCGCCATACTCGTAGTGTAAGCAAAACGCACATGACGCTGGGCATTATGCTTGCCAAAATCAATACCGGGGGTAATCGCAATGCCGTGCTCTTCAAGCAGCTGCAAGCAAAACGCCTCAGTACTTTGCTCAAATTTGTCGATGCCAGCATAGAGGTAAAACGCACCCTCAGGCTTGTGAGGAATATCAAAACCCAAGGCCGTCAGCGCCGGATACAAAAAGTCTCGGCGCTGCACAAGCTCCTCACGCCGCCGATCCAAAATGCGGCGGGTTTCTGGCAGAAAGGCCGCCAAGGCAGCATATTGCGCTACGGTTGAAGGCGAGATAAAAAAGTTTTGCGCCATTTTTTCCAGCTCAGGCACCGCAGCCTCCGGCGCCACTATCCAACCAAGACGCCACCCGGTCATGCCAAAATATTTCGAGAAGCTATTAATCACAAAAGCGTCATCAGTAATAGACAAAATACTTGGCGCAGCCCCGTTGTAACTCAGGCCGTGATAGATCTCGTCCACAATCAAATGACCGCCGCGCCGTTGGCAGAGTTCATGCAGGCCTTGCAGCTGTGAACGGCTCAAAATTTCGCCGGTGGGATTAGCTGGCGAAGCCACAATCACGCCGCTGGTATTACGCTGCCACGCCGCCTCAGCCAACGCTGCATTCAGCTGAAAGCGATCTTGCGGCCCAACCGGTACCAATTGCCCTTCACCTTCCACCAGTCGCAAAAAGTGACGATTGCAAGGATACCCAGGGTCCGCCATCAACATACCCTCACCCGGGGCCATTAACAGCGCTGACAGCAACAACAAAGCACCAGATGCACCGGGGGTGACAACGATCCGCTCAGGGGAAATATCTAGACCGTAATCGCTGCGGTAGTAGTCCGAAATTGCCTCTCGCAATTCGGGAATCCCCACCGCTGGCGTGTAATGCGTTTGACCACAGCGCAGCGCTTTCACCGCCGCATCGACAATCGGCTCTGCCGTTGCAAAATCTGGCTCGCCTGCGGCCATATGCACAATGTCTCGGCCCTGGGACGCCAACTGCTTGGCACGAGTCAACACCTCAACCACGCGAAATGGCTCGATGTCGGCGACTCTGGCTGCAAATTTTGCTGTCACTCTAGCGTCTCCAGCTATTGTTAAAGTCGCGATCATAGCAACTGCGGTCGGCAACTCAAACACACGAGAGGCCCACCCAAAGCCGCCAGAGACAAACAACAGGCAATTTCGTGTGGCGTGGTGTGCATTTATCTGGTAGCTTTGCCGGTTTGGCGGCATAGCACCCGCCTAACAAGTCCGCAGAACGCGGTTAAAAGGCTTGTGAGAAGAGGGCCACACATGGCTGCAAAGCAAAAAGAAGCAGAAACGCTAAAACCCTTCGTTCCCTATAAAGCGAAGAAGGGCGAAGCCTATATGAACGAAGACCAGAAGAATCACTTTCGGGAGATTCTATACAGCTGGAAATCGGAATTGATGCAAGAGGTCGATAGAACGGTGTCTCATATGAAAGACGAGGCCGCCAACTTCCCCGACCCTGCAGATAGGGCAACCCAGGAAGAAGAGTTCAGTCTTGAACTGCGCACCCGCGATCGCGAGCGCAAACTTATTAAGAAAATTGACTCGACTCTCGACCTGATCGACGAAGACGACTATGGTTTTTGCGACACCTGTGGTGTCGAAATTGGCATAAAACGGCTGGAAGCTCGTCCGACAGCAACCCTGTGCATTGACTGCAAAACCCTAGACGAAATCAAAGAGCGTCAAGAGCGCGGCTGATACCGTGGGCGAGGCTAGCCTCGCCTTTATCTGCAATTTCTGCCCCCAATTAAAGAGAGGACAATGCCTCAAAACGGACCCAAATATGTGGGCCGCTTTGCGCCCTCTCCTTCCGGCCCCTTGCATATCGGCTCCCTGCTGGCTGCACTGGCAAGCTACCTCGACGCCAAGGCACATTGCGGCACATGGCTGCTACGCATCGAAGATATTGATCCGCCCCGAGAAGAACAAGGCGCCGCCCAGTCGATCATTGACAGCTTGCGTTGCCACGGCCTTATTTGGGATGGCGAGATCAGCTGGCAGCATCAACACAGTCATGCTTTTGAGCAAACGCTAGAAACACTCTTACACGCCGACGAACTCTTTCAATGCAGCTGCTCTCGACGTCAACTCGCTCGCAACAATGGCTTGCATCAACGCCCCTGCATTGCGCCCTTAAATCCTGACAGCTTTGCCTTGCGGCTTAAGGCCGATCAGCGAGAAATTCATTTTATTGATCGCCTCCAAGGCCCCCAGCACGAACACATGAGCAACGCTGTGGGTGACACTATTTTAAAACGCCGGGACGGTCTTTATGCATACCAGCTGGCGGTTGTCGTCGATGATATCAGCAGTGGCATTACCGACATCGTCAGAGGGGTCGACTTGCTGGACTCCACCGCCCGGCAAATTTACTTACAACAAAAGCTAAGCGCGCCAACACCACGCTACCTGCACATCCCGGTGTTAACCGACACATCCGGCGACAAACTCAGCAAACAACGAGCAGCGCCTGCGCTGGACAACAACCTTTCAGTCAGCAATATTCGACGCTGCCTCCAGCACCTTGGCCAGCCAACGCCACCCGCATCGCTGAAAAATTGCGAAGATATCCTTCATTGGGCTACCGCCCACTGGCGAGTAGAAGATATTCCCGCCCAAACCCATATCTTGGCCTGACTCTGTTACTCTGCCAAAACGTTAAAGGCACATACTGCTTTGCAGTTTAGCCACGCCTCCAGTACCATCTTTTCGCCACTGACGACAGCCGCAGACCCATGCAAATACAATCATCTCTTTTATTGCTGGTTAGCTTTACCTTTGTTTTTGCCCCCACCTTAAGCCAGTGGCTGCAAGACAGCGGCAGTGCGTGGTATCGCCATCACCTGCTCTGGCTGGTTGTCATTGCCTTTATCTACCTTAGCCATCGCCAAAAGCACGTAAAATGAACTTTGACATAGATGGACTCTTTCTTATTGGCATCGGCTACCTTATGTTGCTGTTTGCCATTGCCTACGCAGCAGAAAGACAGCTATTACCAGACCGCTTAATTCGCCACCCTTTAATTTACGTTTTGTCTCTAGGCGTATACGCCAGCAGCTTTGCTGTCTACGGCGCCGTGGGCTTTGCACAACACTATGGCTATGCCTTTCTGAACTATTACTTAGGCATCTCAGCGGCGATGGTGCTACTGCCTATTTTGCTCACCCCGCTTCACCGAATTTGCAAAACCTATCGCCTCAACTCGCTGGCAGACCTGCTCAGTTTCCGTTTTCGCAGCCAGCTTGTCGGGTCGCTTGCCACTTTATTTTTAGCGGCATCAATCTGGCCATTACTGGCCATACAAATTCGCACGTTTGCCGACTCCACAAGCATGCTGAGCAGTAGCGGGCATCTTGCATTTAAAGGCTTTCACTTCAAGGAACTCAGCGCTTTTGGTTTTTGCATAATCATTACGCTGTTTACCATCTTGTTCGGTTCTCGCAGCCTTACCTATAAAGATAGCCACAGAGGATTAGTCGTGGGGCTTGCCTTTGAGTCGGCCGTCAAACTCATTGCAATGCTACTCATCGGTGCCGCCGCCGTATGGTCTATTTTTGGCGGCCTCGATGAAATGCAGGCATGGCTGACAAGCCGGCCCGAGGTGCTGCAAGCCCTCACCACCAATACCCAGGCAGACGCGCACCGCCTAATGCTGGTCATGTTCTTTGCCGCCGCCGTATGTATGCCGCACTTATTCCACATGCTGTTTACCGAAAACCCCGAAAGCGACAATTTACACACTGCCAGCTGGGGCATGCCGCTCTACCTGCTTTTAATCAGCCTGCCAATATTACCTATTTTATGGGCGGGCCAAGCGGTGGGGCTAACCATGCCCAGCGACTATTTCACGCTGGGCGTTCCGCTGCATATAGATAACCCTTTTCTAGTCATTGCCGCCTACATTGGCGGCATGTCGGCAGCCAGTGGCGTCATTATTGTTGCGACGCTGGCGCTGGCCTCTATGTGCCTCAATCATTTAGTGCTGCCGGTTTATCGTCCACCGGGCCAAGAAGTGAATATTTACCGCTGGCTGCTCTGGACGCGGCAACTGCTTATCTGCGCGATTATTTTAGTCGCGTTTTTATTTTATGAGATGGTCCCCGAGCAAGAGACCCTCACCGACTTGCTAATGATCTCCCTTACTGGTGGCGCTCAGTTCCTGCCCGCAGTTGTTGCCGTCTTATACTGGCCCTCCGCCAACCGAACCGGCTTTATCAGTGGTTTAAGTACCGGTTTTGTGGTCTGGTTTATCGGTCTATTGCTACCCATGCTGGCTGGCATCGAGAGCATTTTCTCTGGCCCCCTCAATATTTTCTCTCTTGCAGCCGAACAGCATTGGATTACTGTTGCCGCCACCTCATTAACGCTTAACGCTGCTGTGTTTGTACTGGTCTCATTGATTAGCGATACTCCAGCAGAAGAACGCAGCGCCGCCGAAGCTTGTACATTAGACGATCTAAACCGGCCCAGCCGCGCGGCACTCAACCTGCAAGATGCCCGACAAATGAAACTGCGCTTACAGCAAGTGCTGGGGGAAAGTGCCGCCAACCAAGAATTCCACCGCGCACTGGAAGAGCTCAAACTCAAAGAGTCTGAGACTCGACCCTATGCACTGCGCCGTATTAGAGACCGTATCGAAGTTAACCTGTCATCATTAATCGGCCCCTCCAGTGCCCGCCGCGTCATTGACCGCACGCTGCCCTATACCGAAAACATTATGGGCGAAAGCGAAGACATTAACTTTATCGAGGAGCGTCTAGAGCATTACCAAAGCCACCTAACCGGCCTGGCTGCCGACTTAGACAGCCTCAGACGCTACCACCGCGAAACATTAGAGAACCTGCCCATTGGGGTCTGCGCTCTGGGGCAAGACCAAGAAATTTTGCTGTGGAATATGTCTATGTCAGACACCACCCGCATCACGGGAAGCGATATTACCGGCTCCCATCTAAGCGGCCTTCCCAGTGCTTGGGCGGGTTTGCTGCAAGACTTCTTTATCAGCGAAGATCTGCATTGGAGTAAACGCAGCATCGACACTGACCGCGGGCTACGCTGGCTAAACCTGCACAAAACTGAGTCAGGGATAATGGGCCGGGATGAACTTATCGTGGTTGTCGAGGATGTCACCGAAAACCAGCTACTCGAAAATGAGCTAACCCACCAGGAGCGTCTTGCCTCGATTGGTCGTTTAGCTGCAGGGGTTGCCCACGAAATTGGCAACCCAGTCACCGGCATCGCCTCACTCGCCCAAAACCTGCGTTACGACACCGATAACCCCGAGAGTCTAGAAACCGCATCTCAAATTATTAAGCAAACCCAGCGTATTACCACTATTGTCCGCAGCTTAGTGAACTTTGCCCACACAGGAAGGGAAGACCCGACCCAGGCAATAGAACCTGTACATATACGCGCCTCTGTAGATGAAGCGTTGCAACTGCTCAACCTTGACAGTACCGCCCATAAAGTACATTTCAACAATGATTGTGACGACAGTATTTGGGTCACCGGCGACACTCAACGGTTACTACAAGTGTTTATCAACATTTTATCTAATGCCAGAGATGCCAGCCCGCTTGATGGCACAATCACCATTTGTGCCAATGCCGACCAAGAGCGCGCCCATATCACCGTTACCGACCAAGGCCACGGTATAGACAGTACGTTAAAAGACCAAATTTTCGAGCCCTTCTTTACCACCAAAGAACCGGGCAAAGGCACGGGCCTCGGTCTCGCCTTAGTCTATAGCATCATCCGCGACCTACGCGGCGAAATCAGCATTGAGAGTCCTGTCACCGAAAGGGGCGTAGGAACACGGCTGCATATTTACCTGCCTATTATCGAGCCCCAGCAATGAGGCGCATCAACAATAGATCAACAAAAAGTGATCTTAAACAGCCAATTAATGCGTACCAGCCGCCAGCCAGCAAACATCTTGCACGGCCTTCGGTCTAGAAAAAATACCGGGGACGGGGTATGTTGTTCGGCTGACAAACACGCGCTGGCGTATAGATACATCGGGAGAACTCTATGGCACGAATAATGATCGTCGAAGATGAAGATGTCATCCGCTTGGCATTGCGACGGTTATTGGAGCACAACGGCTACGCAGTCGATGTAGCCACCTCCGTCAAAGAAGCCCTCGCCTCCCAGCAAGTCAACAATTACGATTTAATTATCAGCGACTTAAGACTGCCCGGCGCCAACGGCACTGACATTATCAACAAAACCGAGTCGCCGGTGTTGATAATGACCAGCTACGCCAGCCTGAAGTCCGCCGTTGATACCATGAAGATGGGTGCCATCGACTATATCGCCAAGCCTTTCGACCACGATGAAATGCTAGAAACCGTCGCCCGCATTATTCAAACCAATAGCGAGAACAATCCTCCCCATAAAACCGGAACAAACCGACAGGGGAAAGCAGTCGCCAATGCCAATGGCATGATCGGCAACTGCCAAGCCATACGCCAGGTGTATGAGCGCATTGAACGTGTCGCCCCAACTAACGCCACCGTTCTGATTCATGGTGAAACAGGAACGGGCAAAGAATTAGTCGCCCGGGCTATTCATGCCCAAAGCGACCGAGCAGGCAAAGCCATCGTTTGCGTCAATTGCGCTGCCATTCCAGAAACCCTTATCGAATCAGAGCTGTTCGGTTATGAGAAAGGCGCCTTTACCGGCGCCAACAGCAATCGAATCGGCTTAATAGAAGCCGCCGACGGCGGCACCTTGTTTCTGGATGAAATTGGCGAGCTTCCCCTTGAGGCCCAAGCCCGATTACTGCGTTTCATCCAAGAAGACGAGATTCGCCGCATCGGTGCAGTCGAATCCAGCAAGGTTAATGTGCGACTGATTTGCGCCACTCACCGCAACCTGAAAGAAATGGCTCACGCTGGCCACTTTAGAGAAGACCTTTATTACCGTATTAATGTCATGAAATTAGAGCTGCCGCCCCTGAGAGAGCGCGGTAAGGATATTTTAGAAATTGCTGAAACCATGTTACGCAGTCGTTGTGAAGCCATGGGCAAACCGGCCATGCACTTCAGCCCCAAAACTATCCAGGCGATTACAACCTATGTATGGCCGGGAAATATTCGCGAGTTAGAGAATGCCGTAGAGCGTGCGGTTATTCTCTGTGACGGCGACGAAATCGACAACGAGTTACTCGACATCGACCTAGAACTGGTCGACATCAACCAAATTCGCGGTAGACAAGCAGATCCCGCATCCCGCCAAACCAGAGATGCCAACAAAAAAGATACCGGCCGAAACAAGACCTCCGCAGGACGAACCGCCGACCCCAGCGAAGATCTGTCACTAGAAGACTATTTCCAACACTTTGTACTTGAACATCAAGACTCCATGAGCGAAACCGAACTCGCGCAAAAACTGGGGGTCAGTAGAAAGTGCCTGTGGGAACGTCGGCAACGACTAGGCATCCCACGTAAAAAGGCCAGCACCCGCTCAGGTAGCTAAGCAAGCGTTACCCATTCAAGACCTGTGTAACAAAAGCCGTTTACATCGGTAACAAGCAGGCAAAAAAAAGCAAAACAAAAACCACCCAAATATTCCTAAGTCATTGTTTTTAAACAAATACTAAAACATGGCACAGCACATGCTTTAGTATTGTCAAAGAAGAATAAAACCTTAACTAATAAAAATAAGAAAACGAGAACAATAACAATAAAAGAGCAATAAAAAGACCTGGGTGGGGAAGACTATGTTTTCCCCTTCTTCATTTCTAGACTATCAAAATTTGTCCACTTACCGCCCCCACACAGTTTCTCTTGCTATGATAGAATGCCTGCCTTCTGTTAATGGCCAAGCACTCTTACGATGACATCTAGCTCCGTTGCCGGGCTGTGGAAAAAGCTCACCAAGAAACTCCCCAAATCCAATAGGCGCACTGCCGCAAGGGAGCCCGTGATAATCCCCAGGGATCATCACAACATATCCCGTCGACTTATTAGCGATAGCGCGCTAAAAGTCATGCACCGGCTGAACCAGTCTGGCTATGACGCCTACCTTGTTGGCGGCGGCGTGAGAGACATTTTGCTCGGCGGCCAACCCAAAGACTTCGACGTCGCCACCGATGCCACCCCCGAGCAAGTGCGCGGCCTGTTTCGCAACAGCCGCATCATTGGCAGGCGCTTCAAGATTGTCCATGTGCGTTTTGGCAGAGAAGTGATAGAGGTCACCACTTTCCGAGGTAATCATAGCGACACCGGCGGAACAGTCAGCAAGCAACATTCTGCTCGCAACGAAAGTGGAATGCTGCTGCGAGACAATATCTATGGTTCGGTTACTGAAGACGCTGAGCGCAGAGACCTCACCATTAACGCCCTGTACTACACCAGCAAAGACTTTTGTGTGTACGATTATATGGGCGGCCTGCAAGACCTGAACGATAAACTTATCCGGGTTATTGGCGACCCCGAAACTCGTTACCGCGAAGACCCAGTAAGAATGATGCGGGTTATACGTTTTGCGGCAAAACTGAATTTTGATATTGAAGCCGCTACCGAAGAACCAATTCAACGACTGGCACCGCTGCTCAGAGACATCTCCCCCGCGAGATTATTTGACGAAGTCTTGAAATTATTTATGGCTGGGAATGGCCTGCAAACCTATGCCTTATTACAGCGCTATGGTTTATTTCAACCCTTGTTTCCTGCCACCCAGACCATGTTAAACAAGCAAACCCCCGCGGCAGAAGCCATTATCCAACAGGGCTTGATTAACACCGATGCGCGAATTGCCGAAGGCAAATCCGTCACCCCGGCTTTTATTTACGCCGTGATCCTTTGGCCCTTGGTGAAATCACTGCAAGCTGAAATCGCCGCTTCTGGTGTGCCCGAAATCCCTGCACTGCATCAAGCCTCTGAGCGCGTTCTGCACAAGCAACAACAAACTGTGGCGATTCCCAAGCGGTTTTCCCTGCCAATGCGCGACATTTGGGAACTGCAGTTCCGGCTCACCAAACGCAACGGCAAACGCGCAGAACAACTACTGGAGCACCGTTACTTTCGCGCTGGTTTTGATTTCCTTCTGCTAAGAGAACAGGCCGAAGAGATTGAACCCGAACTCGGGCAATGGTGGCTGGCTTTTCAGGAAAGCCGTCCCGAATTACGCGACGCTATGCTCAAAACCAGCAGCAGCCAAGAACCGCGAAAACGTCCTCGCAGACGCCGTCGCAGACCACCCAATGCGGCCCGCAACCCGGAATGATTCCGTGTTTTATAGGGCTGGGCAGCAACCTTAGCCAGCCCAGACAACAATTACTCAGGGCAATCGACGCGCTTGCCGCGCTACCCAGCTGCCGGCTCGACGCGGTTTCACGATTTTACGGCTCCAAAGCGATTGGCCCCGGCGCGCAGGACGACTACGTTAACGCCGCAGCCAAATTATCAACATCACTCGACCCCCACGCACTACTGACGGCACTACAGGGGATTGAACAGCAACAGGGTCGCCAGCGAGCCATACGCTGGGGCGCACGCACTTTAGACCTGGATTTACTCCTCTATGGCGACGCCCGTATAAACAGTCATACCTTGACCGTGCCACACCCGGCAATCCCAGAGCGGCCCTTTGTACTCGCCCCACTGGCCGAACTTGACGCTCAAGCACCTGGCATCCATATTGGCCAAGCAGTAGACTACCTGTCAGCTGACAAGCTCTGGCTCATATCACCTTAATGATATTCTCCAACGACACTGCCAATAACGCCTCTTAATGACGAATAAGCATCTACTCTCAGAACCCATTCTTGGCGGCCCCCAGCCACCGCGCTTTGTTGCTGTAGAAGGCCCTATTGGGGTAGGGAAAACCACCCTCGCCAAAAAACTAGCCCACTCCCTAGGGTATGAGCTACTACTGGAAAAAGCGGAGGAAAACCCTTTCCTGGAGCGCTTTTATGCCAATAAAGCCCATGCCGCACTATCTGCTCAGCTGTTCTTTTTATTCCAGCGAGCCCAACAGCTAAGCGATTTACGTCAGCAAGATATGTTTGAAGGAACCTACATTGCCGACTTTTTATTTGAAAAAGACGCCCTGTTTGCCGAGCTCACCCTCGACCCTCACGAACTCGAACTCTATCGCAAGGTATATCAACAAGTTGAAGTAGATATACCCCGGCCCGATTTAGTGATCTACCTGCAAGCCCCCGTCAACGTGCTGCAAGACAGAATTCAACGTCGGGGCATCAACTTTGAACAATCTATTAATGATCGTTACCTGGAGAATGTTAACGAGGCTTACAGCCAGTTCTTTCTCTCTTACAATGCCGCCCCACTGGTCATTATCAATGCCACTGAAATTGACTTTGCTAACAATGATGACGAATACCAGAAACTTCTGGCATACCTGCTGGAAGTTCGCAGCGGTCGGCATTATTTTAATCCCACTTTTTTCTGAACAACCCCGAGGCAAATCATGAGCCAAGTGACCATCACCAGTCTGCTAAAAAAGAAGCTCAACAAAGAGCCCTTTGCAGTAGTGACCTGCTACGACGCAGGCTTTGCCACCCGGGTTGAAAAAGCCGGTATCGACGCCATTCTGGTTGGCGACTCACTGGGCATGGTAGTACAAGGACAGGAATCCACCCTGCCCGTAACCGTGCAAGACATGGCTTACCACACCCGCTGCGTCGCTAAGGGCGCATCGCGGCCGCTGATCATTACCGACCTCCCCTTTGGCAGCTATAACAGTGTCGAGGATTGTTTGCGCAATGCCACCGCCCTCATGCAAGCAGGCGCAGAAATGGTCAAGCTGGAAGGTGGTAGCTGGCTTTGCGACAGCATTGTTCAGCTCAATCGCGCAGGTATCCCCGTGTGCGGTCACCTCGGTTTAACCCCCCAATCGGTTAATCTTCTCGGCGGCTACCGGGTACAAGGCAGAGAGGACGAGCAAGCAGAAGCCATGCTGGCAGACGCCAAAGCCTTGCAGGCTGCTGGCGCTTCACTACTCGTGCTTGAATGCGTCCCCAAAACCCTTGCAGCGCGAATCAGTGAAGCCTTAGACATTCCCGTTATCGGCATCGGCGCGGGCAACCAAACAGACGCCCAAGTATTGGTATTACACGACTTGCTTGGCGTTACTGAAAAAACCGCCAAGTTTGTACGCAATTTTGCCGATGGCAGTGCTAGCGTTGAAGATGCTCTACTTCGCTACCGAATCGCTGTAGAAGACCGCAGCTTTCCCGGTGATGAGCACACATTCACCTAACTACTTGAATCTGTTGGCCGTTACCGTAAGGAACAAAACAGCTGGTAACAAAGCTGTAATTTTTTGCTGACAAAGGATTGAACCCCTATTCTGATTACGGCATACTTGCCCGCCACTGGCCAGCCTGATCAGATTATGAGCAATCTGAGTAGCATTTATATGGGTTTGATCAGCCAGTGTTTAGGTCGCCAGCCCGCGGTGTGCGCGGACTGACTTCACAGCAAACTGCCTTCGCTGACTATAGCGAAGTATGAGATTGGGAAGTTGGGTGGTATGAAAACGTACAGCACAGCCGCATCACTCCGTACGGCCCTGCTCGCCGCAAAGCGAGCTGGCAAAAGCGTTGCTTTTGTGCCGACCATGGGCAACCTCCATGAAGGCCATCTTCAACTCGTTCGCCGCGCCCGTACATTGGCCGATGTCGTCGTGGTCAGCATTTTTGTTAACCCTCTGCAATTTGCTGCCAGCGAGGATTTAAGCACGTACCCTAGAACGATTGCCGCTGACAAAGAGAAGCTCTTTGCAGAAGGCACTCAGTGCCTATTCCTTCCCACTGTTGATGAAATTTATCCAGAAGGGATGGCGGTACATAGCAAAGTAGCAGTGCCCCAGCTTTCAGAAACCCATTGCGGCGAAAGTAGGCCTGGACACTTCAACGGTGTCACCACCGTTGTAAACAAGCTGTTTAATATTGTGCAGCCTGACGTAGCCATATTTGGCCAGAAAGATTTCCAACAGCTGAGCATCATCCGTAAAATGGTCAGTGACTTGTGCATGCCAATTGACATTGTAGGTGTGCCCACGGCCAGAGCCGAGGATGGTTTGGCATTAAGCTCTCGCAACGGTTATCTGGAACAGACCCAGCGCCAAACAGCGCCGCTGCTCCACCGAGTGCTGCAAGAATGCCGAGATGCCATTGCCTGCGGCTATGACAGCTACCGAGAACTAGAGCAACACGCCAAGGCGATGCTACTGGAAGGTGGCTTTAAACCAGATTACTTCTCCATCTGCGATGCCCGCACCTTACGGGAAATAAACTTGGATACCGAGGAAATCGTTATCTTAGCCGCAGCGAAACTGGGCAACACGCGTCTTATCGACAATGTTACCCTGAATGTAAATCCCAGCTCCGACTGGGGCATGTTGGCCGTTAACTAAAACGCCATCACGCGAAAGTAAAGGAACAGCGTTATGCAGTCTGTCATGCTGAAAGCGAAACTTCACAAAGCCCAAGTTACCCATGCGGTACTGGACTATGAAGGCTCATGTGCAATCGATGGCAAATTACTCGATATGGCGGGAATCCGCGAGTTCGAGCAAATCCAAATTTACAACGTCACCAATGGCGAGCGCTTCACCACCTATGCAATTCGCGGTGAAGATCACTCCGGCATTATTTCTGTTAATGGCGCGGCCGCCCACAAAGCAAACGTGGATGACGTCATCATTATTTGTGCCTATGCCAGCTACACCGAAGCGGAGCTGATTAACTTTAAGCCCCGGCTGATCTACATGAACCCTGACAACACCGTTAGCCATTCCAGTAATGCCATTCCGGTTCAGGTTGCCTAAGCCATTCTCTGTTCGCCAGCTCTGGCGCTGAAGAATGCTCACACGCCAAGTATATAAATACTAAAACCGCTCGCTAACCCCCCCGACGCCGAACTGACGTTGGGGGGTTTCTTGTCCGGTTCGCCCCAAGCCTACCCCATAACCGTCTTAACGCTCGTTTAAAAGCACTTCCATCTGGCACAAGGTCAAGAAGGTGCCCGGCAAGTGAATCCAGCCCCTACAAATGCGGTCAATATCACCGCAGGCAGCAGCCCAACTTGGGATTTACCTCTCAAAAGATAGATTTGCCAAGGCACTGAATCAGTCCAATATGCTATTGTGGACGATTGCACTCAAAAGCTAATCGCCCTACAAAAAATACTCGGATAAGCTGACCCGATTCGGAATAGATCAAAATAAACCCGATATCACCAGAATCTAAAATTTTACCAAAATAACTAAAATTTCATGCTCAAGTGATGCGTACAATGTCTGCAAAATCACCAAGGTGTCGGCCAAGAAATCCACCCACAGCGTCGAGCGTTCATTAAATGCTGTGGACCACGAGCGCTGCGATTCAAGCCAACAACCCTATTAACATCCCCAGCTTCGCGCACCTGCTTCACGCGCAATTCATTGGGCATCGACGGAGTGAACCCAATGGGTAATAAAACTGAAAAAAGCTTGTCAGAATTAGCTGAATACCTCGACGCAGAGCTCGTAGGCAACCCTGATCATCGTATCAGCGGCATCGCTGATCTGCAGTGCGCCTCAGCTTCCGAGCTGTCGTTTATCAATCAAGAATCCTATTTGCAGCATCTACCCCAATCCAAGACTGGCGCCGTCATCCTTAACAGCGATTTTGCCGATAAATACGCCGGTAATAAGTTGATCGTAGCCAATACCTATCTTGCTTACGCCAAGGTCTCAGTTCTGTTTGAATCTCTGTCAGTACTCCCAACAGGCATCCATCCCTCCGCCGTTGTTGCGAGCAGCGCCGACATTGACCCCAGCGCAGCCATTGGCGCCAACTGCGTTATCGGCGAGCATGCCAGAATTGGTCGTGGCGTTCGTATTTACTCTGGGGTATCCATCGGTGATCGAGCCCATATTGACGACAACACCCTGATTCACCCCAATGTCGTTATTTATCATGGTGTCTGCATCGGCAAAAACGGCATCATCCACAGTGGCACCGTCATCGGCTCCGACGGTTTTGGCTTTGCCCCCAGCCGAGATGGCTGGAAAAAAATTCATCAACTTGGCGCAGTCATTATCGGCAACAACGTCGAAATTGGCTCTAACTGCTCGATAGATCGAGGCGCGTTGGGCGACACGATTATTCATGACGGCGTGATTATCGACAATCTTGTTCACATTGCCCACAACGTCAAAATTGGCAAACGCTCAGCCATCGCCGGTTGCGTGGGAATTGCCGGCAGTGCAAACATCGGTGAAAACTGTACTGTGGCAGGCGCAGTCGCAATTAACGGCCACATTAGCATTGCCGATAACAGCCACTTTCATGGCGGCACCATCGTCACCAAGGGCAACTGTGAGCCCGGTGTATTTGCCTCGACAGCCCCCATGCAAGAAGTTAAAAAATGGCGCCGCAGTTCCGTGCGATATACTCAGCTAGATGAAATGTCTAATCGCATCAGGCAACTTGAGAAGCAATTAACGACGCTATTAGCGACAAATTCGGTCGAAAATTAACTCTTTGCCGCAAACCCGCTAAAGACGCCCAGTTTGAAGCCAGGCGTCTTTTAAGATCAAATCGATCATCTCTCAAGCCAAACACCGTAGCGCTTGTAGCGCCCCACCCCTGCTCGATTCACGCCAGCAATTCTATTACGGCGCAGGCTTCTCGCCGCGACAAAGCGCACAGCAGCGTCAAGAAAATCGAATTTTGCCCCCACACTTTGGTCTATAAGGCCTTCAATACAGAATGCTGACTGGTTATGCTGGGATTATAAAGAACAGCTAACCAAACCAAGTAAGATAACGACGTACACGTCATCTCACTGCGGTGCCGCATTTCGATGCCCACCCTTTTGATACCAAAACATAACAACGCCAAAGAGAGTCGTATTATGAGCGAAGTCATTACCCATCCGATCTTTGAAGATTTTGCTAAAAACGCCCACATTAACGCTGAAAGTTACTCGCGCCTTTACAAGCAATCCATTGAAGAGCCCGAATCCTTCTGGGCCGAACAAGCCAACGCCTTTCTCGACTGGGATACTCCCTGGCATACCGTACGCGAGTACGACTTTCCCAAAGGCATCGCCAAATGGTTTGACGGCGGCAAGCTGAACGTGGCTTATAACTGCATTGACCGCCACTTAGAAACCCGGGGCGATCAAACCGCCATCATCTGGGAAGGCGACGATCCTGCCGACAGTAAACATATCAGCTACCGGCAATTGCACGAGGCCGTGTGCAAGCTTGCCAATGTGCTCAAATCCAAAGGTGTCGGCCCCGGCGACCGGGTTTGCATCTACATGCCGATGATTCCCGAAGCGGCCTACGCCATGTTGGCCTGCGCCCGTATTGGCGCCATACATTCGGTGGTATTTGGCGGTTTCTCACCAGAGGCCCTCAAAGACCGCATTCTTAACGCCGACTGCAAACTGCTGATCACCGCGGACGAAGGCGTAAGAGCGGGCAAAAACATTCCTCTCAAAGCCAATGCCGACCAAGCAATGACCCAGTGTCCCGGCATAGAAAGCTGCTTAGTCGTCAAACGCACCGGCGGTGATATTGCTTGGCAAGATGGCCGAGACATTTGGTATCACGAGGCCATTGCCGACGCCAGCGCCGACTGCCCAGCCGAATCGATGGACAGTGAAGCGCCCTTATTTATTCTGTATACCTCAGGCTCTACCGGCAAGCCCAAGGGTGTCATGCACACCAGCGGCGGTTACTTGCTGCAGTCCGCCATGTCCCACAAATATGTTTTTGATTATCGCGAAGGCGAAGTTTTTTGGTGCACCGCCGATGTCGGCTGGGTCACCGGCCATAGCTATATTATTTATGGCCCCCTGGCCAACGGCGCGACGACATTAATGTTTGAAGGCGTCCCCACCTATCCCGACGCATCTCGTTGCTGGCAAGTGGTAGACAAACACAAGGTTAACTCCTTTTATACCGCACCCACTGCCATCCGTGCATTAATGGGTGCCGGTGACGAGTTTGTGAACAACAGCAGCCGCAGCAGCCTGCGCCTGTTGGGCACGGTTGGCGAACCCATTAATCCAGAAGCCTGGGAATGGTACTTCCGAGTGATTGGCAACCAGCGTTGCCCCATTGTCGATACCTGGTGGCAAACCGAAACGGGTGCACATATGCTCACACCCTTACCCGGCGCCACCAAAATGAAAGCAGGGGCCGCCACCAAACCCTTCTTCGGGGTTGAGCCTGCCTTGCTAGACACCGAAGGCAATGAAGTCGAAGGACCCGGCGAGGGCTTACTGGTTATCAAACAATCTTGGCCCGCGCAAATTCGCGGCGTTTACGGCGATCATCAGCGCATGATCGACACCTACTTTAGCGCTTACAAAGGCTATTACTTCACCGGTGACGGTGCCCGTCGAGATGCCGATGGCGACTATTGGATTACCGGTCGCGTCGACGACGTACTTAACATCTCCGGCCACCGCATGGGCACCGCCGAGGTAGAAAGCGCACTGGTACTGCATGACAAAGTTGCTGAAGCGGCGGTAGTTGGCTACCCCCATGACGTAAAAGGTCAGGGCATTTACGCCTACGTTACCTTGATGCACGGCGTAGCAGCCGACGAGGCATTAAGCGCCGAGCTCACCAAACTCTGCGTTCAAGAGATCGGCCCCATTGCCAAACCCGATTTAATACAGTGGGCGCCGGGGCTGCCAAAAACCCGTTCGGGTAAAATCATGCGCCGAATTTTGAGAAAGATTGCGGCCAACGAGCTAGACAGCTTGGGCGACACATCGACGCTTGCCGACCCGTCAGTGGTCGATGAACTCATTGAGAATCGCCACAATCGCTAATTAAGACACAAACCAAAACGGCCCTTTTAGTAGGGTAGCAGGGGCCGTTTCACTATCTTTTTACTGGCTGCAAAGCCAATAACACTCTGCAAGCTCAACGCTCTCATCTGTACATCAGCAGCAATTAATACTGAGCTTCAAGCCAGCAATACGCATAAGGCGGCAACCGGAGATGGCCATCATCCCCCACCACATCGGCGCCGCTAAACAAATCACGCCAACATGTCGCTTCGCCCAAGTTCAGCTCCGCCATCGGAATTTTTTGTACCTCCGCGCTGACGTTGTACAGGGCCAGAATCGTTTGAGAACGGCGCTCATCTTTGCTGCGGGTTTCCCGGCGAATACCAAACACCTGGTCCCCCAGGTGCAGAGGATACTGGGCGGCATTGGGATGAAATGCCGGTTGCTTGGCGCGCAGCGCAATCAAGGTCTTCAACTCGGCAAAAATTCTAGCGTGATGGGTCGATGACGCCAGTTTTTCTTCCAACTCCTCTAACTGCCACTGGTGACGATTGATAGAGCGATTGTGACTGGTATGCAACACCCGTTTTTCATCATTTTCTGTTGCCAGCAAACTGTGAATATAAAACGCTGGCAAACCTTGAATGGCCAGCATTAAGGCATGGGCACAAAGAAACCGCGCCTCCTGATAACCGTCTTCGTCACTACCCGCACCCTGGTCCATACGCCGCCGCATGGCGTCAAACAAGCTGATATTAATTTCGTAGGGGCGATTCTCGCCGTTACCCAATGCCCGCCAAGACACTTTGCCGCCACTTTCCTGCATCAGCTTCACTAAATCGCCCAGCTCATCATCACTCAGCAAGCCTTCAGCCGGGCGCAGCCCAATGCCGTCGTGTGAAGCAATAAAATTAAAATAGGTCGTGCCGTCTTGGGCGGCGGGCATCCCCATCATCCACGATTTTAGCGCCCGGCAGCTGCCGCTGACCAAGGTGTTAAGCAGCAACGGCGGCAGCGAAAAGTTATAAACCAGATGAGCCTCATTGGCGTTGCCAAAATACGCCAGATTCTCCCGCAGCGGAATATTGGTTTCCGTGATGATAATGGCGTCGGGGGCGGCGTGCTCAATAACGGTCCGCAGCAAGCGAACCGCCTCATGAGTTTCATCAAGGTTTAGTGAGCTTGTGCCCGGCACCTTCCAAAGAAAGGCCACCGCATCAAGACGGAAAATTTTAATCCCCTGATCCAGGTAATGCCGAACGATACGAATAAACTCCAACAGCACATCGGGGTTTTGAAAATTCAAATCCACTTGATCGTGACTAAAGGTACACCAAACATGGCGTTTGCCATCCAGGGTCTGCACCTCTGCCAACAATGGACTCGTCCGCGGCCGCACCACGGCGGAATAATCCAGCTGCGGATCAGCCTCAACAAAATAATGTTGGCCGGGGTCCTTGCGCTGCTTAAAATTTTCAAACCACTGACTGCGGCTAGAACAGTGGTTAATCACGAGATCTGCCATCAAATCAAAGTCGCGGGCAATGGCGCTCACATCCTGCCATTCACCCAAGGATGGATTCACTTCTACATAATTGATCACCGCAAAACCATCATCGGAGCTGTAAGGGTAAAACGGCAAAATATGCACGCCACTGAGCAGCCCCTTTAACTCTTTGCGCAAAAAATCGTGCAAGGTATGCAGCGGCCATTCACCCTCACGCAAAATCGAATCGCCATAGCTGATCACCATCACGCTACTTTCGTCCCAGAGGTTTTTATGAGCCTCAGGCATAAAGCAGCGTTGATCCAAATACATCAGCGAGATAATTTCCTCGCCCAGCGCTGCGATATCCAGTTCGGGGTACAAAACCTCAAGATGGGTATGCAAGCGTTGACGCAAATGGGTCTGGGGTGAGCTATCCACTAGCTATACTCCTCCTGATCGGCCTCGACAGCGGCCAGTAAATCGGCCAGCAAACTAGGCTCAGCACTGCTAACCCGGTTCCAACTGGGAATAAACGGGGTTTCCATTGGGTTTTCTAGAAAGGTACTCCCCGCCTTAACAATATTATGAGCAAACAGCTCCACGGCCTGTTCTTCTCGATGCAAATCTAAATCCAGGCCGTTAACAATAGCGTCGTTGCGGTAGCTCTCGACAAAATCCAGCGCCACCCGAAAATAAGTCGCTTTAATAGAGCGGAAAGTCTCGTTAGTAAACACCACGCCATTGGTAGCGAGCTTGCGAAAAATGGCCTTAGAAATATCAATCGACATTTTGGACAGACCGCCGCTGTCATCTGTCGCCGACAACGACTGATGCTTGTGATCATAGGTGTCTGCAATATCAATCTGGCAGATTTTGTTAGTGGAGTAGTTGCGATACATCTCTGACAACACCCCAATTTCCAAGCCCCAGTCACTGGGAATGCGCAGGTCGGTCAACACGTCTTTACGCATGGAAAACTCACCCGATAACGGGTAACGGTAGCTGTCCAGGTATTCTAAATATTCCAAGTCGCCAAAGACTTTTTTCAGTGAACGGATTAATGGCGTCACCAACAAGCGGCTCACCCGCCCGTTGATTTTGCCGTCGGCTACTCTGGCGTAATAGCCTTTGCAAAACTCATAGCTAAAGCCCGGATGCGCCACTGGATAAAACAAATTCGCCAACAAACGACGATCATAGGTCAGAATATCGCAGTCATGCAGCGCGACGGCTTCGGCACGACCCGAGCTAAGTACGTAGCCCAAGCAAAACCAAACATTGCGGCCTTTTCCCGGCTCCTTTGGCGAAATACCACGATTTTGCAAGCGTTCATCAATAGCCCGCAGGCGCGGGCCATCATTCCAAAGCACCCGGTGACGCTGGGGTAAGCGGCTAAAAAACTTCAGCGCATAGCGATACTGGGCCTCATCAGCTTGATCTAAACCAATAATAATTTCATCGATGTACTTCACCTTGGCAATTTCATCGATAATGGCGGCAAGAGCCGGTCCCTCCAGCTCTGAGAACAACGACGGCAACACCAAGGCCATAGGCCGTTGCTTAGCAAAACTCTCCAGATCTTTTTCTAAAGCCGCAATGGGCCGGTCGACTAAATTATGTAGCGTCGTAATCACGCCGTTTTGATAAAAATCGCCCATTTCACATCCTATTAAACTGTCTTATCGTTATCCGCTGGCTCCTGGTTTCAGGAGCCACCCAACAAAGCTTTTATTGCCGTATTCCAGCCAGCGGGACCAAACTCTTCGCTGTAAATCAGTCTACCTGAGGGCTTGGGAATATCGGGAGCCGAGTGATGTGGAGAGCGAATCACCACTCCCACATCGGCAGCCGCTAGCATCGCCACATCGTTGCCACTGTCCCCTAACGCAATGATCCGCGGCGTCTGCTCCGGGTACAGTTGCGCTGCCAGCCAACGCATGGCCTTACCTTTGTCGGTATTTCCCATCACATGGATAAAGCGACCACCCCCCAATGCCTGTAAACCGACCGCCTCCAGCATACCCAAAAATTGTTGCAGGCGTTCGTCACTGTCTTGCCAATTAATAGGCTCAGAAAAATCCCGCTGCAAGGCCAGTGCCGCCTGCTCTTCCGTTAAACCAGCAATATCTGCCAAGGCCTTGGTATCTAAATCGAAAAAACCATAAAAGGTGAATTTATACTGCTCCCGCCACTGTTCAAGCAGCGTGACTATCTCTGCCCTGGCGGGAGCAAAACGCTTGCACGGCAAGCCGCCAAGTCTGTCGTCAGCACCGGGGAAATCCCCCACCACGGCAGCGCCATTCTCAACAATAAAGGGGTGCGTATTCTCCAACTGGCGACCTAGCACCCGCAATTCCGCACAGGTTTTGCTGGTATTCATGATCCAGGGCACAGCGTTGCTATTTAACAGCGCCAGCGCCTCACTGGCGGCGGCAAAGGAATAATCGTCGTGATCCAGCAAGGTGCCGTCTAAATCGGTAAAAACAATATCAGGACGTGTATCAGTCATCTGTCGGCTCCCGAAGATACTGCACCGCGGTAATATCGCGGTTATCAGCCATCGTCATCACACAGTCTGCCTCACTGGGTAGGCAGGCAAGGCAGTGCTGCGTTAGTCGTTGATAAAACTGCACAAACCGTGCAATGCCGTCGGCATCCATGAGCTCACTCGCCTCACCGAGTTGACCGCGCTGCAACAAGCGAGCTGCCAGTTTTTGCTCCTGCTCAAGCCGCCAACCGGCCACGCAATCAAACCCCGGAGCCTTGAGCATCAGCAAATAATCAATGTGGGCAAACAGTTGCTGATATGGCCCGGCTAAGGCGTCATTTACAGCATTGCGCCAGCGCCCGTCGGCATCGTCATTCGCTTCAAGGGCATTGACGGGGGGGAGCAACTCTGCAGCAGTTTGAGCCGGGGCACCTACGCACCAGCCCTCAAATACAATCAGATCCACTGGTCCGCTCTGTATAGGCCACTCAGCCTCTGGGCAGCGATCGTCACGCGCTTTATCAAACCGAGGAATAGCCAAGCTCTCATGGGAAGATAACTTCACCAACGAATGAATAGTGTGTATCGCTAATTCAACATCGTGGGTGCCAGGTACCCCTCGGGTCGCAAAGAGCGGGTGCACCGTTTCGGCAAGGACTTGCCGTTGGTCACGAGCAAGATAAAAGTCATCTAAAGAAAGCTGTACAACCCTCAAGCCACGCTGCGCCTCAAGATACCATTTGATTAGGGCGGCAAAGGTCGATTTACCGCTGCCCTGAGCACCGTGCACACCAAAGCAGGTCACAGCCCCGCTTTGCACCGCATCAAAGAGCCGATCTAAAAACGGTAACAGGTAAGCTTCTGCTTGCAGCGCATAGCTTTCCGGCAGCGCTTCTTGCTGCAAAAAAACCGCGAAATCCGAATAGCGTGTCGACACAGGCAAACGCAAAATCCCCTTCTAGCATCCTTACTGATGTTCTATAAAAGTAAGCAGGTTTCTTGCCAGCTTAGGCTGCCACGCCTGAATTCGCTAATGTTTCAGCGCAAACTTGGGGATAAGATGGGAATGGAAAAGAACGGGGCGTAAGACGCCCCTTTCATAATCGCGACGGACGCTTAATTAATGTACGTGTCCGTGAGACAACTCTTCTTCTGTCGCTTCGCGTACATTTTCAACGCTTACGTCAAAATGCAGAGTTTGACCTGCCAGAGGATGGTTGGCATCAACGGTGACGCTTTCGTCATTGACGTCTTTCACCACAACCATTTGCGCCTGACCGCCTTCGCCTTGGGCTTGAAACTGCATCCCCACTTCGATTTGGTCAACGCCCTGGAAAGCTTCCCGGGGAACCGCTTGCACCAATTCAGGGTTTAATTCGCCGTAGCCTTCGCTAGGTTGTACGGTAACTTTCATCGCATCGCCAGCGGCTTTGCCTTCCAGCTCTTTTTCAAGGCCGGGGATAATGCCACGATGACCGTGCAGGTAGGCCAATGGCTCCTTGCCCGTGGACGAATCGAGTTCGTTACCTTCGTCATCAGTTAGTGTGTAGTGAAATGCAACAACACAGTTGTTCGCAATATTCATAGGAGCCTCCCTTAAAAGTGAACGGACCATGATGCCAGTTTTGCCGGCGCAGGTCATGTGCGAGGCAAGGAATACGCCCATTAAAGGGTCACTTTGAATGCCAAGACCGCTCTAATTAAGTCAGGGAGGGCCTCAAGCTCCGCCAAAGAAACCATCTATGACCCTGCTGCTCGCCACCTTAGCCACGCAGCCAAAGACACTACAGAATGAGTTAAAGCCGCCCTACACTTGGGAATTAGCAATAATTTCCTGACCGATATCGACAATGCGCCGACGCAACCAAATGTGCCCCGGATCATGTTGTAACAGCGGACTCCAAGCTAACTTCAGCTCGATAGGGATAATCATAAACGGCGGTTTGCGCTCCACCAGGTGGGTATCTTCCACATAAAGCCGGGCCATTTGACTAGGCAGGGTCACAATCAAATCTTGATGTCGAGCTAACAGCGCCGCCACTTGATAATGCCGAGTAAATACCCGAATTTGTCGCTCGTGGCCAAATTCTGCCAACGCTTCATCTACCCAACCCAGACGCTGAGAATCGCGCTGGCTCATGCCCCGGCCCACACCCATCCCCGTCTTACTTACCCAAATATGCGGCGCAGCCAGGAAAGCATCCATATCAAAATGCTGCGCAGCGGGATTATCTTTACTCATCAAACAAGAAAAATTATCCCGCCATACCGTCGCTTGATGGAATGACTGGGGCAACCGATCAAAGCGATTTAACGCCATATCGATTTTACCCTGTTCCAAATCTTGAAAAGTCACATCACTGGGCGTGAGAATATCCAGCGTCACATTTGGCGCCTCGTCTCTAAGCCTAAATAACAACTGGGTCAGCAAGGTGGACTCAGCATAATCGCTGGCCATAACCCTGAAAATTCTCGAACTGTCCGCCACATTAAACGCCGAGACCGGCAATACCGCCTGCTCCACCGAGGCCAAAATATTTCTAACCTGCGGCTGCAATTCCAACGCCCGCTCAGTCGGTGTCATGCCCTCGCTGGTACGCACCAGCAAAGGGTCATTGAATAAGTCACGCAGCCGCCGCAAACCATTACTCAAAGCAGGCTGGGTAATACCCAACTGCTCGGAAGCACGGGTAACATTCTTCTCCCGCAGCAATACATCGAGGTAGACCAGTAAATTAAGATCGATACGGGATAAATTCATGAAGCGAATGCTCCGCGCCTTTAAAATAGCTGGGGATTATGACTGTTTATGCAGACGGGAACCAGTGCAACAAAGGACAGATTAGAGGCCACCGACGCATTCAATTGGGCACATATCCAAAAACGCGCAGAGCCAATTAAGAAAGGGGAGCTAGGGCCTGCAACAGGAGAGTGACCCATATATCCCAAGGTAAGCTGCACCCGAAAAGACGCAAGAAACCACAATACCGATGGCTACTGTGGCCACCGGTATTGTGTTCCAGCCAGATTAAGCAAGCACCATATTAAGCAAGTACAATGCTGTGGCCGTAATCAACCGGAATAACCGCACCGTTCACAAAACTTGAAGCTTGGCTGCTGAGCAACAATAAGGTGCCCTCTAATTCTTTCACATCACCAATGCGCTTGGATGGCAATCTTGCCACTTCCGCCTGGCCCTGCTCGGTTTCAAAATACCAATCCACCATTTCGGTCATGAAATAACCGGGGGCAATCGCATTACACCGAATTTTGGTCTCAAAGAGGTCCGCCGCAATCTGCTTGGTCAGCTGATTCAAGGCCGCTTTTACACTGCCGTAGCATGGCACATTTTTTAAGGTCTGCATGCCGGTGATAGAAGTAATATTGATAATGCTGCCCGGCTTATCCAGTGGCGTAAGCCGTTTGGAAAACTCTCTGGCCATACGCATAGTGCCCGTCAAGTTTACATTGATTAGGTTACTCCACTCATCGTCTTCAACATCAGGAAAAGGCTTAAACTGAATTTGCCCTGCGTTATTAACCAAAATATCGACCGGCCCAAATGCTTCTTCGGCTTGATCAAAAACATTTTTAACGCTCGCCGAATCACCGATATCCAGCGCGAAAGCGACCGCTTTACCACCCGCAGCATTAATTTCTTTGGCGACCTCTTCAACCTTATCCACCCGGCGAGCAGCACAGATAACGCTTGCACCTGATTTTGCCAGCGCTTTGGCAAAGTTTACGCCCATACCACTACCCGAACCCGTTACCAGTGCAACGCGACCTTTATTACTAAAAAGCTCTTCTAAATAAGACATGCTATTTTTCCTTACTGTTATTGTAGATAAACAACCTGAATCTAACCAGGTAACTCAGCCTAAAACTAAAGACATGCTCGCCTCACCACTGACTCAGCCCGTTCTCTCAACACCTCATTTCGCTGATCAACAGAAATAAGAAGTTTTGGGTCAGTGATAATGGAAGACAGCTCTGACAACTTCACGCGACGGATCGTTGGAACAGGTGCCGTCTTGGCCCGAAAATAACGCAACGACAGCAATCCAGTGCGATGATTTGCTGCATCCAGCCAATTGACAACCCCCGGATCTTCATGGGAAATAACCGCCCTAAACACACCATCATCACTCAACACTGCCTGAAAGCCATTGACAGACGTCTGCCGAAGATTCCAGTCCCGCGCATCCCAATATTGGCTGTAAAGTTGAATACTCCAGTACTTGGCTTCGGGCGGCACCACTTCAATTATCAGTGCCTCATCCGGCTCACATTCATAGCAGGCTTTGCCATAACGCAGCTCTGCCCAACCAATAGAAACCTCATCGATTCGCAAGGTGTTTACCGCATCTTGGTAATAGCTTTTCACCTGCTCAGCAAAAAATGCGGGCAGGTTATACAACCAATCGATGAGTAACTGTGTGCGCTGGGCAATCAGTTTTGGACTGATCGGTGGCGCCGGATAACGCGCTCCGTCACGGCTTATTTGCAGCTGTACCGGCTCTTCGTTTACCCAATCATAAAAATATTGACGAAAAATAAGATCACCCAGGCCATCGGGAATTTTCACCCAGTTGCCGGGTTGCTCGGTTTTGCTCAGCACAATTTCAAGATTGCCATCCTCATCGCATTCAAATTCACTGCAGCGATCACACAGCGCCCAGCTGCCAATATGCGCAAAATGTCCCTCGCGGGTTTCTATATCCATCATATGCGCGGAACCACGGCGGCCCTTAATACGATACACATAGTCGCCATGTATCGGCGCCCATTGATACAGCGCATCGGTAGCCGGAAGGCCATACTGAATACGAGAGGATAAAAAGGTAAAGAAGCTCGGATATTCCGGGTTCCACGCCTCCATCGTCATTGGGATTGCACCGGCAATAAGTCGAGTTAAATACCGCACACCTTCTGCCCGGGCCATTTCATCGGCTATTCGAGGATCATCCCAGACTATCCCCTGCAACTGATTAATAGCGGCTGACAGCGCCTCCCATATTTCTGGCGACTCTGTACTGAGAGGCGCGCTAGCACGCCAATTTTCAAGTTGATAACTGATCATTTTTGATAACTCCCCAATGGTTACACCAGCTTAAAAGACATGTAACGAGTCGTTAGCCAAAAATTTTCAGGTACTCAGAAAACCGCGCTTTAATCGCGTCTTCGCTCAAGCCGTATTCCTCTAAGGTATAGCTGTATTTACCCCAGTGGTGAGCAGGGCGACTCTCGTTATAATTTTTGCAGCCCTCAATCGCTTCCGGCGTCATTTTTCGCCCAGCCTTTTCATAAATGCGCTCAATAACGGCCACAGGGTCATCACAAATTTCTGAAAAGTTTGCATTCACAATACGGTCTAGCGGCAAACTGTCTCGCACCTTCAAATAGCGGTCCGTCAACGATGCCCAGTATTCAAACCACTCCTGCCCCACTTCCTCTGCATCAATATCATTGGTTGTGGTTTTGCGCAGCTCATAAATCGTCGTGGCGAAAGAAGGCACTGTTTTTACCGGGTCACGATGGCAATGAACAACCGTTGCATCAGGGAAAAACTCAAACAAAATATCGAGGTAACCGACGTGTACCGGCGACTTCATAATCCATGGCCGACCTTTCGCTCCACCATCTTGCCACTGCAAATACTGCATCATTTCAAATAAAATTTTGTAGGTGGGCCGCGGGTCGCACTCTACTGAAAACTCCCGGAAAGTTGGCGCCCTGGCAAGCATCGCGGAGACGGATGATTCAAAAGACATCTCCATGATGAACAACTCTTCGTCTGGCTCCTGCGCTTCCATGGGGTGGCGCGCCATCCAACCCGGAAACTGGGTTCGAAAAGTATCTTCAACAAATTTCGCAAACTCGATCCGGCCTTCTGGATTGCCCGCTTCTTCACCGGGAAACGGTGCGGGATTTAACAAGCGCCACACTTCCAAACGCTGCACATCAGGGTCGCCTGACATAACGCGCTGCAACTTAGACGTGCCGGTTCGAGGCAGACCTGCCACCACAATTGGGGCTTCGATCTTCTCATCGAGAATTTCTGGGTGACGTTTTACATCATCGATATAGCGCAAGCGGTTTACCAACAAGCGTAAAATTTCTTGGCCCTGCCCGATCACACCACCCTCATGAAGGCTTGCCTCATTACGAAGGGAATTACACAGAATCTCCAAACCTTTGGTAAAGCCCCTATCACCAAAATCAGACAACCCTGTTGCTTCCGTTGCGGCCGCAAGTAAATCATTAACATAAAACGGAATCGGGTCTGGCATTACTGGAGCATCGGCACTTTCTGTTTGACTTGTCATTACATCACCTGAATTTATTATTAAAGATTAAAACTCACTGGAGTTTCGCGATATAACACCGACCACAGAATCTAACTACTGAAATTAGCCACGCAGATAATCATACGGAAACTGAAAATTTCACTTCGTTATTTTATATAAGGACTTCTAAGAAAATTCTGAAGACCGGGTTATTTTTATTTCGAGGATCAATATAGCAACGACAACAAGATGGGAACAAGGAAATGCAGGTCAGCTTTCCAGACAACAAAAATCAACGCCAAGCTACTGATTTAAAAGAAAATAAAAACACCACTTCGTTTACATTTATGTTTATACATATTTTTCAGGCATGCGCAGACACCCTACAAGATCAAAGCACTTTGTTTATTGTGGATTTAAGTAAAAAAAATGGGTAAGTTATTTTCATAAAATTCGAAACATCCGTTTTTTCTAATATTTCGACATTATTCTGAAAAAATGGCGTAGCACATTTTAGCTAGCGTACTGCGGAATTCGGGGTCATCAATAAAGTCTATATTGTCGCTAATTAACGAATAGACAAGAAGCTGAACAGCGCGACCCAAGGCATGAACACGCAGCATATCATTATTGGAGGGTTTGAAATCAGAGCAGGATTTTAGCTTGTCATAGATAAACGATTCTGTAGAACTATCGGGCGCGATATTGGCATCAAGCTCTTGCCATGCATCCCAAAACCCCTTGTGCTCCAACAGTAAAGTTTTATCAATTTCTAAAACTTCGCGATGAATTTCAATAGACCAGTCTAGCAACCAATAAATAAACGACATGACGGTAAGGTCTTTGTCGCTGGGAAACTCACTGTAACCTTTGAGATGCTGCTTTCGTATAACTAAGCGGTAAACCTCAAAAACAATGGCATCAAGATTTGGAAAGTATTGATAAATAGACGACTTGGGCACACCAGAAACAACCTCGATAGAGGTCGTTGATAAGGCATCGCGGCCATGCTCAACCAGAATACGATAAGCGGCGTCGACAATGGCATTGACCACTTTTATGGAACGCCCCTGCTTTGGCCGACGACGCATGGCGTCATTGGGACGAATAAGCTGGTGCTGTGTGTCTTTCTGCATTTTATTTTAGTCGCCAAGGGCAAAACATCTAAAACCAATAACTCAGACAGGAAATACTAGCATGAAACCTCCAAAAATCTCGCCACGCATTGCAGTATACGGCCTTGGCTTTGTCGGCAAACAGCTTGCGGGCTTTGCATTGGATAAAGGCTGGGACATTGTAGGTGCCTATAACCGCGCTGGCGACAAAGTCGGCCAAGACCTGGGAACCCTGCTGGGCCGTGAAGCAATTGGCTTGTTAGTCGAAGACTGCGACCACGCCGATTACAGCAAGCTCGACGCCGACTTGGCTTTTGTCGCGGTCTCAGACCGACTTGAAGATAACCTGATTTCCTACCAACGCCTGATGTCTGCTGGCGCTAACATACTTTGTCATGGTGCAGAATCCTGCAATCCATTCCGGCTCAACCCTGACGTTGCCAAAAAAATTCACGCTTTAGCGCTGCAGCACAAGGTGACCTTCACTGGTGGCGGCATTTGGGACATGACTCGCATTTGGGCAGGCATTTTGTCGGTTGGCCCCAATATCAGCATTAACACCATGACCCACACCTCCTTTACCGACATTGCCCGCCAGGGCGTGCACTTACTGCGTTTTTGCGGCGCAGGCCTAACTGTCGACGAGTTTAAAGCCAAAGATGTAGCCGGCGGCGGTGGTCTTGGCGGCATCGCGATTATCCCTCCCCTTTGCGTGGTAGATGCGCTTGGATTTGAAGTGAAGGACGTAAAAGAACAGCTTGAGCCCATCATTTGGGAAGAGGATCACCAAAGCCACTGGCTGAACGAAACCATCCCTGCAGGACACGTTATCGGCACCCGGATGAAAGTGGATATCAGCACTGTAGAAGGCATCACCATTCGCAACTGCTTTGAATACCGCGACTTTAAACCCGACGAAGTGGAGCAAATGATTTGGAAAGTGGAAGGAGAACCCAGCATGGAAATCAGAGTGGTGCGCGAAGCCTCACATCTTGCATCAGCCAGCAGTCTCTTTAACCGTACCCCCGATGTTCTATCCGCAGAGCCGGGCATCAAAGAGCTATGGAAATACGCGCCGTTAAAACCCAGCTTATTTCTATAAGAGGTCGCGGCCCCAGGGATAAAACAACAGACAAAAAAAGACCCGGAACAAGTCCGGGCCAAACCTCACTGACAGGAAATTTCGGAGGTATTACTTGGCGTTGCGGGCTTTGAACTCGCGACGCCGCGCATGCAATACCGGCTCGGTATAACCATTGGGCTGTTCACAACCCTGAAATACCAGCTCGCAAGCCGCCTGAAAGGCAACGCTGTCATCAAAGTTGGGAGCCATATTGATATAGTCAGGGTCACCCGCATTTTGACGATCAACCACCGCCGCCATCCGTTTCATGGTTTCCATCACTTGCGCTTCGCTGCAAATATTGTGACGCAGCCAATTGGCAATATGCTGGCTAGAGATGCGTAAAGTAGCGCGATCTTCCATCAAGCCCACATCGTTGATATCAGGAACCTTGGAACAGCCAACACCGTGATCGATCCAGCGCACCACGTAGCCGAGGATGCCTTGGGCATTGTTGTCCAACTCGTTCTGGATCTCATCAGTAGACCAGTTGGCTTCAGCCGCCACCGGGATACTCAAAATATCGTCCAGTGCAGCACACTGACGCTGGGCAATTTCTTGCTGTAAGCTCAGCACATTAACTTGGTGATAATGCATAACATGCAGAGTAGCCGCCGTGGGCGAAGGCACCCATGCGCAGTTGGCACCGGCTTTAGGGTGGCCAATTTTGGCATCCATCATCTGCGCCATTTCATCCGGCATCGCCCACATGCCTTTACCAATTTGAGCACGACCGCTTAAACCGCAGTTCAAGCCGATGTCCACATTCCAGTCTTCGTAAGCTTTAATCCACGCCTGCTGTTTCATGTCAGCCTTGCGAACAAATGCGCCGGCTTCCATGCTGGTATGAATCTCGTCACCGGTACGATCAAGAAAACCGGTGTTGATAAAGATAACCCGCTCTTTTGCCGCAGCAATACAAGCCTTGAGGTTAACCGTGGTACGGCGCTCCTCGTCCATAATGCCAATCTTCAAGGTATTGCGCGCCAGGCCCAAGGCATCTTCCACCCGACCAAACAGTTTGGCTGCAAAGGCCACTTCTTCTGGACCGTGCATTTTCGGTTTTACAATATACACGCTGCCGGTACGTGAATTGCGCAGGCTACCGGTTTGCTTAAGATCATGAATCGATGCCAGGGCAGTTACCATGGCATCCATAATGCCTTCTGGTACCTCATTACCCTGAGCATCCAAAATAGCAGGGTTGGTCATCAAGTGACCCACGTTGCGCACCAGCAATAAGCTGCGACCGTGGAGGACTTTTTCACCGCCAGCAGGCGCGTTAAATACCCGGTCAGCGCTCAGCTCACGAACCAGCTCTTTACCCCCTTTTTGGAATTTCTCCTGGAGGTCGCCTTTCATCAAGCCCAACCAGTTGCGATACACCAGCGCCTTGTCTTCGGCATCGACAGCAGCAACAGAGTCTTCGCAGTCCTGAATCGTCGTCAAGGCCGACTCTAGCGCGACATCTTTCACGCCTGCGGCATCGGTTTTACCAATGGGGTGGCTGGCATCAATCTGAATATCGATATGCAGACCGTTATTGACCAGCAAAATATTCTCTAATGCATCGGCAGCGCCGATATAGCCCACAAATTGATCGGCGTTTTGCAGCTCGGTGACAGAGCCATCCTTCAATTCAACCTGCAATGCTTGACCAAGCAAGCGATACGCCTTGGCATCGGCATGACTGC
Organism: Spongiibacter sp. IMCC21906; assembly: GCF_001010805.1. NCBI lineage: Bacteria > Pseudomonadati > Pseudomonadota > Gammaproteobacteria > Cellvibrionales > Spongiibacteraceae > Spongiibacter > Spongiibacter sp. IMCC21906. Next base: position 896,061 of record NZ_CP011477.1, on the reverse strand, counting down.
CCGCGGCCAGTGGTGCATGCTGATCCAGAAATTGCTTGGCGTAGGCAATAACCTTGTCACCCCGCACCGGGTTATAGGCACCCGCTTTTTCTGCACCGCCCTCTTCAGAGATAACATCGGTGCCGTAAAGAGCATCATACAAACTGCCCCAACGGGCATTGGCGGCGTTCAGGGCATAGCGGGCGTTCATTACCGGCACCACCAACTGAGGGCCAGCGAGACGCGCCACTTCGTCGTCAACATTCTCAGTGCTAATGCTAAAATCGGCAGGCTCTGGCAGAAGGTAGCCAATATCTTCTAGAAAGGCTTTGTACTGGGCGGCATCAAAATCAGAATTATCACGATGCCAAGTGTCAATTTGCGCTTGGATTTGATCGCGTTTATCCAGCAACTGGCCATTTTCCGGGCCCAACTCATTAACAAGCTCCGCCAATGCGGCCCAAAATGCGTCTGCTTCAATGCCGGTACCGGGAATAATGTCCTCATTCACCAAGCGATAAAGCACATCTTCAATCTGAAGACCACTGTGTTGTATGCGACTGGTGGACATGAAAGCTCCTTATATTTGCTGTAAAACGGCGAAAGCCATTACCCAATAATGTAGACCACATCCTATCGATGAGAGGATAATTCCACAAATTTATCCATATTATTACTGATATTCACAGTGCGAATGTTAATTCACTGCTCAAAGTGAATAAAATTCCTTTTTGCAACAAAGCTTTAACAAAAATTCTCAGCGGCGCCAAAACAACGGCCACATTCCCCCATAAAATAACGAACATAAAAACTATAAATTAGAAAAATTTAAATAGCGCGCGTAGACTTGCCATCGTTAAATCACCCAACACGCAACAATATAGGGATCCAATATGTCCACTCTAGACGCAGACATCCAGGCAGTTGCCTCACTCAAGGAACAAGCAGGCAGCAGCTGGGACGCCATCAACCCAGAATCTGCAGCGCGCATGCGTGCCCAGAACAAATTCAAAACGGGTTTAGATATCGCCAAGTACACCGCCAACGTAATGCGTGCGGACATGGCGGCATTTGATAAAGACAAAACCAAGTACACTCAGTCACTGGGTTGCTGGCATGGCTTTATCGGTCAACAGAAGTTGATCTCTATCAAAAAACACTTCAACGGCCAAACTGACCGTCGTTACTTGTACCTGTCTGGCTGGATGGTCGCTGCACTGCGTTCTGAATTCGGCCCGCTGCCCGACCAGTCAATGCACGAGAAAACCTCTGTTGCTGATTTGGTTCGCGAGCTTTACACCTTCTTGCGTCAAGCTGATGCTCGTGAACTGGGCGGCCTGTTCCGCGCACTGGATGCCGCACGCGAAGCCGGTGACAGCGCAGAAGAAGCAAAAATCCAAGACCAGATCGACAACCACGTCACTCATGTTGTCCCCATTGTTGCCGATATCGATGCCGGCTTTGGTAACGCGGAAGCGACCTACCTGATGGCCAAGCAAATGATTGAAGCTGGCGCATGCTGCCTGCAGATCGAAAACCAAGTAGCTGACGAGAAGCAGTGTGGCCACCAAGACGGTAAAGTGACCGTACCCCACGCCGACTTCCATGCCAAGCTTCGCGCGCTGCGTTACGCTTTCCTTGAGCTGGGTGTCGACAACGGTGTTATCGTTGCACGTACTGACTCTGAAGGCGCTGGCCTGACAAAAGAAATCGCCGTTGTTAAAGAGCCCGGCGACCAAGGCGACGTTTACAACTCCTTCCTGGACGTTGAAGAAATCGACGTGGCTGATATGGCAGAAGGCGACGTATGTCTTAACCGTAACGGCAAGCTGGTTCGTCCTAAGCGTCTACCTTCTGGTTTATACCAGTTCCGCGAAGGCACTGGCCATGAGCGCTGTGTATTTGATTGCATTGAAGCCCTGAACGCAGGTGCGGACCTGTTGTGGATTGAAACCGCCGTCCCAACCGTTCACGAAATCAAAGGCATGATGGATGACGTTCGTAAAGTCCACCCAGATGCGAAGCTGGTTTACAACAACTCACCTTCTTTCAACTGGACGCTGAACTTCCGTCAGCAAACCTACGATACATGGGTAGAAGAAGGAAAAGACGTTTCTGCTTATGATCGCGCAAACCTGATGTCTGCAGAGTACGACGAGTCTGAGCTGGCAGCGGTTGCTGATGCACGCATCAAGACTTTCCAAGCAGATACTGCACGTGAAGCGAACGTATTCCATCACCTGATCACGCTGCCGACTTACCACACTGCAGCATTGTCTACCGACAACCTCGCAAAAGAGTACTTCGGTGAGCAAGCAATGCTAGGTTATGTTGCTGGCGTACAGCGCAAAGAAATCCGTCAGGGTATTGCCTGTGTTAAGCACCAAAACATGTCAGGCTCTGACCTCGGTGATGACCACAAAGAGTACTATGCTGGCGAAATGGCACTGAAAGCAGGTGGCGCGAAAAACACATCAAACCAGTTCAGCTAAGCTGAATTTGCGTTGACGTGAGCCCCTTTGGCAACTGGTTATACCATAATCAAAGGGGCTGGCTCAGCACTGGATTCTCCAGCTACGAGCAACGTCGCTGAATACCGAGGCGACTCCTTGCAAAAGGGGTCGCCTTTTTTATTTACCCTTCCTTTTATATTCATTATAGGAAGCACCCCTCAGCTATCCCGACAAAAGAATCAACGGGGTTTTTACGCTAGAATCTCCACATACTGACTATTTCCATCGGACTAAGTGATATCGACCATGACTGATACTCCCGCTTTTCTTAAAGACGCTAAAGACATACTAAGCGAACAAGGCTTCGCCACCAGCAATCTTTGGTATCACGGCACCTCATCTGCACTGGTCAACTCCATCAAAGAACAGGGCTTAAAGCGTTCTGGCGATAAGGCACAAAAAGCCGCCGCCAAGAAAACCATGGCCACGATTGGCAATAGCTATACCGAATCCATCGAACCGGTTTTTTTAACCCAGAGTAAAGAACTCGCTTTTTACTGGGCAGAACAGACTGTCAGAAACCGCAGCGTACGAGTAGAAGGCGACGAGCAACCCGCCGTGTTTGCCGTTACCCTCCCAGAAGAACTCAATGCGAAGGTAAAACCTGATGTCGGTGCCGCCAGCCTGCTGCTGATACCAGAAGGCGAAAAATTTATAGCTTACCTGGCAGGCATTTATCAGGCAAATGGGCTCAAGGTGCCCGAAATAGATCTGATGAAAGCTGACCGCCTGGAATACTTGGCGAAGTTAGGCATGGCTTATTTTAATGCTGACATCGACACGTCCTGCCTGGAACTGATCAGCGCCTGAGCAAGGACGTACAAAAACACCACCCCATACCATCAAGCCTTGCTGTAGGATAAAAATGCTTGCGGTTCATTCACCAACAGGAATATTCCCCACAAGGAGCCTCCATGACTATTTCAACTCCCGACCTTTGTGACGACCACGGTGACGCGGTCAGCGTCATCGAGCTTCAGTTCAAACATTACGGCGCCATCCACCAGTTTGGCGGCAAGGTAGAAACTATCAAATGCTTTGAAGACAACTCATTGGTGGCCGAACAGGTAAAACAACCCGGTGAAGGACGGGTATTGGTCGTCGACGGTGGCGGCTCCACCCGGCGATCATTGCTGGGCGACAACCTGGCATCGGCGGCGGTCAAAAATGGTTGGGCAGGAATTGTTATCTTTGGCTACCTGCGTGACGTAGAAGAAATCGCACCAATGAAATTGGGCGTGCTGGCACTGGGCAGCGTGCCCCGCAAAACCGACAAGCGCAATGAAGGCCAGCTCGGCGTGACCGTAAAATTCGGTGGCGTTGAAATCAGCAGTGGTAACTACCTCTATGCTGACGAGACAGGCGTTATCATCAGCAGCGACTCACTGCTGAACTAGGGCTTGTTCACCCTTAACGCGAGACTGACGCCATGGCGCAATACCCGGCAATGGCATCAGTCTGGCAAAATACCGCTACAACCTCGGCTCAGTATTCGCTACGCTTCACACTCCACACTGAAACTGGAATCTGAAACGTGACTGCAGTAACTCGCCGCCTGGCCATGGCCATACTCAACGGCTTTGATGCCTTCTTTGCCGAATACAAAAATATCACCCTTGGGGCACAGGCTCGGTTTGAAGCGGCAGACTGGCATGCCTGCCAAAATGCCATGCGGGCGCGGCTGGATTTATGGAAACAAAAACGCGCCATTGTCGCCGAGGCCGCTTACACCATTACCGGCGGCAGCGTAGAAGACCGGGAAAACTGGGCAATAGCCAAAGAAGAATACGCTGAGCTAATCCAAAACCACGACAACTACGAGATCGCCCAATCCTTTTTTAATTCTATTTATTGCCACGTTTTTCACCACGAAAAAATTCGCGATCAACACACCTTTGCCATGACTCCAGTCGGGCACGGCGGCCCCATCTCCAGTCAGTCTATTCTGAACATCCACCGCTTTGACGGAGGCAACGCCGCCGATATTATCCGCAAACTGCTGCTTAGCTGTGAATTTAATATCCCCTGGGAAAACCTCGATCGTGACATTGGCCTTATTCTCGAACAGGTAACCAACAAACTGATTCCCCGCATCCCCAAAAAAAGCGGTGAAATCTGGGTAGAAACCTTGGAGTCGCTGTTTTTCAGGAATAAAGCCGCTTATCTTGTCGGCAGGGTGGTCAGCGGCAAATTCAGCCTGCCCTTCGTGCTGCCGATTTTGCACTCGGAAGAACAATCTATTTTTGTCGATACGGTGCTGTACGACCCCGACGATATTTCTATTCTGTTCAGTTTTAGCCGCAGTTATTTTATGGTCGACGCCTCCATTCCCTCCGAGTATGTCGCCTTTCTGCGGCGTTTAATGCCTCATAAGGAAGTATTTGAGCTGTACAACGCGCTGGGAATGCCCAAGCACGGCAAAACCGAGTTTTTCCGCTTTGCGGTAGACGACACCGTTAATAGTGATGACCAGTATATTATCGCCCCCGGCATTAAAGGCATGGTGATGCTGGTATTCACACGCCCCGGCTTTGACTACGTTTACAAGGTCATTAAAGACCGCTTCACCCCACCCAAAGAAATGAGCCGGGAGCACGTTAAAAAATGCTATAGCTTGGTGAAACGCTGGGACAGAGGGGGTCGTATGGCTGACACCCAAGAATTCAATAACCTCGCCTTTGATCGACGCCGCTTTTCTGATGAGCTGATCGCGGAGCTTTACAAAGAAGCCCCCTCTCTCATCGAAGAAAACGGCAATGTGTTGGTGCTTAAACACGTTTACATCGAAAGAAAAATGATACCGCTCAATCTCTATCTTAAAGAGTGCAACGAAGCCCAGCTCTACAGCGTAATGGACGAATACGGAAAGGCGATTAAGCAGCTGGCCGCGGGTAATTTATTCCCCGGCGATATGCTGTTGAAAAACTTTGGGGTAACCCGTCACGGCCGGGTAGTGTTTTACGACTACGACGAAATTTGCCCCCTTACCGACTGCAACTTTCGCCGCTTGCCAGAACCCAAAACCGAAGAACAAGAAATGGCGACCCATCCTTGGTATGAGGTCAAACCGGAAGACGTTTTTCCAGAAGAGTTCCGGCTCTTCTTTTCGGGTAACCAACGCGCCAAAAAAGTGTTTGACGAACTTCACAGCGACCTTTACGACCCTGACTATTGGCGAGATCTGCAAGACCGCATTCGCAGTGGCTATGTCGCCGATGTGTTCCCGTACCGTAAAAAACAACGCTTTCAACAACGGCCTCATTAAATAAACGGCGCTCCGGGCAGAGGCCGACAGATCTCGGCGGTCACTGCTCGCTTGCCAAAGCAATGCTAAAATTGAAGCAATACTCAAAGAAAAACATAACGTAAACAAAACCTAATAGTAATAATAAGCAGGTTAACGATGAAGACGCAGGTAATTATTGTCGGCGGTGGGCCCGTAGGTTTGATGTGTGCCTTGGGTCTGGCCCAAAATGGCATAAACGTCGTCGTTTTGGAGAAAGACGATGCCATCAGCTACACCCCTAGAGCGATTGCTTACGCCTGGCCTATTTTTAGCGGACTGGAATATTTTGGCGTTATTGACGATATGCTCGCCCAAGGCAGTATTGTCGATGTTCGCAGCTGGCGAATATTAGCCAGCAACGAAACCGTCGCTTACGACCACAGCTCAGTACGGGAACTTACCGACCGGCCTTACAGCCTTACCTTAGGCCAAGACCTTATTGGTAAAATTTTAGTCCAACACCTGCAAAAATATCCCAATGCCAGTATTCAATGGGGCAATGATTTTCAAAATCTACACCAAGATCAACACAGCGTTACCGTCGAAACCCGTACCCAAAGTGGCCCCAAACAATACCAGGCCGACTGGGTTATTGGCTGTGACGGCGGCCGCAGCGGGGTCCGCAAAGCACTGGGCTTAGCCTTTCAGGGCTTTACCTGGCCAGAACGTTTTGTCGCTACCGATATTCACTACGACTTTGCCGCCCACGGCTGGGATTCGGGATATTTAATCGACCCGGTCTACGGCGGCGTGGTTTACCACCTTGGCAGAGAAGATCTGTGGCGAGTCACTTTTTCTGAAAGCACAACCCTCCCGGTAGAAACCGTAAGCGAACGCATCCCCCATTTTATGGAAACCATTCTCCCCGGCAGCAAACACTACGAGATGGCGCTTTACTCCGCTTACAATATGCATCAACGCACTGCGCCACGTTATCGGCAAAATCGCGTTTTACTCGCCGGAGATGCCGCTCATGTCACCAACCCCACCAGTGGTTTTGGCTTAATGGGCGGCCTTTACGATGCCTTCGCCCTGATAGAGCCCCTGGCCGCTGTTTGTAAAAATGACATATCAGACAGCATTCTTGATGACTACGCCAATCAGCGCCGTAAAACGTATCTGGAAGTGATCTCGCCCATCTCGGCAGAAAGTAAGCGACTGGTATTTAACTGCGATGACCCAGAGCGATTGCGCTGGGATTTTCAATTGCTAAATGAACGGCTGGAAAGCAACGCGGCGATGCGCAAATTTATGTCGGTGCCCGCCTTACTGGAAACGCCCTGCTTAATCAGCGGCAAAACCCTGGCTGAAAAACTGCAAGCAAAAAAGAATACGTCGCAGAATTAAATACCGCACAAAAAACGCCGACGACTTTATAAAAGCGTCGGCGTTTTTCTCGCCTTTTAGGCTAGGCCTAATTAGCTTAAACTTAGAACTGCAATCTTGCGCTAAGGCCTAAAAGATCACGATCTAAATCACCAACAAAACTGCGGCTGATATTAGCGGCTACCGAAAACTGAGGAATAATATACAACCGCACACCCGCACCAATTTCAGCACCGGTGTCATCATCGCGATCCGTTTCCTGATGCGCCAAACCCACCATCAAGTTGCCTTCAATATTATTGGTCAACCAAGTGCGGCTAGTCGCCGAGGCCGTCAACGTGTCGACATCAATGCCATCCAATACCGGGTTGGGGCTGTCCGTTTCCGCCATGCTGTAATCTAATGCCATCAGCACATCACTGCGCTCTGAAAGACTAATGGGGTGGCCAACGCCAATACTGATAGCATCAAGCTCAACATTGTTGTCGTAATCGAGGTTAGACGCAGAGGCCCGAAGCAAAATTTGTTGCTGCGGATCAAGAGCCAGAGAACCGCCGGCAAACATATAATCGGCGTCGTTATTGTCGTCGTCTTCAACGTCAGCAATTCCACCCTCGACATAGTTATAACTAAAGGGTTTTGCCATTGCGGCACCGCTCAACAACACGCTACCTAAACCAATTGCCCAAATGAATTTCGATGAAGATCTCATATTCCTTTCCTCTTTTAGTCCAAAACCTGGAGGGAGCGCCGTGTTAAACACCGCGCGACCACTGGCTACTTAGGACCTGGCAAATCGTTTCAGTTCATTGATTTGATAGAGGATGTGAATTTTCAACAGTTAACACTTGATCTTAGCCGAGCAAACCTATGACTCGAGCATAAAGGTTACCGGGCCGTCGTTTAACAGCGACACCTGCATATCTGCCGCAAAAATGCCCGCTTCTACCTTTTCATGTTTTGTTCGCGCAAACGCTAATGCATGTTCATATAATGCTTTAGCATCAGTGGGCGCAGCCGCAGTTGAAAAGCCCGGCCTCAACCCCTTTTTTGTATCTGCCGCCAGAGTGAACTGAGACACCAGCAACAGGCCGCCATTAATATCCGCCACCGAGCGATTCATTTTGCCAGTCTCATCAGAAAACACTCGATAGGCCAGCAAGCGCGTTATCATTTTTTCAATCGCAGCGGCATCATCATGACGTTCAAGCCCTAAAAAAACCAACAGCCCTGTAGAAATTTCTCCTGTTACCGTTTTCTCAACTTCGACTTTTGCGTGCCGCACCCTTTGTAACAAGGCTTTCATTCAAACTTCCTTTGTATTCTCTCTACATAACATCGTCGAACATATCCGCAATATCATTTGTTGCTTTAACAAGGGCATCGGCAATACTAGGTTCATAGGCCGAGTGTCCGGCATCGCGAACAACATGTAACTCGGCAGCAAGCCAGCGACGATGAACTTCAACTGCATTTTCTAACGGACAAATCATGTCGTATCGGCCATGAACGATAATGCCGGGAATATGCGCGATGCGATCCATATTTTTCAGTAATTGGTTTTCTTCAAGAAACGCTCCGTTCATAAAATAATGGGTTTCAATATGAGACATCGACACCGCCGCATGCGGACTGGTCATACCTTCTTCTATATCGTGATTTGGGCGCAATGTTGAGCACCGCGCCTCCCACTGACTCCACGCTTTTGCAGCGGCCATTCTCGCCACTTCGTTGTCAGCATGTAAGGCACGATGGTAAGCCTCAATCCAGCTTTCTTTGTCGCGGCGAACAACCCCCTCAGTAAAGTCTTGCCAATAGTCAGGGAAGATACGGCTGGCCCCGCCTTCGCAATAAAACCAGTTCAACTCACGGAGGCGACACAAAAAGATGCCCCGCAGAATCATGGCATTGACCCGCTCGGGATAACACTGGGCATAGGCCAACGCCAAGGTTGAGCCCCAAGAGCCACCAAATAAAATCCAGCGCTCAATACCCAGGCTATCTCGAATCACTTCCATATCCGTGATCAAGCCCTGGGTAGTGTTATTTTCTAAACAGGCATGGGGCTCAGAGCGACCACTGCCACGCTGATCAAATAAAATAATGCGATAGCGTTCAGGATCGAAAAAGCATCGGGCTTTAGGGCTTAGCCCGGCACCGGGGCCGCCATGAAGAAATACAACCGGAATACCGTCGGGATTGCCCGCCTCTTCCACATATAAAATATGGGGAGGCTCAACGGCCATATGGTGACTGCGGAAAGGCTTGATGTCGGGGTATAGAGCCTGCATATCTCAATCTCCTCACTGCGCACTATCTGAGTGTAGCGCAGTGAGGAAACTTCGTCCCGAAGGAATAGCGGTGCTTACTTATTACCAGCGCGCTTGCGCTCGTTTTCGGTCAGCAGCTTTTTGCGTAGACGAATGCTTTTTGGGGTCACTTCTACCAACTCATCGTCTTCAATAAACTCCAGTGCCTGCTCTAGCGTGTGGCGCACTGGGGGCGACAGGGTCAGAGCATCATCCGTACCAGAAGCACGAACGTTAGTCAGCTGCTTGGCCTTGGTGGGGTTAACCACCAAGTCGTTAGAGCGCGAATGCAAGCCAATAATTTGACCTTCGTAAATTTCTTCAGCATGGCCCAGGAACAAACGACCACGATCCTGAAGATTAAACAGACCATAGGCCAGGGTTTTACCCTTCACCATTGACACCAATACCCCGTTTTGGCGACCGGCCATCTCACCCATCTTCACTTCACCATAGTGATCAAAGACGGTAGTCATAATGCCGCTACCCGACGTGAGCGTGAGGAAATGGCCACGGAAACCAATAAGCCCCCGCGCAGGCGCCATAAACTCCAGTTTAACCCGGCCTTTGCCATCGGGTTCCATATTGGTCAGCTCAGCCTTACGCAGACCAAGCTCTTCCATCACCGAACCCTGATGCTGTTCTTCCACATCGATAACGACTTGCTCGTAAGGCTCCATCATGACGCCGTCGATTTCTTTTTGAACCACTTCCGGCCGGGACACACCTAGCTCAAAGCCTTCACGGCGCATGGTTTCAATCAAAACCGACAGGTGGAGCTCACCACGACCAGACACTTTAAACTTATCAGGGCTATCACCCTGCACAACCCGCAACGCGACATTGTGAATCAACTCTTGATCCAGGCGCTCACGGATATTTCGCGAAGTGACGTACTTACCTTCCAAACCAGCGAAAGGCGAATCGTTAACCTGGAAAGTCATGCTAACAGTGGGCTCGTCCACCGTCAGCGGTGGCAATGCCTCGGGGGTAGTCTGGGCACAGACGGTGTCGGAAATATTCAGACCTTCGATACCGGTGATACAAACAATATCACCCGCTTCGGCTTTCTCGACCTCAACCCGCTCCAGGCCGTGATAGCCCATCACCGTCAATACCCGGCCCTTACGCTGTTTGCCATCGGCACCGACGATAACAACCTGCTCGTTGGGCTTCATCGAACCACGGGTAATACGGCCGAGACCAATAACACCAACATAGCTATTGTAGTCCAATGCCGAAATCTGCATTTGCAGAGGACCGTCTCCGTCCACCTGTGGCGAGGGGACTTTGTCTATGATCATTTCAAGCAGCGGCGTCATATCCTCTGCCAGCTGGTCCGCTTCCGGCCCGGCTACGCCGTTCAGTGCCGAGGCGTAAATAATCGGAAAATCTAACTGCTCGTCGGTGGCACCAAGACGATCAAACAGATCAAACACCTGATCGATAACCCAGTCTGGACGGGCACCGGGGCGATCAACTTTGTTAACGACCAAAATAGGTTTAAGGCCACTCTCAAAAGCTTTTTGAGTTACAAAGCGCGTTTGGGGCATGGGGCCGTCAACGGCATCGACCAGCAGTAGCACGCTGTCTACCATAGACATAACCCGCTCGACCTCGCCACCAAAGTCGGCGTGTCCTGGGGTATCTACGATATTAATACGGTAGCCATTCCAACGAATGGCGGTGTTTTTCGCCAGAATGGTTATTCCCCGCTCTTTCTCCTGATCGTTGGAGTCCATGATGCGCTCGGCATCCTGGTTGCGGCGGTCTAGGGTGCCCGACTGGCTAAGCAGTTTATCGACCAGAGTAGTTTTACCGTGGTCAACGTGGGCAATAATAGCGATATTGCGCAGGTCATCAATCATGGGGAAGAACATCGTTGGAGAAATTGGGCGCGCAGTATACACCAGCCACTAAGTAAGGTCTCGTTTTAAACGCCCGAAATACCCGCTCACTATGGCGCAATCAAGAATTAACCACCGCACGGGACAGCCGACATTTGGGCATCAATGGGAATATCGCTACAATCGCAACAGACAGGGGCCTACCCCACACCAACAAAAGGGACCGCTTACCCACCATGAATCAGCCCGCGCCTGTTACCTGGAAATCTCGTTGGACCTTTATTCTCGCCGCTACCGGCTCTGCCGTAGGCTTAGGCAACATCTGGAAGTTTCCCTATATTACCGGCGAAAACGGCGGCGGCGCCTTTGTACTGGTTTACCTTGCCTGCATTTTGCTCATCGGCATACCGGTCATGATTGCCGAAATTATGGTGGGCAGAACAGGCCGTAGCGACCCGATTCACAGCATGCTTGCATTGAGCCGCGAATCAGGCGGCACGAAAGTGTGGGGACTTGTCGGCGGCATCGGCATGATTGCCGGCTTGATGATTATGATGTTTTACAGTGTCGTGGCGGGCTGGGCACTGGAATATGTATTCCAAAGCGTCTCTGGCAACTATCACGGTGCCGACCCCGCGCAAATAGAGGCCCATTTCAACGAGTTGCTTACCAGCGACTCCCAACAACTTATCTGGCACAGCCTGTTCAGCTTTATCACCGCCACCGTTGTCGCCGCTGGCGTGGCCAAAGGCATTGGCAAGGCGGTAGAAATTCTTATGCCGCTGTTATTTCTGTTTCTGATTATTTTAGTGGGCTACAGCGCCATTAACGGTGATTTCAGCGCTGGCCTGCACTTTATGTTCGACACTGACTTCAGCCGCTTAAGCGGAGACGCCATTCTGATCGCCATGGGCCACGCTTTTTTCACCCTGAGTTTAGGCATGGGTGCCATCATGGCATACGGCGCTTACTTTCCCGGCCACGCCTCAATCGGCAAAACCGTCATGACCATTGCCGTGCTGGATACTGTCATTGCCTTGCTGGCCGGCATGGCCATGTTTCCGCTGGTTTTTGCCAACGGACTGACACCGGGGCAAGGGCCAGGATTGATGTTTGTGACACTGCCAGTAGCCTTTTCCAATATGACCGGCGGCGTGTTTTTTGGCAGTTTGTTTTTTGCCCTGGTCAGCATTGCCGCACTAAGTTCGTCCATTTCATTGATCGAGCCCGGCGTCGCCTGGCTGGAAAAACAAAACATCAATCGGCGCCTATCCACCTACGGGCTGGGACTGATTGCCTGGGTAGGCGGGGTTGCTTCGATTCATTACAGCGCAGTATTTGATGCACTGGATTACATAACAGCCAACATTATGCTGCCACTGGGCGGCTTGCTTATTGCCTTATTTGTCGGTTGGCGACTGGACCCAAAACGCGTTTTGGATGAAACCGGCATGGCCAACGGGCCCCTCTTTTCAGCGTGGCGTTTTGTGCTGCGGTTTATTGCCCCATTTGGCATTCTGGTGGTTTTCCTGCATAGTCTCGGCCTTTTTAGCGCTCTGCAAGCGCTCTTTGATTAGGGCCGATTCATCTAAAGCAACAACACTTTCATCGACCAAAAACAACGAGATCAACGTGAAAAATATTAGCCTGCGGATTTTTGTGATTGCCAGCTTAGTGTTGTTTGGCAGCCTGTATTACTACAGCGGAGAAGTACAAGATCACTACCAAGACAACGCCAGCCAATACTTGGATTTAGCGTTAACCGAGATTTCGCGCTGGGATGCAGAAGTGCTTAAAGACCAGTTAGCCCGCGAGGCCAAGGCCCAAGTCAGCGATGAGCAATTGCAAACCCTCATGGATCACTACCGTCATTTAGGTCGCTATCAAAGTATGGACTCGCCGCAGCTATCACGACTCAGCGCCGCACTATCGATATTTAGCGACCAAGCCAAACTGAGCTATAGCAGCCGGGTAAGCTTTAGCGAGGGCAGCGCCATCATGACCGCTACCCTGACAGTAGAAAACCAGCGCTTTAAGCTCTACAACTTTAGCCTTGGGCAGAGTGAAGCGAGCAAAAACAAGACCGAAAGTTAAGACGAATGGATTATTCTGGCCGCAAATGTCGGCCTAACAATTCTCGCATAGCATCGCTTATACGCTCAGGTTTATGATCTTCCAGTCTGACCCACACCAAACTTGCAGGCCCCTCGGCGACTAATTCTCCGCTATCTTTTGCAAACAGCTGCTGATGCAGACGAAAACTGCTATTACCGACATGACTGACATAGGCCAGCGCACTCAATGCTTCTGGGTGATGATGCTCGCGGCGAAAATCCAAACCCACGTTCACCATCAACATGACGTAGGCGACATCGTTGCTTAAAGCGCGTAGATAGTCAGCACTGCTCATCCATTTAACCCGGGCTTCTTCCAGGTAGCGAAAATACTGAACGTGATTGATATGCCCCAAGGGGTCGGCATCAAACCAGCGCGGCTCGATAGTAAATTCAAATAAGGGGGTAATATTCTGATCAGTCATGATGGACGGTACACCTTAATATTTTCAAATCCCTGCTCCATTAAATGGGCGGCGTGAAGACGACTCATCACCCCCTTGTCGCAGTAAAGCTGATAGATTTTTGTGCGATCCAGGGAGGCCGCCCGCCGGTGCAGCTCGTAAAAGGGAATCTCCGCCACATCAGCCTGAGCCACCGCTAAGGGTTGCCGCTCAATCTCATCGGGATGACGCACATCGATAATCACTGCACCAGGTAAGGGGATCGGCAACACTTCAACCTCTGTGCGAGCAAATTCTTCATCGACAAGGGCATCAATATTAATCAAGCGCGCAGAAGAGACTGCTTTTTCTAACACAGTAAAATCAAACAACGCCTCCTGTGCCGCAATCTTCTCGGGCTTGGCCTTGGTCGTTGGCTTAACCGATATCACCCCGCAGTATTCGGGCATATTAGCCGCAAATTCCTCGGTACCAATCTGCGCCGCTATTTTGATGATATCCAGTTTATCCATGGTAATTAATGGCCGCAGCACCAAGGTGTCGGTAACGCTGTCGATCACGCTCAAATTGGTCAGCGTCTGACTCGACACCTGCGCCACGCTCTCCCCGGTCACCAATGCCGGCACTTCCAACTGCGCGGCGAGCTCGGAGGCCGCCCGCAACATCATGCGCTTCAGTATCACCCCCATTTGCGAGTTCTCGACGTTCTTTAAAATTTCCGCCACCACATCTTCAAAGGGCACAGAGATGAATTTGACGCGATGAGATGCCCCAAATTTTTGCCAAAGATACAATGCCACCTCTTGCACGCCCATCTCGTGTTCACGACCGCCCAGATTAAAAAAGCAATAATGGGTTCGCAAACCCCGCTTCATGGTCATGTAACTCGACACGGTGGAATCAAAGCCCCCGGAGAGCAGCGACATAACCGAATCGACACTGCCCATGGGAAAGCCGCCCAGCCCTTCATGACGACGGCGAATAACATAGAGCTGGTCCTTACGTATCTCCAGTCGTACCGTGATATCAGGCTTGCTGAGGCTTACCCCCCCGGTCTCACAAAACTGAAATAAACCGCCGCCAACATAGCGCTCAACATCCCCAGAGCCAAAGTCGTGCTGACCGCTGCGCTTGCAGCGCACCACAAAGGTTTTCCCTTTTAAACTCTCACCTACTGCCGCCTTGGTATGCTGATAAATCTCGTCCAAATCTCCCAGCGGATGCTCAACCACTTCTAAAAAATGGGCGATGCCGGAGGTATTCCTTAATACTTCAACCATCGATTGAACAATTCCGACCTCCTCCACCCGGGTTTCAACAATGATGCGATCCCACTCCCGAATAACCTGCACCTGGGGATCCAGCGGCTTCAGCAATTTACGCAGATTATCTTTAAGCTGCTGAGTGAAGCGTTTTCGCACAGGCTTACTTTTAATAATAATTTCAGGAAACAGCTTTACGATGAACTTCATTAACGCACCGGAGGGAATGATAAAAACAGCGCCGCATTATACCGACTTTGAATGCCCCAGTCAGAAACAAACATACCGCACCAAAACTGAACACAAAAACCCAGAATCGCACCAAAAAGGGTCTCAAGCTAATATTTATTGCGCGCTTTTTACGCATAACTAGCAAAACCCCCTAAAAACAACGCATAATAACGCTCAGTTTAATGGCACGCATTTTGCTGTAATGCAGGTCACACAAAAGGCCGCTATGCTGGCCCCGTGCAATGAGAATATAATCGCAAAATTCGGGCCTACCGATTCTAAAAATACTCTCTTTTGGAGGACATAACGAATGTCAGAGAAAACTCTGAAGCTAATCGCCGATAATGATGTTAAATGGGCTGACCTGCGCTTCACCGACACCAAGGGTAAAGAACAGCACGTCACCATGCCTGTTGGCGAAATTGACGAAGGCTTCTTTGAAGATGGCAAAATGTTTGACGGCTCGTCTATCGCTGGCTGGAAAGGCATTAACGAATCAGACATGATTTTGATGCCAGACGACGAAGCCTCGGTACTCGACCCCTTCACCGAAGAAGTCACCATTATTATCCGTTGCGGTATCGTTGAGCCCACCACCATGCAGGGCTACAACCGCGACCCTCGCTCCATTGCTCAGCGCGCTGAAGATTACATGCGCTCTACCGGCATTGCCGACAACGTATTGTTTGGACCCGAGCCCGAATTCTTCGTATTTGACGATGTAAAATGGAAAATCGGCATGGAAGGCGCCAGCTACGCTATTGCTTCTGACGAAGCTGCGTGGAAATCAGGCGACAACTTTGAAGAAGGCAACATCGGTCACCGCCCCGGCGTTAAAGGCGGTTACTTCCCCGTTCCGCCAGTAGACAGCCTGCACGATCTGCGTGCCGCCATGTGTAACGCCATGACCGACATGGGACTGGACATTGAAGTACATCACCACGAAGTGGGTACTGCGGGCCAGTGTGAAATCGGTGTTGGCCCCAACACGGGCGTGAAAAAAGCGGACGAAGTACAGATTCTTAAGTACTGCGTACACAACGTTGCACACGCTTACGGCAAAACAGCGACCTTCATGCCCAAGCCTGTCGTTGGCGACAACGGTAGCGGCATGCACGTTCACCAGTCTTTGAGCAAGGACGGTCAGAACCTGTTTACCGGTGACGTTTACGGCGGCCTGTCTGAAACAGCCTTGTTCTACATTGGCGGTATCATCAAGCACGCTCGCGCAATCAACGCATTTACCAACGCGTCTACCAACTCGTACAAACGCCTGGTTCCCGGCTTTGAAGCACCCGTTATGCTGGCCTACTCGGCTCGCAACCGCTCCGCTTCTATTCGGATTCCTTTCATCAGCAACCCTAAAGCTCGCCGCGTAGAAGTTCGCTTCCCAGATGCGTCAGCTAACCCATACCTGGCCTTCGCCTGTATGCTGATGGCCGGCCTGGACGGCATCCAGAACAAGATCCACCCCGGCGATGCTGCCGACAAAGATCTTTACGACCTGCCTGCAGAAGAAGCAGCTAACATTCCAACCGTTGCCTCTAGCCTGGACATGGCTCTGCAAGCACTGGATGCTGACCGCGCCTTCTTGACAGCTGGCGGCGTATTTGACGACGACATGATCGATGCTTACATCGACCTGAAATCTCAAGAAATCGAGCGCCTGAACATGACAACTCACCCGGTTGAGTTTGATATGTACTACAGCGTGTAACTCTCCCACAAGGGTCTTTTAAGCCCGCTCTATGGCGGGCTTTTTTGTGCCTGAAATTTGCCTTGCAAGATCACCATCAGGCAAGAAATACTAGTAACATCTCAACCACAGCCAACACGGCCCTGCCCGGACAAACGCATGCACTTAGTCACTATCCTCGGGATTTTCAGCCTTCTACTCTCTGCCAGTGTTAGCGCAGAAATCTACCGCTCCGTAGACAAACACGGTAATCCCGTTTTTAGCGACACCAAAGCCAAAAATGCGGTTGCTATCGATATTCCAGACACCAACACAAGCCCGGCAGTCGAGACCCCGCCTCCCCCAAAAAACAAGCGTCCCGCTGTTTCGGAGGACATACCCAACTTAAGCATCCGCCACCCGAAAGACGGACAAATTTTAGCTAATGGCTTAATCGGCACTCAAGTTAAAGTCGCCCTGAGCAAACCACTGCCGAAAGACTTTCAAATTAAAATAAGCCTAGACGGTCAGGTACTTGCCTCAGGACGACAAACTCACATCGACATCCCACAATTAAGCCGCGGCCCCCATCACATAAAAGTCCAGCTGATTGACGAGAAAAACAGGTCGATTGGCAGCGACAGCATTCGAATCATGGTTTACTGGCCCAACAATTAAGCATAGGCGCGCACCACCCTTCTTCTTCGTGCACCAAACTTGCGCACTCTCGCGTATACTGCCTTGCCAAGGCTGATAAAAAGCCGACCAAGCACATCGCACCAGGCCGCACCATTATGGGACTTCAGCGCATTTGCAGACTTTATCTCAACACCAACAAATGCCCCCGGCTTGGCCTGGAAATTGCTAAACCTGAACATAATGAAAGCACTGGCGACCCTATGCCCCCGAATAACATTCACCACCACATTCTGGACAACCTCAAAACAGCAATTCTGCTGGTTGAGCCTAATCTGACGGTGAGCTATATCAATCCGGCGGCAGAATCATTGCTAGCCGTATCGGATCAACGCATACACGGCGAAGCTATTACGCGCTTATTTCACGAACAAGAAGACACGCTAGTCAAACTCCTGGATGCCATCAACAACTGCGAAGCTTATACCAAGCGCGAAACCGTGCTGACACTTCGCTCTGGCGCAGAAATTACCGTCGACTATGCCGTAACCCCTGTATTAGAAGGCCAGCGCACCTCCTTGATTATTGAGCTACAACCCCTAGACAGACTGCTGCGTATTAGCCGCGAAGAAGGCCTGCTCTCTTCTCAGCAAAACAGCCAAGCTTTGATTCGCGGCATCGCCCACGAAGTCAAAAATCCCCTGGGGGGCCTGCGGGGCGCAGCTCAATTGCTGGCCCGAGAACTCAGCGAACCCAAGCTCCACGACTACACCAACATCATCATTGAAGAAGCTGACCGGTTACGCAACTTAGTCGATACCATGCTTGGCCCCCACAAAGCGCCAGAGAAACAAGACACGAATATTCACGAAGTAATAGAACGCGTGCGTCAACTGGTAGAAGCCGAAAGCGATGGGGGTATTCGGGTCATACGCGACTACGATCCCAGCATTCCCGATGTATTGGGCGACCGAGAACAACTTATTCAGGCTTTTCTCAACGTTATGCGCAATGCCCAGCAAGCGCTGGGACAAGATCCCCCCGAAGACGATGAACCCACTATTGTGATTCGCAGTCGCAGCATGCGCCAGTTCACCATTGGCTCACATCGCTACCGACTCGTCTCCAGAGTAGACATTATCGACAACGGCCCAGGCATTCCTGAAGACCTACGCGCCTCGATCTTCCTGCCTATGGTCAGCGGCCGAGCTCAAGGCTCGGGGTTAGGCTTATCCATCGCCCAATCAATTTTGAATCATCACAACGGATTAATAGAGTGTAATAGCGAACCCGGGCGCACGGAGTTCTCGTTGTTTATACCTTTGGAGCAAGCATCATGAGCGAAACCCATGTAGTTTGGATTGCAGACGATGACCGATCAATTCGCTGGGTGCTAGAGAAAGCATTAAACCAAGCAAGCATTGTTACCCGCAGCTTCGAAAACGGCGACGCCCTGTTGAGCGAGCTGCAAGGCGAAGTGCCCGATGCCATCATTAGCGATATTCGCATGCCGGGCATAGACGGACTACAGTTGCTGTCCCGGATCAACGAAATCCACCCCGATGTACCGGTTATTATCACTACCGCCCACTCCGACCTGGACAGTGCCGTAGCGTCTTATCAAGGCGGCGCCTTTGAATACCTGCCCAAACCCTTTGATGTAGATGACGCGGTGGCCACCACCCAGCGGGCATTGCAACACGCCAACAAAAACAAAAATCTCCTGCCAGAAGAACCGCCACTGGAAAGCACTGAAATCATCGGTGAAGCCCCAGCCATGCAAGAAGTTTTTCGGGCCATAGGTAGACTGTCACAATCCAACATCACCGTGCTGATCAACGGCGAATCCGGCACGGGTAAAGAGCTGGTCGCCCAAGCACTGCATCGCCACAGCCCCCGCGCCAGCAAACCCTTTATTGCACTAAACATGGCCGCCATCCCCAAAGATTTGATGGAATCTGAATTATTTGGCCATGAAAAAGGAGCATTTACCGGTGCCAGCGCCCAGCGCCGAGGCCGCTTTGAGCAAGCCAATGGCGGCACATTATTCCTAGATGAAATCGGCGATATGCCTGCCGACACCCAAACTCGTTTGCTACGCGTATTAGCCGACGGTGAATTCTATCGTGTCGGCGGCCACACTCCGGTAAAAGTGGATGTGCGCATCATTGCCGCCACCCACCAAAACTTAGAAAAACTGGTGCAAAACAACACCTTTCGGGAAGACTTATTTCACCGCATCAACGTCATTCGCATTCACTTACCACGACTCGCCGAGCGCCGGGAAGACATCCCCAAACTTATGCAGCACTTCTTTATCAGTGCCGGCGAAGAACTGAACGTTGAACCCAAGCGGCTACGCCCCGAAACTGAAGAATACCTAAGCCAACTGGAATGGCCCGGCAACGTTCGGCAATTAGAAAACACCTGCCGCTGGTTGACCGTGATGGCCTCCAGCCGTGAAATCCATATTGACGACCTGCCACCCGAACTATTGGAACGCCCTCAAGGTGAAGCCGCTCCCGCTTCCAACTGGCAGGACAATTTGCGGCGTTGGGCCGATCAAGAACTCATGGTAGGCCGCGACAAACTGCTCGATCGCGCAGTACCGCAATTTGAACGCATTATGATAGAAGCCGCGCTGCGTCATACCCATGGCCGTCGGCGGGATGCCGCCAACTTACTGGGCTGGGGGCGCAATACCCTGACTCGCAAGATCAAAGAACTCGGCATGGGAGGCGATGACGAGGATTAAGTCCTCGTCACATCTTTTTTGTCGCAGCAGCCGCCTTCTTCCACACCGAATACGGCCCAGTAGGAGCGGGCGCCGACCGCGACTTTGCCCCACTTGAGACTCATCACTAGCGTGGTTTTTCTTCGCACCTGAACCAGCCCATCGAATTTCTTTTTCGAGTCTTTATTGTTTCGCCCCGCTGGGCGACTTACTTCTTTTTGTGTGAAAAAGAAGTAAGCAAGAAAAGCACACCCCAATTCCGCTGCCGATGGCGAAAAACTGCCATCGGTGCCCTGCGCGCTTCGCGGCTTTGGTTTTTGGTTTCCCCCCCTTTGAACTCACCAAGCGTTGCAGAAATTCAAGGGGAAAACTTTTAGCGAGGACTGTTGAAGCCGCAGGCGAGTTCCGCAGCGTTTTCCCTTTGAATTTTGAGACAAAACGGCTTTATCGTTTTGGACGCCGATAGGCGCCCGAAGAGTGAGGGGCACAGCCCCGAATCAACCGCAACGCATCCGAAGGGCGAGTGATGGGATGCCCACATAGGGCAAAGGTCTAGTAGGGCCAAGCTCATTCACAACTGGGAGTCATCCACCCTGCTGCCAACAGCAACAACACAGCAAATTAGCTGCCTAAAAACCCCAGCTGCCGCCAGGCTTCATAACTCACCAATGCAACCGTGTTAGACAGGTTCAAACTCCGCGCCCCCGCCATCATCGGCACCCGCAAGCAGTGCTCGACGCCAAGTGCATCGCGAATATCTTGCGGCAGCCCCGCTGTTTCAGAACCAAATAACAGCACATCATCAGCCTGAAAGGCGGCATCGGCATAATTGCGAGAACCCTTAGTGGTCAGGGCAAAAATACGGCGGCCCGCCATGGCAGCCAAAAAAGAAGGGTAATCGGGGTAGCGATGCACCCGAGCCATGTCTCGATAATCCAGACCGGCCCGGCGCAGCTTTTTTTCTTCAAGATCAAAACCGAGCGGCTCAATCAAATGCAGCTGGCAGCCATTATTGGCAACCAGCCGAATGATGTTACCGGTATTCGGGGCAATACGCGGTTCGTGCAAAGCAATATGAAACACGACCGCGCCTCTACTTAATGAGTAGTACTTTCAGCAGATTGCTGTTTGGCAGCATCTTGCTGGGCTTGGCGATACAGCGCTTCAAAATTCACTGGCTGCAATGCCAATGCTGGAAAACCGCCTTTAACAACAGCTGAATCAACAGCTTCACGTACATAGGGGAACAACATATTTGGGCAGGCAATACCTAAAATTTGGCGCAGCTGCTCACCCTCTACACCCTCAGCCAGAAACAAACCGCCCTGATGGACTTCAATCAAAAATGCCGTTTCTTCTTCTAGCTTGGCGGTCACGGTGACGCTAAGCACCACTTCATAATCGCTATCGCCGATTTTTTCGCTGCGGGTATTTAAGTCCACATGCATTTTGGGCTGCCAAGGCTTGGTAAACACCAACGGAGCAGCGGGAGACTCAAAAGATAAGTCTTTGATGTAAATACGCTTCAGAGCAAATTTTGCTTGAGCCGGATCTTGATCAGCCATGGGGGTTCCTGTTTCGATTTTTCATAATTAATAACGCTCGATTTATTCTGCGAGCATCACATCTAACTGCCCCTGACGATCAAGGGCCATTAATTCATCACAGCCACCAATGTGCTGCTCACCTATCCAAATTTGCGGCACGGTGCGCTGACCACTGCGCTCTTGCAATTCGCGACGCATGGCATTGTCACCATCTACCGGAATTTCTTTAAACGCGACGCCTTTATTCGTAAGCACGTGTTTGGCGCGAACGCAGAAAGGGCAAAACCGAGTGGTATAAATTGTTACGTCTGTCATTTGCTCGCCCTCTTACTTTACCAAAGGCATTTGCATTTGCTGCCACTCACCAACACCACCTTTAAGGCGATGTACTTGAGAATAGCCTTTTGCAGCCAGCTTTTTCCCAGCTGCACTGGAATGCTGCCCCAACTTGCAAACCAACACAACTGGCTTGTCTTTATCGCCAGCATGACGATCAATGTCGGCATCCAACTTATTAAAGGGCACATTCACAGAGTCCATAATATGTCCTTTGCTGTATTCCGCCTTATCTCGCAGATCAATCACCACCGCTTGCTGCTGGTTTACAAGGTTTACCACCTGCTGGGGCGACAAAGCTTTACCGGCACGACGAGACTCGTGAAAACTCAGCAGCATAACGCAACTCACCAAGCCGCCGACCAAAATCCACTGCTCACCGATAAATAGAATCAACTTTTCCATGAAAACTCTCTGTTAACGCCAGCCAACAGACGCAGCAGGCAAAAGCGCGAGTATACACGTGCGCCTCGCTTTTCTCACCCGCTCACATAGCCTCGCCGCACTCGAAAAGTTACAATGGGGCCCGCTCTAAAAATTTCAAGACCCGAGACCCATGACTGATAACCAAGCCCCAGACCAATCCCAAGCAAAGAAACCCGTCACGCTAATCATCTTAGATGGTTTTGGCTACCGGGAAGCCCCCGAGGACAACGCCATTTATCACGCGGCCACTCCCACTTGGGATCGGCTCTGGAAATCTGCGCCTCACACGCTAATTTCTGGCTCGGGCTTAGACGTTGGTTTGCCCGAAGGACAAATGGGTAACTCGGAAGTGGGCCATATGAGCTTAGGTGCCGGCCGGGTGGTGTATCAAAACATTACCAAAATTGACAAAGAAATAGCTGACGGTGACTTCTTTAAAAACCCCGTTTACACCGACGCCGTCGATAAAGCCGTACAATCCGACAAAGCCGTACATATTCTCGGCCTGCTTTCAGACGGGGGCGTACACAGCCACCAAAATCATATACTCGCCATGATTGATCTGGCCGCAGAGCGTGGCGCCAAAAACGTTTACCTGCACGCCTTTTTAGATGGCAGGGACACGCCACCCCGGAGCGCCAAAGCCTCGCTGGAAAAAATCGACGCCAAATTTGCCGAGCTTAAATGCGGTCGCACCGCATCGATGATTGGTCGCTATTACGCCATGGATCGCGACAACCGCTGGGATAGGGTCGAAAAAGCCTATCGCCTGCTGCGCGACGGCCAAGCTGAATTTCAGTACGCCAACACTGACGACGCTCTAGCGGCGGCTTACGCCCGTGACGAAAATGACGAGTTTGTCAGCGCGTCCATTATTGCCAGCCAAGGCCAAGAGGCCACCAAAATTGCCGATGGCGACGCGGTTATTTTTATGAACTTTCGCGCCGACCGGGCAAGAGAAATCAGTCGCGCCTTTGTCGACAACGAGTTTGACGGTTTTGACCGCGGCCAGCGACCCGCCCTATCCAGCTTTGTTATGACCACCCAATATGCCGACAACATTGACGGCAGCGTGGCCTACCCACCCGACAACATCGTCAACAGCTACGGCGAATTAATGGAGAAAGCGGGCAAAACTCAGCTGCGAATTGCCGAAACCGAAAAATATGCCCACGTGACCTTTTTCTTTAGCGGTGGCCGTGAAGCGCTTTACACCGGCGAAGATCGCAAGCTAATCCCCTCTCCCGACGTTGCCACTTACGACTTGCAACCAGAAATGAGTGCCCCCGAGGTAACGGCCCAGCTGGTCGAGGCCATTCGCAGCGGCAAGTACGACACCATCGTTTGTAACTACGCCAATGGCGATATGGTTGGCCATACCGGGGTATTTGATGCCGCCGTAAAAGCGGTAGAAGCACTGGATGACTGCATCAAACACGTGACCGACGCCATTTTAGAGGTGGGGGGCCACTGCCTGATTACCGCTGATCACGGCAACTGCGAACAAATGGTCGACCACGACGCCAACCAGCCCCACACCCAACACACCACTGAGCTGGTGCCACTGGTTTATGTAGGTAGCCATGACAATGTCAAACTGCAGGAAAAAGGTGGCCGCCTGGCCGATATTGCTCCCACCATGCTGGCACTATTAGACATTGAGCAGCCCGCAGAAATGACAGGGCGCAACCTACTTGCCACTCAATAACAGGGAAGCGGCATCTTGCAACCTTGCCTGCGGTTAGTTGTTTACGTTTTTGCGCTAATATTTTTTTGCGTCCCTGCAAAAGCAGAAGGGCCCTCTACCCAGCAACAGCTGGAGGCCCTCAACAAACAAATTGAGCGTTTGAAAAATGACATTAACAGCACCCAGGGCAATCGCAGCAGGGCCGCCAAAAAACTGCAGCGTATAGAAACAGAAATTGGCGCGCTGGCCGCAAAACTGCACCGCACCGAAACCAAATACCAACAGCAAAGCCAAAAGCTGAATACGCTGCACCAGCGCCAACGCACGCTGCAAGCTCAACAAGCGCAACAAAAAGAGAAAATCGCCGAACAACTTCGCAAAGCTTATACCTTGAATCAAGAAACGCCGCTCAAAATGCTGCTGAATCAAGAGAACCCCGACGCCCTCACCCGCAATCTCACTTATTACGAATATTTTAATAAGGCCCGCAGCAAAAAAGTCGCCGAGTATAAAAGCACCTTGCAGGAGTTAGAGCGTCTCCTGCCCGCGATCATTGCCGAACAAGAAGCGCTTGAAGACACCCGCAAAGACCTCAAGGATCAGCAAGAAGAATTAAAAGAACAGCAGAGCGACCGCCGTCAGCAGATTGCCAAATTGGACAAAGAACTGGGGAGCCAAAAGGGCTCGTTAAAGAACTTAGGGGAAGAGCGCCAAGCCCTGGAAGATGTACTACGCCGCATCGACGACGACATTGCCAATATTGCCATCCCCACCAACAACGAGCCCTTTGCAAAAATGCGAGGCAAACTCCGCTGGCCCTCCTCCGGCAAGCACCTCAATCGCTACGGCAGCCCTCGCCAAGGCAGCGCAGTAACTTGGCAAGGAGTGCAAATAAGCGGCAATCAAGGCAATACCATTCGCGCAATACACAATGGCCGGGTAGTGTTTGCCGACTGGTTACGGGGCACAGGGCTGCTGATTATTCTTGATCACGGCGGCGGCTACCTCAGTTTATATGGCCACAATCAGAGCCTGCTCCGCCAAGAAGGCGACTGGGTTAAAGGGGGAGAATCCATCGCCACCCTGGGTAATAGCGGCGGCAAACGCCAAGCGGGGCTGTATTTTGAAATCCGCTACAAAGGCCGCCCCGTAAATCCCTCCCAATGGTGCCGCTAAGCACGCGTATTGGCGGCGCAGCATCGTCATCCACCAGTAAAGCGGGCTACAATGGCCGCTGTTTTTGTTATTAATCAGGATTTAGTCCATGCGGGAATCTCGTCGATTCAGTGCTATCACCCTCCTTACCCTGAGCTTGCTGGCCCCCTTAGCCACCTGGGCTCAGGACCAGAGCAGTGCGCAGCAAAACCCCGAAGAACAGGGTCAGCTGCCACTACAATCGCTGCGAAACTTCGCCGATGTTTTTAATCAGATTCGTCAAAGCTATGTTGAAGAAGTCGACGACGAAACCTTATTGGAAAACGCCATTCGCGGCATGCTCAGTGGACTCGACCCCCATTCAGACTATCTTGACGAAGAATCATTTGAAGACCTGCAAAGCCATACCACGGGTGAGTTTGGCGGCCTGGGCATTGAAGTCGGCATGGAAAATGGCTTTGTAAAAGTCATCGCCCCCATTGACGACACTCCCGCGGAAAAAGCCGGTATTCAGCCCGGCGACCTCATTATTCAAATTGACAACAAACCCATTAAAGGCCTCAACTTGCAAGAAGCCGTCACCATGATGCGCGGCCCCAAGGGCAGCAAAATCATTTTGACCATTCTTCGCAATGGTAAAAACACGCCCTTTGATGTCGAGCTGAAACGGGACATCATCACCGTTGCCAGTGTCCGCAGTGAAATGCTGGAACCCGGTTACGGCTATATTCGCATCTCTCAATTTCAAAATCGCACCGGCGCAGATGCCCGCAAAGAGCTGGCAAAACTCCATGCCCACAAAGAAGAGCTTCAGGGCCTGGTACTAGACCTGCGCAACAATCCCGGTGGCTTACTGCAAGCCTCGGTGCAGCTAGTGGATTTGTTTTTGAACGAAGGCCTGATCGTCTACACCGAAGGCCGATTGCCCAACGCCTACAGCCGGTTTATGGCCGGCAAACGTCAACCTGCCGACGAGACTCCCATGGTGGTGCTTATCAACGGTGGCTCTGCCTCGGCCTCTGAGATTGTCGCCGGGGCTCTTCAGGACCATCGCCGGGCAGTCATCATGGGCACCCAAAGCTTTGGCAAAGGCTCGGTACAAACGGTATTGCCGCTGTCTGAGAAAAGCGCGATTAAGCTCACCACGGCCCGTTACTACACCCCTGGTGGTCGCTCTATTCAGGCCCAGGGCATTATTCCCGACATCTTTGTAGAGCGCGCCAAAGTCGAAACCTTGCGGGCTAACAAGCAAGTGACCGAGGCTGATTTAGCCGGGCATTTGGGCGCAGATAAAGGAGAAGAAAGTACCGGGGCCAGCCGCGTTAACGGGGAGCGTAACAACAAGCTCGCCGAAGACGACAACCAACTGTATGAAGCCTTAAACCTGCTAAAGGGCCTGCACTTTATGAGCAAAGCTAAAAAAGCAGTGCCCAATATGTTTACGGATAAAGAAGGCTGAACCAACGACCCGCGCGGCTATTGTAGCGGCGCGGGAATTCCTTGATTTAGATTATAAACGCACTTCGATACCTTTCTCGGCCATATAGGCCTTGGCCTCTGGCACGCTGTATTCCGCAAAGTGGAAGATACTGGCCGCCAATACCGCATCCGCTTTACCTTCAATAATACCGTCGACCAAATGATCTAAATTACCGACGCCACCCGACGCAATAACTGGCACCGACACGGCTTCGGCAATGGCGCGAGTCAATGCAAGATCGTAACCCTTCTTGGTACCGTCGCCATCCATACTGGTTAGCAACACTTCTCCAGCGCCGTTTTCAACCATTTGCACGGCCCACGCCACCGCATTAATTCCGGTAGGCTTGCGGCCGCCGTGGGTAAAAATCTCCCAACGGGGGCTGCCGTCAGCCTCGTTATCGACCTGCTTGGCATCGATGGCAATCACGATGCACTGGGAGCCAAACCGCTCCGCTGCTTCGCGCACAAAATCGGGGTTAGTGATGGCCGCAGAATTGATGGCGACTTTATCAGCGCCGGCATTAAGCATCGCGCGAATATCCTTGATCTCACGAATACCGCCGCCCACGGTGAGAGGAATAAACACCTCCGCCGCGATCTGTTCAACCGTATGCACCGTGGTTTCGCGGCCTTCGTGAGTAGCGGTGATATCCAAAAAAGTGATTTCATCCGCGCCTTGCTCGTTATAGCGCTTGGCCACTTCTACTGGGTCGCCAGCATCGCGAATGCCTACAAAGTTAACGCCCTTTACGACCCGGCCCTTATCAACATCAAGACAGGGAATAATTCGCTTAGCCAATGCCATATCTGCACCTTTTACAATAAATAACGCTAAAGCTATGCCGACCCGTCGCAATACGTCTGCGCTTCTTTCAGGTCCAACTCGCCTTCGTAAATAGCTCTACCAGTTATCGCACCAAGAATACCCGCATCAGCGACCTTTTTAAGGCCGCGAATATCGTCCATATTGGTCACGCCACCCGAGGCAATCACCTTCAAGCTACTGGCTTGAGCCATAGCAACAGTGGCATCGATATTGACGCCCTGCATCATGCCGTCGCGACTGATATCGGTGTAAACAATAGAGCTAACGCCGTCTTGCTCAAAGCGCTTAGCCAACTCAGTAGCCTGAATAGTAGACACCTCGGCCCAGCCATCGGTAGCCACCAAGCCGTTCTTTGCATCCAAACCCACAATGACCGCACCGGGAAATTCACGACAGGCCTCGGCGACAAATTCCGGTTCTTTCACCGCTTTGGTACCAATGATGACGTAATTAACCCCCGCCGCCAGATATTGCTCAATGGTATCCAGTGAGCGAATGCCGCCACCAATTTGAATGGGCAGATCGGGATAAGCCTTGGCAATGGCCATCACAGCTTCACCGTTCATCGGTTTGCCATCAAAGGCGCCATTCAGGTCTACCAAATGCAAGCGGCGGGCACCTTCAGCCACCCAGCGGGCTGCCATTTCTACCGGATCACTGCCGTATACCGTGGCGTCATCCATTTCTCCCTGACGAAGACGCACGCAGGCGCCATCCTTGAGATCAATCGCGGGAATTATCAACATATTAAAGACCTAATAAATTATTCAGAGACTGGAAAAAACTGCTGGGGACGATCCCAAGCCAGAAAATTGCGCAGTAATTGCAGGCCGTTATCACCGCTTTTTTCTGGGTGAAACTGTACTGCAAAAACATTATCGCAACTCAAGGCAGCATGGATCTCGACACCGTACTGACACGTCGCCGCCACAAACTCCGGCGCATCGATATAATAGCTATGCACAAAGTAAAAACGGCTGTCGTCAGCAATGTCTTTCCACAAAGGGTGGGCACCACATTGTTTGACGTTGTTCCAGCCCATGTGGGGAACCTTCAAACGCTCGCCAGCATTATCCCGCAGGTCTTTGCCAAAAAACTTTACCTCGCCGGGCAGAATATCCAGGCAAGCCACGCCGCCATTTTCCTGACTGCTTTCCATCATTGCCTGCATACCGACGCAAATACCCAGCAGCGGTTTTTGTGCGGCCACTTCCTGAATGACCTCATCCAAATCACGCGCCTTTAGCTCTGCCATGCAATCGCGGATGGCGCCAACACCGGGGAAAATAACCCGGTCGGCGGACAAAATAGTATCGGGACAATCGGTGACGTGAACGACTACCCCGTCACCAACTTTTTCTAGGGCACTGGCAACAGAGTGCAGATTACCCATGCCGTAGTCGATAACGGCAACTGATGCTTTCGCCATTACAACCTCTACAAGCAACCTTTGGTGGACGGGGTGATACCCGCCATACGCTCATCCACCGACAGCGCCATACGTAGCGCCCGGCCGAATGCTTTAAACACCGTCTCAGCCTGGTGATGGGTGTTAACACCGCGCAGATTGTCGATATGCAGGGTTACCTTGGCGTGATTGACAAAGCCGTGAAAAAACTCAGAGAACAAATCCACATCAAAGCCGCCCACGCTGCCACGGGTATAAGGCACGTGGTATTCCATACCTGGGCGACCAGAAAAATCAATCACCACCCGGGACAACGCTTCGTCCAAGGGCACATAGGCGTGGCCGTAACGGGCAATACCCTTTTTATCGCCAACGGCCTCAGCAAAAGCCTGACCAAGGGTGATGCCGATATCTTCAACCGTGTGGTGGGCATCAATATGCAAATCACCTTTGGCATTGACCATCAAATCAATCATACCGTGACGGGCAATTTGGTCCATCATGTGATCAAGAAAGGGCACGCCAGTCTCGAACTGAGATTGACCAATCCCGTCCAGATTTACGCTTACGGTAATTTGTGTTTCGAGGGTGTTGCGACTAACTGTCGCCTTGCGCTCGCTCATCGACGCCTCAGTGTTAAATTGCTTACAATAGCCCATTATAAAAAATCCCGACCCGCATTACATCAAGCAGACCCTTAATAGATGCCCATATACGCAGAAATCATCAAGAACTGTCCAGATCAAGACGCCTCAGACCTAGAAATTCTCTATCCGGGTGAGAGCGAGCAACTTCTGGCGAGAGCCCAGAGCGATAAACTGCTGCTCATCGGTGGCCGTTTTAATGGTCGCCTGCTAGGCGCACTGACCTTAACCCCCATCCATGGCGGCGACTTTGAGATGGCCAGGCTGACGGTTCGTGCAATAACCCGGCGCCGGGGCGTCGCCCGACAGCTACTGATCCAAACCTTCAAAATTCTGCCAGAAGAGCTAGAGACCCTATCAGCTGATTTAGGCAACGCAGCCGAACTCAGCGAGCTGTTCACAGAAATGGGGTTTAAAGCCCAAGGGAACACTTGGCGCTGGCAACGACCCTAACTGGCAACGCCTAAGCACCTCCAAACAACTCGACCAAAGAAGGCCAAGTGACTAAAAACAGCTTCAGCAACAGGCTCCTGGACTGGTTTGACCAACACGGCCGCAAAGACCTACCGTGGCAGCAACACATCTCACCCTATCGGGTTTGGGTGTCAGAAATCATGCTGCAGCAAACACAAGTCAGCACCGTCATCCCCTATTACCAACGTTTTATGGCGCGATTCCCTAACGTCAGCGATCTGGCCGATGCTCCCAGCGATGAAGTGCTATCACTCTGGACGGGACTCGGTTATTACGCCCGCGCCCGCAACCTTCACAAAGCCGCCCAAATCATCATTAACGACTTTGCGGGCAACTTCCCGGGTACCGTCGACGACATTCAGTCTCTGCCCGGTATTGGCCGCTCCACCGCTGGCGCCATTTTCAGTATTGCCTGTGGTGGCCGCGCCGCCATTCTCGATGGCAACGTAAAGCGTGTACTCAGCCGCCATGGTGCGGTTACCGGCTGGCCAGGACAAAAAAGCGTAGAACAAACGCTATGGGCAATGGCCGAGACTTACACCCCTGAACAGCGCGTGGCGGATTACACCCAAGCCATCATGGACCTAGGGGCCACCCTCTGCAGCCGCAGCCGCCCCCAGTGTGAGATTTGCCCCGTTTCAGCAGATTGCCAGGCACTCGCGCTAGGTCAACAAAGCGATTTCCCCGGCAAAAAACCCCGCAAGCAAATCCCCGTCAGGCAGACCACCATGCTGATCATTGAAAACCCACAGGGTGAAATACTCCTACAACAAAGACCCGGCAGCGGCATTTGGGGCGGACTATGGTGTTTACCTGAACTGGAAGTTGACGCCTCGATAGAAGACTTTTTGACTAGACAGCTCAACAGCAGTGGCCGCATCCAACCCTGGGCACAGCTTCGCCATACATTCAGCCACTTCCACCTGGATATTCACCCAATTCACATAAAGCTCAACCGTGAACCCGGCTGCGTCATGGAAGGTGAATCCCAGCTCTGGTATAACGGTCAGCCTCAACAAAAAATCGGCCTTGCCGCACCCGTCAAAAAACTACTGAACGCGGCAGTGCAGACAGACCTACTAACGGAAGCTCAAATATGACTCGCAGCGTATTCTGCAAAAAATACAAAAAAGACATGGAAGGCCTAGCGAAGCCTCCCTACCCCGGCCCCAAAGGGCAGGATGTGTATGAAAATGTCTCAAAACAAGCCTGGGAAGAGTGGCAAACCCATCAAACCATGCTGATCAACGAAAAACAGCTCAGCATGATGGACCCACAATCCCGTAAATTCCTCCAGGCAGAGATGGATAAATTCTTTGCAGGCGATGATTTTGAACAAGCAGAAGGCTATGTACCACCAAGTGAATAGTCCTTGCTTTCAAAGACTTGACTCCCCGTTTTGGAACGGGTTTAATACGCGCCTCTTGCGTAGCTGATCAGCCACGCATCTGATGCCCAGATAGCTCAGTCGGTAGAGCAGTGGATTGAAAATCCTCGTGTCGGTGGTTCGATTCCGCCTCTGGGCACCATCATTAGTGGCTTTCCCCTATATTCAGACTCTACCCCATTAACGAGGGATGGCACTCATCTCACTCTGTTAATTACACCGTCCCATCCACAATGGGCCAGCACACGTAATCGATAATTCTCAAAGTTTCTAAGGTGCTTGGCAGCATTGGCATTTTTACGAGCTGATACTACACACCCCACGATATCATGTCGATATTGTTATATTTTTTCGACACATTTTCTTGTCATGTCGATGCAATCGACTTATGCTGACATCATGTCGACAAAAGAGCGTAGCTTAAACACGATGTGGCATGCCGACCAGCCCTACAATACCCTGCCCCCACTACCCCCGACCAGAGCGGCGATGGAGACGATCGCCATACTGAAAGCCTGCATTCCCGCCAGAGCGGCGCTGGCAGAGCTGAAGCAAGCAGGCGAGCTATTACCTAACCAGGGCCTGCTGATTAATTTGCTGCCGCTATTGGAGGCGAAGGACTCGTCGGAGATCGAGAACATTGTCACCACTACCGACAAGCTGTTCCAGTATGCCGACGAGGACGATAGCGCCGACCCCGCCACCCGTGAAGCCCTGCGCTACCGCACCGCTCTAGCAACGGGGTTTCGTAGGCTGAGTGAGCGACCACTTACCGCTAACACGGCGATTGATATTTGCAGCACCATCAAATCCGTGGATATGCAGGTGCGCCGAGTGCCCGGCACCAAGTTGATGAACCCTGCCACAGGCGAAGTCATCTATACCCCACCAGAGGGCGAGGACCAGCTAAAGAGACTGCTGAGCAACTGGGAGCAATTCCTCCACGCCGACGACGGGCTCGACCCCCTGATCAAGATGGCGATTGCCCATTACCAGTTTGAAGCCATCCACCCTTTCACCGATGGCAATGGTCGCACCGGGCGCGTGCTGAACACTCTGTACCTGATTCAACAGGGGCTGATTACCCTGCCCATTCTTTACCTGAGTCGCCATATCGTCCAGAACAAAGCCGACTACTACAGGCTATTACTGGGCGTGACACGGGAACAGAACTGGGAGGATTGGATTCTGTATATGTTGGCGGCAGTAGAACACACATCCCAGTGGACCACCGCCAAGATTGCCGCTACCCGCCAGCTGATGGAGCACACGGGGCAATACCTGCAAGCCCAACTGCCCAAGATATACAGCCATGAACTGTTGCAAGTGATCTTTCAGCAGCCTTACTGCCGCATTTATAATCTTGTGGATGCGGGCATTGCCAAACGCCAGACAGCTTCTGTCTATCTAAAGCAGCTGTGTGAGGTGGGCGTACTGGAGGAGCGGCAGGTAGGTAAGGAGAAGCTGTTCATTCACCCGAAGTTGGTGCAGCTGTTAAGCCGGGATAGTAACGTAGTGACAGGATACTAGGGCTCGAGGGACGCATAATTTTCGGCCAATTTCCGAGGCGAAACTGTCAGCCTGCCACCACTGAGTATCCATACAGACCCCGTAATAATTGGCTTGCGGCAAAGTCGATACATACCCACAGACTTACTCACATGTTATCCACGCCCCGCACACAGCATCTAGTGCTTGCACCCCCAGCAAAACCGCACTATCTTGTACCGATGGACGATTCTTAACCACCCCAAGACAGCCAGTATTTTTGGCAATTACTTAGGGGCGGGTACAGAAGAAATAAGGCCGCTACTACCGAGCTGCAACTCGACAATAGCGACCTTAACCGCAAGGACGTGCAGGGGCAGAAGGGCTGACCCAAACATCCGAACGACGTGCTCTCGTATATTCGATTGTTTGGTAACCAGCGTCAAGACTTGACTCTTCAGGTTGAGCCTTCTGCCGATTTTCTCTTTCGAAACTTAAGGCTACCAACCATGACGAGATATATTGTAAATCGAAACCCCCAACCCACTGGCGAACACGAAGTCCATCGTGATGATGGGACCTGCCCCCACCCTCCTAACCCAGAGAACCGTGAGAAGATTGGTTATTTCAACCACTGCTCTGAAGCTCTCCGAGCAGCCAGGCTCAAGTGGTCAAAGGACCGGTTCGACGGTTGCATTCACTGCGCCAATGCGTGCCATTCTCGATAGGGAGACCACCAGCCATGACTAGAATCAAAGGTCGCAACGATGGCCCCGGTGGCCGCAATGAACACTACGACATCGGCCAGCGTAAAAAAGTGCCAAGAAGTCAGGTGGTGCGAGAAATTGAGAAAGGCAACCATTCAGGCGCTCACGTCGTTGAAGTCAACGGTCGAAAATACGCCAGAGACAATCCTGACCACTCACGAAGTGACAATGTAAATCGTCGATAACCTTCCTTACGAGGGGAGAAATCCCCTCTTCTTTCTAAACCACACCTACCAGACGAATCAGGACCAACCTCCAGAGATCAATATTTTTTGCGAGATATTTTTCTGGAGCCAGAAGTACACTACACAGCCCCCACCCCCCACAATTTTTCGGGTATACGGATTTAATGGTTGATGGGGCACCTTCACCCCATCAATCTGATACCACCCTCAGATGGTTGATAGATCGACTCCGTAGTTGAGTTCCTCTGCGAAGTCCGGCAGTCCGTAACCGATGGTTTTCTTGTAGAAAGGAGAGACCTTCGCAGTCGGTGCCTTCTTCTTGTGCTTCGTGGTGTAGAGCATTCGTGCCCGCATCACCTCGAAGGAGTAACCGCGCCCTTCACGGTTCTTGTCCTTGGCCAGTCGGTTGATGGACTCCGTGTAAGCGTTGGTGACGGGCATGTCCGTCTCGAAGTAGGTCATGGTCTCTTCGCGCCAGTTTCCCACTGCCCTGACCAGATCGCTCCAGACTTCCTTTTGGCCCTTCGGGATGGTGGCTATCCACTCGTCCAGGGCGGCTTCTGCCTGGAGCCGTGTGGTGGCGTCCCAGATGCCGTAGAAGCGCTCCTTGTGCTCGTAGGCGGCCAGCAGTTGCGGGAACGCGCCTGTCCAGGTCTCCATGATGAGGCGCTCCCGGTCTGAGACTTCGTGAGCGCGTTTCAGCAGGATTTTCCGGTCTCCCTTGAGAGTCCGGCTCTGGGACGGTTTCAGCTCCTTTCTGAGGCCCTTGCGCACTCTCTCTAGGGCATCGTTGGCCATGCGCACCACATGGAACTTATCGACCACGATACGGGCCTGGGGCAGCACAGCCTTGACCGCTGCCCGGTAGGGGTTCCACATGTCCATGCTGACGATCTCGACCTTCTGCCGGTCTTTCAGCTTCATCAGGTAGTTGGTCACCACGTCCTGGCGGCGGGTGGCCAGCAGGTCGAGCAGGGTTCGCTCCTCAATGTTGGTCAGAATGCAGCGGTAGCGCTTGTTCAGGTATAGCTCGTCAATGCCCAGGATGCGGGGCGTCTCGAAGCGGTGCCAGCGCCCCAGGAACTCGGCGCGGGCGTTGAAGATGTCGCGCACCGTCTTCTCGTCCAGGCCGGTCTGTGCCGCCACAAAGGTGTAGGGGTGGTTGAAGGATTCCTTCTCCACGTACTCATGCAGCCGCAGTGTCATACGGAATCCGTCCACCATCTCCGGTAGCTGGGGCCTGAATGTTGTCTTGCAGGCCCGGCAGGTGTATCGGCGGCGGACCACCCAGAGAGTGACCCGCTTGCCGTGGATGGGCAGATCACGATAGGGAACGTCACGCTTGCCGAACCGTACGAACTCACCCTGCACGCCGCATTCCTCGCAGGCGATGGGATCGGGCACGTCCACCTGGAAGTGCATTTCGTCGTCGGTTGATTTGCAGCCCAGTACTTGGTATTGCGGCAGGTGAAGGATGTTGTCGGGAAGTTCGGTCATGGTGTTGTATAGGCGTAGGTGTCAGTCAGATCCATCCGGCTCGGCATTGGTGTTTGCTTTTTTACCCAACAAGCTGCTGGAAACGAAAAGTAAGGCACCGAGGACAATTGCAATATCAGCCAGGTTGAAGGCCGGCCAATGCCAGTCTCGCCAATAGAAATCAAAGGAATCCACAACATAGCCGCGAAAGACCCGGTCAATCAGATTGCCCATGGCGCCACCGAGGATAAGACTGTAAGCGATGGCTTCTCCTTTATGACGATTTTCAAGGATCAGCTTGATCAGAAAAATCGAGACCACTACCGCGATTCCGATAAAAAAGTAGCGCTGCCAGCCTCCACCATTCGCAAAAAGACTGAATGCGGCACCGGTGTTCCATAGGTGCACCCAGTTAAAGAACGGGGTCACCGAAACATACTCGCCATAGGCCATTGATTGCTGCACCAGCCACTTTACAGCCTGATCAGACGCTGCCAGCAGGCCCGATATGGACAATAGGGCATACGGCGAGAGCTTTTTGCCAATAATGAGCATTATTTAACCCTTCAACGCCAAAATGCGTCTGGCACCGTTAAGTACAATGCCCCCCGCGATGGTGCCGATAATCAGATCCGGATAATTGGAACCGGTCCACGCGACCAGGGCGCCGGCGGTGATGACCCCCAGGTTGATCACCACGTCGTTGGCCGAGAATATCCAGCTTGCCTTCATGTGCGCCCCGCCTTCCCGATGTTTGGATATGAGCAGCAGACAACTGGTATTGGCAATCAATGCGACGAATGCGATAGCCATCATCACCAGCGATTCAGGCTCACTACCGAATACAAAGCGTCTCACCACCTCTACGAGCACGCCCACAGCCAAGATCAGTTGCAGTACACCAGCAAGATGCGCGGCACGTACCTGCATTTTCACGCTATGTCCAACCGCATAAAGGGCAAGCCCGTACACCGCCGCATCGGCAAAATTGTCCAGGGATTCTCCAATCAGGCCGGTGGACTGGGCGATCAGACCGGCAGTCATTTCCACCACGAACAGAAGTGCATTGATGCCGAGCAACCAGCGCAGGGTCCCGGATTCTTGCTTAGCAGAAGCTGCCGAAAACTCGGCGGCCTTGATGGTCTCCGGATTTGCAGCGACGGTTTCCTGAAGCGAGGCGCCTAGCCCCAAGGTCTTCAGTTTCGAGGTGACGGGCTCGACCTCGCCGTCATGCACGACCTTCAGCCGGCGGTTCGACAAGTCGAAGGACAGCGCCCGAATCTCCTCAAAGCCGTTCAGGGCTAGGCGAATCATTCGTTCTTCTGATGGACAGTCCATCTTCGGCACGGCATAAACACTGACCCATCTCCCTGGCGCCTCGGAGGAGGCCTGTATATCGGTATCCGCTGCGGACGTTGCATCACCGCCACAGGCGCCACCACAGGATTTGCTCATGATACGACTCCACTTGAACAATGTTGTGGTACCATTTAAAACTATAAAGCTACTATAAGGTCAATAGAGTAAAGAATCCGTTGGGGAGGAGGCTGATGCGCATTGGTCAGTTGGCGCAGTTGGTAGGGGTCGAAACACAGACGATCCGCTTCTATGAACAGCAGGGCTTGTTGCCGCCGCCTGATCGGCAGGACAACGGTTACCGTGTCTATACCGAGAAGCATGGTGAGGGGCTGGCCTTCATCCGTCGCTGCAGAATCCTGGGCCTGTCACTGGCTGAGATTCACGAACTACAGAGCTATCAGGACGACCCTCATCAGCCTTGTACCGCCGTCAACGCCTTGCTCGATGATCACATCTCTCATGTGCGGTCGCAGATAACCGCTCTGCAAGCGCTTGAGAAACAACTCGTTTCACTGAGAGCGAGTTGCAACGATGACCGGGAAGTTGAGGCGTGTGGGGTTCTTGCTGGAATTAGCGAAGGAAACATGCACCAGCAGTAGGTGAAGCATCAACCAGATAATCCGATGAGATGCCGGTCTGTCTCACTCTCATGCAAAGGTAAGATCAACCATTTAATCCGCTTACCCAATTTTTCTAAGGCCGGCTGCGAATAGGCACATTTCATCTGTTAGACTGAAGGGGACCAGTGAGGCCTGCTACTGGGAAATAGAAAGTCTACGTGATCCGTCTACGTGAACTTTGACAGGCATGAAAATTCCAACAACTGCAGGCATTACAGAGACTTGAACGTAGTATTGAAAATCCTCGTGTCGGTGGTTCGATTCCGCCTCTGGGCACCATCTATTTCCCTAGTTTTTTGACCTTTTTACGCGTCAGCACTCATTCACACCATTAACTCACTAATCTACTCATCAAGCACTCCAAAATACTTGCGCCCGCATTTTGCGTGTTGCATGCCTCAAAAATCGGTATATCATCAATAGAGACCCAAAAGAACAAACGAGGATTTATCTTGTTTAAAATTGGATTACATCTACTGTTGCTGATTGCCTGTAGCGCAAGCCTTGCTTACGCAGGCAACGGCAAAGATGTGTCCGGGAAATTTGCGGTCAAAGCCGATCATGTCCAAAGCAGCCTGCTACCTGGAATTGATAATGACCCAGATAGTGAGGAAGCCTCCGCTTCGACCAAACTCGGCTCTTCCCCAGCAATAGACTATGTCACTAACAGTGACGCCTACCTTTCTCCCAAAGTTGCCCCCACCCGCATTGGGTCTATTCGGGCTCCGCCTCTTTAAGCTGACAGACGATTTCTTTTATTCCCTTACTCACAGCTGGCTAACCCATGGCTGGAAGTAATGTGTGTAACCAAAGAATTACTCGCTTTTGAGGCAATTATGAAAAATATCGCACTGTACGATGCCGACCAGGTAGACCACTTGGTATGGCCCGAAAACGTTCAAGACATTACTGCAGACTCACCTGCCATATCGGTGTTTACCGACTTCCACCACTACGAACCACTGGTCATTGATGCCGATACACTGGCGCTAGATGCAGAACAAATGATGAAGCGGTCTCATGTTCGGCTAAAGCTTGTCATTGATCGGGATGCAGAATGTGTTGGTGTCATTGCCCTTGAAGACCTTAGTGATAGTGAAGTTATTAAGAAAGTCGCCAACGGCTTTGTCCGGAAAGAACTACGCGTATCAGACATGATGCGGCGTAAACAGGACTTGAAGGTTTTCCATTACGACGACTTGGAGCGCATGAATGTAGAACAAGTGCTAAATGTCCTTAAGCAATACGGGCATCAGCACTGCTTAGTTGTAGAACATGCCCACCACCAGATTCGGGGGATTATCTCTGCTAGTGATATTGCCAGAAAATTAAAAATTGCGATTTCCATTCAGCAGCCACCCAAATTTGCTGAACTCTATTTGGCGGCAATTCATCGTTAAAATTTACGCACTATCACCCTAAGGTGATAGTGCGTAATCTCTCTACATCCTCGCCTGTCAACCAATCCAGTTTGCCTGACGGCGCAAGTCCAAAGTATGCGGATACTCGCCTGGAGACTCTTCTTTAGGCGGCTCCATTGGCCTGGGTGGCTCAGAGAAAAATTCTCTTATCGCATCCTGATCTGGACGGGGCGTGTACGAACCCGGTGTATGTCCTAAGGTTTCAAAGCGGTTCACACGGCGAGATTCAGCTTCAAAGGCATTAACAGGAAATGTTTCGTAGCTACGACCGCCAGGATGGGAAACATGGTAGCTACAACCGCCAATGGATCGGCCATTCCATGTATCAATCAAATCAAACACCAAGGGCGTTTGCACACCGATACTGGGGTGAAGCGCTGACGGCGGCGCCCAGGCTTTGTAACGTACACCGGCAACATGTTCGCCATGGCGCCCTGTTTTTCGCAGTGGGACTCGACGGCCGTTACAGGCTAGCACATAGCGGTTATCTGTTAAGCCAGAGACTTTTACTTGCAAGCGTTCAACCGATGAGTCGACATAGCGGGCCGTGCCAAAGCTCCCTACCTCTTCGCCCAACACATGCCAAGGCTCTATTGCCCAGCGTAATTCCAGTTCAATCTCATCCAGCTTAACCCGGCCATAATGCGGAAAACGGAATTCTTCAAACGGTAACAGCCATTCCAGTTTAAAGTCGTAGCCATGTGCTTGGAGGTCATCTGTGACTTCTTTCATATCCTGCCAAAGATAATGGGGCAGCATAAATTTATCGTGCAATGCAGTGCCCCATCGCACCAGTGGTTTTTTGTAAGGCTCCTTCCAAAACCTTGCGAGTAATGCTCGAATTAAAAGTGCTTGCACCAAAGCCATTCGGCTATGGGGCGGCATTTCAAAGCCCCTAAATTCTAAGATACCTAAACGGCCACTAGCCGTACCGGGTGCAAATAACTTATCTATACAGAATTCAGCGCGATGGGTATTCCCTGTTAAATCAATTAACAAGTTGCGCATCAAACGATCAACCAACCAAGGCTGATCAGATAATCCCTCCGGCATTTGCTGAAACGCAATTTCCATCTCATACAGCATTTCGTCTCGCCCTTCGTCTGAGCGAGGCGCCTGACTAGTTGGGCCTATAAACGCGCTAGAGAAGATATAAGAAAGACTAGGATGATGCTGCCAGAACGTCACTAAACTACGCAGTAAATCTGGCCGACGAAGAATGGGGCTATCTGCAGGGGTCGATGCGCCAAGGGTGATATGGTTACCACCGCCTGTACCGGTATGGCGGCCGTCTAACATGAACTTTTCTGCCGCCAAGCGACATTCGCGAGCCGCACCGTACAACTCAGTTGTAGTGCTTACAAGTTGCCGCCAAGAAGACGATGGGTGAACATTCACCTCAATAACACCTGGGTCTGGCGTCACGAGAAGTTTTTCCATGCGCGCATCACGAGGTGGCTCATACCCCTCAAGAATTACCGGCAACTCTAATTCTTCCGCGACATCTTCAATGGCCGCAACCAGCATGACATAGCTTTCTAAATCATAAACCGGCGGCATAAATATATGGACTTTGCCGCCCCGCGCTTCGATACACATCGAGGTGCGAATAATCTCTCGCCACTCTTTGCGCACCTCGCTTTTTTCTGATGTTGATTTTTTCTTGGCCTTAATTTGAGGCTGCTGTATTTGGGGAGTCATTGGCGATGCAGCGGGCAAAGGAAACTGGTATTCCTCCCTTGCCTGCAGAGCCTCTCTTTGCTCAAAAGGATCACGTTCCACAGTGACTTCATGCTCACTGGCAGGCGGCAAATCCCCCAAAGGCAAACGCAGTCCCATGGGCGAATCACCAGGAATCAGTATTATTCGCTCGCGCTTTAACTCCCACACACTACTCTGCCAACCAGCGGCTTTGTCACTCCATTCCAATGGAATTACAAAACCGGTGGGTTTATTCAAGCCCTTTTCTAACAACCGCGCCAACCGCCGCCGCCCCAAGTCATCGTGAATTTTGGCTGCGAGCACATCAATATTTTCGGGGATTTTCTGTTCTTGCAGAAGATAGTAAAGAGCATCTTCGTAGGCAGCTTGCACATACTGCTTTTCCAAACCCAGCATAGACGCCAAAGCACAAGAGAAGCGCTGGGCATCATCAACTTTATGCCCGTAATCCTCATCTATCCGGCCCAACCACTTCGGATTACGCCACAATGGTTCACCATCTTTTCGCCAATATAAGCCCAATGCCCAGCGTGGCACTTCTTCGCCGGGATACCACTTACCTTGGCCGTAATGAAGCAGCCCTTTAGGCGCAAAGTGATCTCTAAGACGCAGCAACAGCGACTTAGCCAGCCGAAGTTTGTCGGTGCCAAGTGCGCCAGTATTCCACTGCTCAGACTCCATGTCGTCGATTGACACAAAGGTCGGCTCGCCACCCATTGTTAATCGAACATCAGATGCGACCAGCTCTTTATCAAGCTCATCGCCAAGCAGCAATACATCAGCCCATTGATCCTCGCTATAAGGCTTGGTGACCCGAGGATCTTCATGCACCCGCGAAACGTCATTGATATAGCCGAACTCGACTTCACACTCATCCGAAAAACCTTCAATAGGCGCAGCAGAAACCGGGTCGGGAGTACATGCTAATGGAATATGGCCTTCACTCGCGAAGAGCCCAGAGGTGGGGTCTAAGCCTATCCAACCAGCACCGGGAACAAAAATTTCACACCAGGCATGCAAGTCGGTGAAATCTTTCTCTGGCCCACTGGGCCCATCTAATGATTTTTCATCTGAGGATAATTGCACCAAATACCCGGACGCAAAACGGGCCGCCAAGCCCATATGCCGAAACAATTGCACTAACAACCATGCGGAATCCCGACAGGAGCCCAAAGCCAAGTCTAGTGTTTCTTCAGGCTTCTGGACACCGGGTTCAAAGCGAATGCAATACTCCACTTTCTTTTCGACTATCTGGTTCAACTCAACCATAAAGTCGATCATTCGACGTTTTTTGCGCGGTATCGTCTTTAGAAGTGCCTTAAACAAAGGCCCTTGAGTTTGTTTTTCAAGGTAAGGGGCTAATTCTTTCTTTAGCTGATCAGGATAAGTAAATGGAAAGTTTTCCGCGTATTCCTCAAGGAAAAAGTCGAATGGATTAATCACCGTCATATCAGCGACGACTTCGACATCGACTGAAAAACGCTTCGTTTTCTCTGGAAAAACTAAACGTGCCAAATAATTTCCAAACGCATCTTGCTGCCAGTTTATAAAATGTTCTTTTGGCTCAATTTTTAAACTATAGCTGTGAATTGGCGTTCGACTATGAGGTGCAGGCCGCAACCTTATGACGTGCGGTGAAAGCTTTACTAATCGGTCAAAATCGTAATCTGTCTTGTGATGGATCGCTATACGGATCGTCATACCGGCTCCTGCCCGAACACAAAAATACTTAACAACGGAATTGGAAATATGGGGATATCGATACCAATCGAAGTCAGCCACAGCTCCAGTGCTGCTTATTCCCTTTATGAACTTGAATGCATTTATTACGCCAATGATCAAAAAGCGTATAAACGGCAACGGGCTATAAAAGCAATGTCTTACAGATAATAGCTGTAAGCGTGATTTTCACATACAGACTTTTAAAGAAGATGACGGTTAAAGCCAACACTCGAAAGTTTCTGAGCAATAAACAATTAATATTAGACCTTCACGAACCGTGCTGAGAATACAACAGGCATAAAAAAGGCACCGTCGTGGTGCCTTATGAATCGAGTTATAAAGAAGCTGGACTAATCTTTTAACGCTTCCTGGCGAGCTAGCTCGTTTTCCATGAACTGCAACCAAGAGGAAGCATATTCCTTGGTATCGTCGCTTTTCATTGCTTCGTCAAAAGCTCTGCGAGCACCGTCGTACTTCTTGAGATTGAAACGGGCCATACCAAGTACTAAATAGGCGTTGTCCGGGCGCTTGATGTCACCTTTTTTAAAGGCATTCTGAATCGCTTCTTCAGCCTTTTCAAACTCCTCATTGTCCAGGTAGACACTACCCAAACGTGACCACAGCTCACCTTTTTCAGATTTAGACGCTGCTTTTTCCATTTCTGGAATGGCTTTCTTGATTTCCTGCGATTGACGCCAGGAGTTAGCCAACAATTCTAGATTTTTGGAGGTCGGAGGAACCTTGCCATCTTTAATGGCTTTATCCATCACCCGAGCTGCCTTATAAGGTACTTCAGACTGCAAAAATAAATAAGCCATATTAATTAGCTCTTTATCTTTCGTCAGAAGACCATCTTCATAGGCCGCTTCCATTGCAGCAGTCGCTTCAGTCTCTTTTTTCAGCTCATTGTACATAGAAGAAAGTTGTAACCAGTACGCCTTCTTCTGATAGTGCTTGAGCGTCTCTTCAAGAATCGCCACTACGCGCTTGGTGTCGCCTTTTTCGTAGTAAAGAAAACGCTGCAAACTCCACCACTGTTCTTTAGGCACTTTTCCACGCTTTTGATAGTCATCAATTGCGACTTCAATGTACTTAAGCGCTAAGTCCATTTTCTGCAGCTGATAAAAACCTTGCGACAACAGAGCATATGCGCCTGCACCTGGGTCTTCACCTAGCTGATCTTTGAACTTAAACCACTCCAAAAGGGTTTTAACACCTTTGTCGTAGTTTTCTGAAATAAAGTACAACTGCGCAATCGTGTACTTAGTGTTCAGCTCCATCGCTATGGGGATATCAGGCTGCTTTACAACGTTTTCGTATGCTTTCAACGCAAGATCGTATTTCTCTTGGGTGAAATATACAAAGGCATAGAGGTTATAAAGGTTAGCCAACTCATAGC
Organism: Spongiibacter sp. IMCC21906; assembly: GCF_001010805.1. Classification (NCBI taxonomy): domain Bacteria; kingdom Pseudomonadati; phylum Pseudomonadota; class Gammaproteobacteria; order Cellvibrionales; family Spongiibacteraceae; genus Spongiibacter; species Spongiibacter sp. IMCC21906. The sequence continues at coordinate 852,214 of NZ_CP011477.1, read as the reverse complement.
TATTAAGGGCTTTTTTGCCTTCAGTATCACGTAGCTCATCGAGGTGTTTAATCGCGTCGTTATAACGCTTCTCCTCGGTTGCAACCTGCGCCTCGTTCAATTTTTCGAAAATTTTGGCGCGAATCGCAGGTGTTTTACGCGTTTCCTGACGTTTCTTTTCTTTCTCTTCAGCCGCGTGAGCGACGCCAGTTACGGCGTCCCCCATCATTGGCTGTAGAACGGTACTTGCAACCGGAACGGTAAGCATTGCCGCAGCACCAAGAGCTACGGAACAACCTAGCTTGACCAGCACCGGACGTAGTAACCGTCTACTCAAGTGATAATCAGTCATCATTTTTCCAACTCATAGGTAAAGCGGTTTTGAATACCAGGAACCTCTATTGGCTCCCCGTCTACAACCCGCGGCTTGTATTTAAATTTCTCTGCGGCCTTTACAGAAGCACGCTCAAAGTAACCAGAGGGGTCACAATCAACAGGAACGATGTCCCGCGTTGTGCCTGATTTAGTCACAGTGTATTCCACTGTGCAGTAACCCGTTACACCACGTGATTGTGCACGACGTGGGTAAATTGGTGCCACCTTAACAATCGGCAGGTACTCACCATCGGAAGCTGATAAACCACCCGTATCATTGGTCAACTGAAAATCCTGTGAAGGAGTCATGTTGACGGCTTCCAGATCTGGATTTGCATCATCCATATCGGGCTGGGCCATATCGGGTGGTGGCTCATCAGGCACCTTGGGTTTATCTGGTTTACTCTCTTTTCTTACGTCGATATCGGTATCCGGCATCTGAATATCGGCCAGCTTAGTCGCTGGCTTTTCGTCCAGCGTTTTATCGGCTGACTCGATCAGATATGGCATGATGATAAACAGCGCAGCTGTTACCAAAAACGCCAGTGCGGCACCGATCAGGATTCGAATGCTCATAATCGATCAGCTATCTTCCGTGGACAAAGAAACATCGTATACACCAGCCGCACGGCTAGCGTCGATAACCGAAACTACTGTTTCTGTGTTCGAAGCTATATCAGCCTGAACAACAACAGCACCTTTGGGGTTTTCAGCATGCATACGCTCAACAACGGAACGTACTGCGCGCTTATCTACCCGACGTTTATCGATCCATATTTCGTTTGTCGCGGTAACAGCAATAAGAATATTTGCATTGTCTTTCTTATTCGACGTTGACGCTTCTGGCCTGTTGACCTCCACACCCGCTTCTTTAATGAAAGATGCAGTAACAATGAAGAAAATCAGCATGATAAATACGACGTCCAACATTGGCGTCAAATCTATCTCTCCCGAGGACTCCTCGGCTCCGCCTCTCTTTTTTCTGCTCATGTTATTTCTCTTAGTGATCGGTTGTCAGATGGTCTTCCAAAAGTTCGCTTTCGCGATTCGCAATGCCTTTGATATAGGTGCTGATAAACACCCCAGACAACGCGGCAACCATACCCGCCATAGTGGGAATTGTTGCTTTTGAAACACCGCCAGCCATCGACTTAGCATCGCCGCCACCTGTTACCGCCATGATGTTAAATACTTCAATCATCCCGGTTACAGTTCCCAACAAACCCAGCAGCGGACATAGTGCCACCATGGTCTGAATCATTGGCAAGCTTGCCTCAATCTTAATAGCCACCTCGGAAATCAGCTTTTCGCGGATTTGGTGGGCATTCCAACTTTTACGTTCAGAACGACCTTCCCAGGTGTTGATTGCGGCATTTACATCTTTCGACAGCCCAAACTTGTAATACCAAACTCGCTCGATAGACAACGTCCACATCAGGAAGGTTAGGCCGGCGATGGCCCAAAGAACATCGCCGCCTGCCTCCATGAACCGACGAATGATGTCTATCCATTCATTCAGTTGGTACATGGTTTATTACCCCGCCCGTCCTTCTGTGTGCTCAGCGATAATGCCAGTGCTCTGCTCATCAAGGATGTGCATGATTTTCTTAGCACGACCACTAACAAAGGTATGCAGCAATACAGTTGGAATCGCTACAATCAGACCCAGTACGGTAGTTACCAATGCACCAGAGATACCGCCAGCCATTGCTTTAGGATCACCAGCACCGAAGATCGTGATTGCCTGGAAGGTGATGATCATACCGGTAACCGTACCAAGCAGACCCAGCAACGGCGCAACCGCAGCAATGATCTTAAGCAAGTTGAGAGAGCGCTCCAGACGTGGAGTCTCTTTCAATATGGCTTCTGACAGCTTCAGCTCAAGGGTTTCAGAATCCATGCTCGGGTTATCTTCATGAACCTTGATAACACGACCCAGACTGTTATTAGTCATGGCTTGGCTGCTCTTCAGCTGAGCACCCACTTTCATGTCTTCGATAGTCAGAACCACCAGACGCCAAATCGCAATCAGCAATGCCAAGCAACCTACTGCAGTAATGACGTAACCAACCACGCCACCTTGGTGCCAACGCTCTTTGATAGTCGGGCTATCAATTAACGCTGCCAAGTAAGAACCACCGGTAGGACCTGTGGGGTCAACACCGAAAGCTGACATACCAGAGCTTGCGCTGGCCAGTTCTTCAGCCCAGTCCATGTATGAACCAGAAGGCTGACGAGCCAGAACTTGCAATGCACCTGTTTCAGGCACGTACTGCAGGTATTCACCATTGGTGTTAACCAAGTTGAAGGTACCTATACGAACAACTGTTTGCTCTTCTTTCTTACCGTCTGCAGTCGTTACAGTGGTGTCAAATTTAACCACCTTGCCAGATTCAGTCATTTCGCGCTGAATCTCAAACCACATACGCTCGATCTCTTCTATGCTTGGCAGCTCTTCAGCGCCAGACATTTTATCGATCAACGTTGTTACGAACTCATCACGACCAGGGTATTGAACGCTGATCAACGAGTTTTGGAAGTTAGTACGCATATCACCGGCGGTAGAGGTCAAGTGACCAAACAGCTCAGTCAAGGTACCCAGACGCTCTTTTAACTGACGTTGTTTCTCAGTAAGAATCGTCTCATTTTCTTCGAAAGTAGCTTCCAGATCAGCAGAGCGCTTCTCTTCGTCTTTCAGAGTTTGCTTGCCTTTTTCCAGCATCGCTTTCTGCTCAGAACGAGCCGCGACAAAACGCTGCTCACGAGCACGCGCTTCTTTCATGTCAGTTGCATGGCCTTGTTTGACCATTTTCAACAAATCATCTAGAGACGACGCCTCATCGGCAGCCATCGCCGGCCCGGCAATCATCGCTAGAGTTCCGCTCGCCGCAATGACTGCGGCCTTGAGAAATTTGTGTTTCATTATTCTGCTGCCTCCGGAGCCGGAATCGGGAGTTTCATGATGTCAATTGAGGCCTGTTTGCGTGCAATACGCAGACCTTTTTGAATCGCACCGCGATAATCGCCTTCGTCCAGTTCAACCCAAGAGCCTTTATTTTTGTCCCAGGCACCAGACTGCTTGCCATCGGTAGTTTGATAAAGCAAACCGATACGACCGATACGCAGGAAGTTTACATCACGCTCAGAACCTTCAACTTCGGCAACACCTTTGTAGCTGTCGATTTTGCGGCCATATTCGTTTTCAATTTTGTACGCTTCCAGCACCTGACGGAATTTCTCCGCGATGGTGATATCAGAGCGATCCATGTTTTTGCGCAGGAATTCAACGCGCTTTTCACGCTCTTCTTTGTGGAAAGGTACATCCAACTCAACAAACTGCTCCAAGCCATCGATCATACGAATCAACAGTGGTGTAATTTGGCGCTGGATAATAGTGGCTTCAGAGATGGACTTGTCCAAGCTGGATATACGGCGCAACTGGCCCGCAATCTGCTTTTCCAGACGTGCGTTATAAACTCGCAGGCCATCAACTTGCTTCATGATGGTTTTATAGTCTTGCAGCAGATCTCCTGTCTCTGCTGCCAAGCGATCAATTGTCGCTTGGGATTTTTTGGCGTCAGCAACACGTCTTTCGCCAACATTTATTACGGCACCTACCGGAACTTTGGGTTTCGGTTTTGGAGCCGCAGCAGCTTCAGAATCAGCTTTTTCAGCTGAATAAACCGGCGATCCGGCCAGCAGTGCAAAAGTAGCAGCGGCCGTCAGCGCGATTGTCTTCAATCGATGCGTTTTCATGGGAATTGCTTTTCCTATTTGGGACGTTTAGTGAAAGCAGAGCTTATTATCTTCTTCGAGCCGTAACACCAGTCCGCAGACCTCGGGTTTATTACAGCGGGCCTTATTTTAATCACGTGCTCTTCAAAGAATCAACGACAAAACTAAATGTTTCGTAATCTGTACGTTAGCGAATATTTCGCGTGTAATTGAGTTACGCTCAACGAGAAAACCGGTAACAAACAGGTCTCATTCAGTAACAAATGTTTTCTTCCACAGCGCAAACTACACATTCGCAGAATAATTTTTATATGTTACAAAGAAAGGTCAGTCGCTATGTTTTCGCTGATAAGTGACAAAGCAAAAACCCGGCTGCCCTTCAGGTTTCATTGGGTAACACTGCCGGTCTTGCTCTAGCCAAGTTTTTGACTCCAACTCAGGAAACCAGGCATCACCATCAACGGATATATCGACCTCAGTCAGATAAATTCGATCCGTAAAACGGAGCATCTTCTTATAAACAGCGTCACCACCAATGATAAATACTTCATCCAGCCCCGCCGCTTTAGCCTCTTGCAGAGCTCGTTCCAAAGCGACCTCTGGCCCAGAACACACTTGCGCACCCGCCAATGCAAACCCCACTTGCCGACTGATAACAATATTGACCCGACCCGGTAGCGGTCGGCCAATGGAGTCCCATGTTTTTCGCCCCATAATGATAGGCTTGCCCATAGTCAACGCCTTAAAGCGCTTCAAATCATCAGAGAGGTGCCAAGGCAAGGTGTTATTCACACCAATAACACGCTGATTGCTCATTGCGACAATCATGGACACACGAGGCTGAGTTTCTACTACTACGCTCATATCGCTATCGGTGCTTTTATTCCTGGATGCGGCTCATAACCAAGCACATCAAAATCATCAAAATCGTAATCAAATATCGATTCCGGGCGGCGTTTAATACTTAAACGTGGCAGCGCTTTAGGCGAGCGCCGCAGCTGCTCTTCGACAATATCATCCGTCAGATGATTTAAATAAAGATGGCAGTCACCAAAGGTGTGAACAAAGTCGCCCACATCCAGGTCACACTGCTGGGCTACCATATGGGTCAACAGCGCGTAACTAGCAATATTAAAAGGCACCCCTAGAAACAAGTCAGCGCTACGTTGGTACAGCTGGCAAGACAGGCGACCATTCGCCACATAAAACTGAAACAAGGTGTGGCAAGGCGGTAACGCCGCCTTGCCATTACGCACATTATCCTGAGGCGACACTGTCTCGTCAGGTAAATCGGCCGGGTTCCAGGCATTAACCAGCAAGCGCCGAGAGTTAGGCTTACGCCTAATCATGTCAATGAGTTCGGCGATTTGATCAATCGTTGACCCATCCGGACAAGCCCAGCTACGCCACTGCTTGCCGTAAATTGGCCCAAGGTCGCCACTCTCCAGCGCCCATTCATCCCAAATACTCACGCCTTTTTCCCGCAGCCAATCGTTATCGCAACTGCCCTGAAGAAACCACAGCAACTCATAAATAATGCTGCGCAAGTGGACCTTTTTGGTCGTCAACAACGGAAACCCTTTGCTTAAGTCAAAGCGAAGCTGACGCCCAAAAACAGACCGCGTACCCACCCCGGTACGGTCGCCCTTTTCAACACCGTTATCCCGGACATCCCGAATCAAGTCTAAATACTGCTGCATACTGCTAGCCCTCACCCCTTGTTCTTGCGCGCCGATATGCGTAAATCATAAGAAGGCCACCACCAATAATCATCGGCAAACTGAGGATTTGCCCGCGGGTAAGCCATCCCATCGCATCAAAACCAATATGCCGATCCGGCTCCCGAAAAAACTCCACAAAAAAGCGGAAGCTACCGTAGCACAGAAGAAACAAACCACCCGGCGCTAACCGTGGCCGCTGCTTGCGGGTATATAAAAACACGATCACAAACAGCAGCACTCCCTCAAGGGCAAACTGATAGAGCTGCGACGGGTGCCGAGCCAGGCCCAAGGGATCGCGGGGAAACACCATCGCCCAAGGCACATCGCTGGGGCGACCCCATAATTCCTGGCCAATAAAATTCCCTACGCGACCCAAACCAAGCCCAATAGGTGCGAGGGGCACAATAAAATCCCACACTGACGCGATAGGCGCGTTAATCCGCCGAGCGTAGAGAGCGACCGCCACAATTACCCCAAGCAGGCCACCATGAAAGGCCATGCCGCCTTCCCATACGCGAAACAACCACAGGGGATCGTCCAGAAACTGCGGGAAATTGTAAAACAGTACATAACCAAAGCGACCGCCCAGCACCACCCCCACCGCGCCGTAAAAAACCAGATCTTCAATCTGATCTGCACGAATGGGGCTCCAAGGCTGGCGAGTCCTGAGCTTCGCAACATACCAAGCCGCGGCAAAGCCAGCCAGATACATTAGCCCATACCAGTGCACCGACAATGGCCCCAAAGAAAATGCCACCGGATCTATATTTGGGTGCACCAACATGCCACCTACGCTCCCCAGAAAAAGAAAATACCAACGATAAACAAGAAGCCGGAAAATATACGCTTGAGCATCAGCGATGACAAACGCTGAGCAAGCCTCGCACCAAGCTTAGCGAAGGGCACACTAAAAACGACAATCCCGATAAAAGCCGGCCAATATACAAAGCCGGTACTATACGCGGGTAGCCGAGCATCGCCCACGCCTAGCAAAATATTACTTACCATCCCCGCTACCGCAATGGGCAAGCCGCAGGCCGCAGCAGTTGCCACAGCACGTTGCATGCGCACATTGCAAAAGCTTAAAAACGGCACCGTCAGCGAGCCGCCACCAATGCCAAACAAAGCCGACACATAACCAATTACCAGTCCCGCCATTGAAAGCTCCGTACGCCCAGGCAAGACCCTGGACGCTGGTGGCGACAATTGCGCCGCCATTTGAATGGCCACGGCAACAGCAAAAATGCCAAACGCCAGCTTAAGCGTAGCCGCCGGCAACGCGGCGACGGTATTTACCCCAAACACCACACCAAGAACAATGCCTGGCGTCAACGCCATCCAAACCCGCCAGTCAACATTACCGAGTTTGTGATGCGCCCGCACCGAACTCATTGATGTCACCACAATCGTGGCAAGGGACGTCCCAATGGCTAAGGGCATCAACACCGACTCAGACACGCTAAGCGCTGAAAAACACACCACCAACGCGGGAACAATAACCAAACCGCCGCCGACCCCAAACAAACCCGCCGACAAACCCGCTGCCATTCCAATCAGAGGATAAAGCCACAAACTTACTAACAAATTACACCGCGCAAAGCTGCTATTATGACCAGCCCAAGCTAGAAACGACAGCTCATTTCCTATGTGTTTAATACTCTTGTCATGGCAGCCCGAGGCAAATCATAAACTCGTGGTTGCTGCCAATAGAGACGAGCATTTCGCCCGCCCCAGCGAAACAGCGCATTTCTGGCCGGATGCGCCCGCTATCTTTGCAGGCCGCGACCAAGAATTTGGTGGCACGTGGATGGGGTTAAGCCGCAATGGTCGCTTTGCCGCCGTCACCAATTTGCGCCAGCAAAGCGAATTAGGCAAAATGAGTCGCGGCAATTTAGTTCGGGATTTTCTGCAAGATACACGCTCGGCGACGGTATTCTTTGATGAACTTGAAAATCAAAAGCGCAATTACCGCCCCTTTAATCTAGTCGCCAGCGACGGCAAGCAACTGTTTCTCACCGACAATGTCAGCCCCGGCTGGGTAAGCCTCGCCCCCGGCACCCACGCTATTGGCAACCTGCCCATAAGCACCCCCAGCATTAAACGAGAAAAAGGACTCACAGACTTTGAACAATGCCTAGGGCAACAACTTGATGCAACATCGTTACTGGCAATGCTAACAGACAGCGCGGTTAGCGAGCCCGACAACAATCTGCTTTATCAGGAATTATCTCGGCGCTTTGTGTCGATGAAGGAATACGGTACGCGATCGTGCAGCGTGGTTTTTCAACAGCAAAATGGCGACAGTGACTTTTGGGAGCAGAACTTTGACGCCCAGCAATCTGCATTGCCGCTGCGGCATCACCATATTACAGCCGACAATTAATTCCCCTCAAGGGGCTGTAGCAAGCGCTCCATTCCCGCTTCCGACATAGCCGCCCGCAACAAAGATTTCACTTCATCAGCAGACTCAGCCGCCATAGCGGCCTCCAGCAAAGGCGGCAAATCAGCAAAACGGGCACTGCGAATAACGGCTTTCACTTTGAGCAAGCTGCTATCATTCATTGATAGCATGTCGTACCCCATCGCCATCAACAGCAACACCGCGCCAGGATCCCCCGCCAGCTCGCCGCAAATGCCCACAGGCTTGCCTTCCAGATGCGCAGACTCCACAACGGACTGCAAACTGTGCAACACCGCTGGATGAAACGCATGGTACAAGTCCGCCACCCGAGTATTGTTTCGATCTACCGCCAGCAGGTACTGGGTCAAGTCATTACTGCCCACCGACAAAAAGTCGACTCGGCGAGCCAACTGCCGGGACTGCTGAACAGCAGCGGGAACTTCCACCATTACGCCAATTGGCGGCAAAGAGATACTAAGCCCCTCTTCCAACAGCTCGTTATGGGCTCGATTTATCAGCTTTAGCGCCTCATCCACTTCCTGCACATTGCTGATCATTGGCAGCATAATACGCAGATTGTTCAAGCCCTCACTGGCTTTTAGCATGGCGCGAACTTGCACCAGGAAAATCTCTGGATGGTCCAAGGTAACCCGAATACCCCGCCACCCTAAAAACGGATTTTCTTCTTCAATAGGGAAATAGGGCAGAGACTTATCGCCACCGATATCCAGCGTACGCATAGTGACTGGTAGCGGTGCAAAAGCCAGCAGCTGCTCACGATAAATGGCCCGCTGCTCCTCTTCACTGGGAAAGCGCTCCCGCAGCAAAAAGGGAATTTCGGTTCGGTACAGGCCAACCCCTTCAGCACCACGGTCAAGAGAGCGAGCAACATCCGCGATCAAACCGGTGTTCACCCACAGCGGCACCCGATGACCATCCAGGGTTTCGCTGGGCAGGTCTCGCAGTGCTTCCAAGCCCTGAGTCAGGGCCTGATCCTCTTCCGACACCGCCTTGAAATGATCAAACAGCTCTTGGGACGGGTTGTAATGAACAGCGCCGTTATAGCCGTCCACTACCAAGGTCGCATTCTCTATCTGTGTATAGGGAAGATCACTGGCCCCCATAACGGTTGGGATTCCCATTGCTCTGGCGAGTATCGCCACATGGGAATTACTCGAACCTTTCACCGACACCATGCCGACCAATTTCTCTCTAGGCACCTCACCCAGCATCGACGCAGTGAGCTCTTCACCGACCAAAATGGTGTGATCTGGGTATTCCACAGGCTCGACACTGGAGGTTTGCAGGTAGCTCAGCACCCTGCGACCCAAGTCTTTGATATCTGTCGCCCGTTCTTTGAAATAGGCGTCATCCATCATCTCAAAGGTACGAACATGGCTGGACATGACTTGGCTCAGCGCCCCCTGAGCCCACTCGCCATCCCGAATAATCTTGTTAACTTCAGAAATCCAAGCGCTATCGTCCAGCAAGCGAAGATACACGTCGAACAGCGCATGCTCCTCTGGAGAAAGCTGACTAAACAAACGCTCGCTTAACAGACGAACATCTTCCCGCACAGTCTCCAGGGCACTACTAAAGGCGGCTAATTCAGACTCTACGTCATCGGCGGCGCGACGCGGCACCGAGTTCAGGTCTGCCAGCGGCACAACCACGACCGCTCGCCCCATTCCAATACCCGAGGCGCCAGCAATACCCTTAAAACTGGCCGAAGAACTAACCGCATTTTTTGCTGCCGCAATCGAACCTGTCGCGCGAGCATGGGCGATAACCCCGGCCAACTGGGCCGACATGGTTACTAAAAAGGCCTCTTCATCTTCATCAAAACGGCGGCTGTCTTTTTGCTGCACCACCAACACACCCAGCACTTTACGCTGGTGAATAATTGGCGCCCCCAAAAATGAGTGATACTGCTCTTCACCAATACCCGGCAAATAGAGGAAGTTGGGGTGCTTTTCGGCATGATCGAGATTTAACGGCTCTTCTCGACGCGCCACCTGGCCAACCAGGCCCTCGTCCGGGCTCAAGCTGATTTTGCCAATTAACTTGGGGTTCAAACCTTGGTTAGCCATAAAGATAAGGCGGCCTGATTCAGGATCGCGCAGATAGACGGTACAAACCTCAGTATTCATCACCTCGGCAATACGGCCGACAATAATATCAAGCGCTGTCTGCAAATCGCCGGCAGAATTAACCGCCTGCACGATGCTGCGAAGTGCCTCCAACATCATCGAAAATCACCTGCATAATCACGTACCAGGCGCACATGACGCGGCGCCAGCTCTTTCATGGCTCGACGATACACTTCGCGTTTAAAGGCCACTACTTGACCAAGGGGATACCAATAGCTCACCCACTGCCAGTGATCAAACTCCGGCTTGTCACCACAATGAAAACAGACTTTATTTTCATCTGCTCGCATTTGCAGAAGAAACCATTTTTGTTTTTGGCCGATACACAGCGGCTTATTTTCTTTGCGGATCAAGCGATTAGGAAGGCGATAACGCAGCCACCCACGGGTACATGCCAGCATTTCAACATCGGCTTCTCGCAGGCCCACTTCTTCGTACAGCTCACGGTAAAGCGCCTGCTCAGGCGTTTCGCCTTGATGGATCCCACCCTGGGGGAACTGCCAAGCATTTTGACCCACCCGGCGCGCCCACAGCACCTGACCGTGCTCGTTGGCGAGCACGATACCAACATTTGGGCGAAAGCCGTCTGAATCAATCACTTGCCATACCTACTTAAAGAATCAAATATTTATTTAAACAAGCCCTACAAAGCTTGTTCAGTCATTGTTCCACAAATCCTTCGGTCTGGGAATTCGCGCTTTGCAGATGCTAAACTCTGCCACGCTCTACACCCAGTCCACACAATTTAAAGAAGACCCTCCCATGGCTTTGGCGATATTTGATCTCGACAACACCTTGCTCGGTGGCGACAGTGACCACGCTTGGGGCGAATTTTTAGTCGAACAACAACTGGTCGACGTTGAATACTATCGCCAAAAAAACGATGAATTTTATCGTCAGTACTGCGAAGGCGGACTCGATATAGACGCTTACCTTCGTTTTGCCCTCCAGCCATTAAAAGGCAAAACACCCGCCGAACTGGCACCTCTGCACCAACAATTTATGCAGTCACATATTCAGCCATTGATGCTGCCTAAAGCAATAGCACTCATAGAGAAGCACCGCGCAGCTGGCGACCGACTACTCATCATTACCGCCACCAACAGTTTTATCACCACGCCTATTGCCAAGGCACTGGGTATTGAAGAACTGATGGCCAGTGATGCAGAGCTCATTCAAGGCCAATATACCGGTGCACCCAGCGGTATACCCTGCTTTCAAGAGGGCAAGGTCGTACGACTTAAAGAATGGCTGCAACACAACAAGGAATCACTCGTTGGCAGTTATTTTTATAGTGACTCGCATAATGACCTGCCGCTGTTAAAACAAGTCGAGACCCCGGTTGCAGTCGACCCCGATGACCGGCTGCGAGCCTATGCCGAACAACACAACTGGCAAATTCTCAGTTTGCGCTAACAAAAACCCGGGCTACAGCTAAAAAAATACCCGGCTAAAAAACCGGGTATTTATACATTCTAGTAAGCAGGTTTAGCCCTCAGCTTGGGCATCGTACTCCTCAGAATCCAGCAAGTTTTCCAATTCCGCTACCGCACTTGGTTGAATTTTAAAAAACCAACCATCGCTATAGGGATATTCATTCACGGTTTCTGGCGAATCCTCAAGATCCTCATTCACCGCAATCACTTCACCACTAACCGGGGCATAAATATCCGACGCGGCTTTTACCGACTCGACCACAGCTACCTCGGCCCCGGCACTGACCTCTGAGCCAACCTCAGGTAACTCAATAAATACCACATCACCCAAAGCATCCTGGGCGTGATCGGTAATACCCACCGTCACTGTGCCATCCGCCTCCAGGCGCGCCCACTCGTGAGTGCTGGCGTATTTCAATTCGCTTGGGGTGTTACTCATCAGACAGTCCTCTGGGGAGATAGTAGAATTTTTGCGCATTTTACCGTCGCAGGGAGGAAATAAAAACCACTCTAGGCATTTCTTCTGTACAAACCGCTTCGCCGGGATTAACGACTGCGCCGAATACTAATCACTACCGGTGCCAAGCCCACCGCAATCAAGCTTAGCGCGGGCAACGCCGCAAGCTGCCACTGCCCCTCTGAAGTCAGTTCAAAAATCCGCACCGCCAGGGTATCCCAGCCATAGGGGCGCAGTAACAAAGTTGCTGGCATTTCTTTCATCACATCGACAAACACCAACACCAGCGCGGTTAATAAGCCAGGCCGTAGCATCGGTAAATAGATCCGAGTCAACAACTGTCTTGATCGTGCCCCCAACGTTTGGGCCGCTTCTGGCAAGCTGGGTTTAATCCGTTCCAGGCTGGACTCCACCGGACCGCTCGCCACCGCCAAAAACCGAATCCAGTACGCCGCCAACAAGCTAAGAATGCCGCCCAGCAGCACCGGCTTGGCGTCCATACCCAGCCAACTTTGAAGAGGGATAAGCAGGCGATTATCGATAAACGTAAATGACAGCATGATCCCCACCGCCAACACCGACCCCGGCAGCGCATAACCAAGCTGGGCCGCAGCAAAAAATTGGCTGCCTTTCGATAAACGCCGGTTAAACGCCAACACCACCGCCAACACCACCGTAATCAAAGCCGCAATAACCGCCAACACCAGCGAGTGTTGAATAAGATCAAAAAACCGGCTATCTAATTGCTCAACACCACGCTGCCATGCCCACATAATCAGCTGCAGCAACGGCAGCGCAAATGCCGCAGACAACACCAATACACAGTAAGCCGATAACAACCAGCCTCGGGAAGCGGTAAGGCAGATACGATGACGATGCTGTAAACGCCCACTTTGGGTAAAACGCCGCTGACCTCTGGAGCGACGTTCGGCATACAAGGTCAGTGCCACAAAAAATAGCAGTATCGATGCCAGCTGCGCCGCCGCTTGCAGATTAAAAAAACCAAACCACGACTTATAAATCGCCGTCGTAAACGTATCGTAATTAAACACCGATACCGTGCCAAAATCGGCCAAAGTCTCCATTAACGCCAAACTCACACCGGCGATAATCGCGGGGCGCGCCATCGGCAAAGCCACTCGATAAAACGACTGCCAAGCCGAACAACCCAACGCCCTGGCCGCCTCGATGGTGTCACTGCTCTGGGATAAAAACGCACTACGCGCCAGCATGTACACATAGGGATAAAGCACCAGTGCAAACACCAGAATAACCGTGAAGTCACTGCGCACATCAAAACGCCCCCACTCTGGCCCCAGCATCTCCCGCAGGCTAGACTGCAACGGCCCGCCAAAATCAAAAACCCCCAGCATGACAAATGCCATCACATACGCCGGCACGGCCATTGGCAGCATTAGCAGCCATTCAAAAGCCCCCCGCCCGGGGAAATCGAACATGACCACAAACCAGGCTAAGCTGACCCCCAACACCGTCACCAATACCCCCACCCCCACTAATAGCGTCAGGGTATTGGCCAATAGCGAACCCAACTGGGTGGCAATAAGATGCTGCCAAATTTCGGTTTCGGAGTTCGACCAACTAAAAACGACGATCAACACCGGCGCCAACACCGCCAATACCGCCAGCACACCTGTCACTCGCAATAGCAATCGGCCCAGCGGTAAGCCGGGCCGATAAGTGGCGTTGACAGCAGAGCGGCTCACTAGCGATAGCCCGCCCTATCCATTAGTCGAATAGCATCACCCTGCAAGCGTCCCGCTTCACTAATAGGAATGTCATCGCCTCTAAACTCACCCCATGCCTGAATCAGCTCCGAGGGTTTAGCGAGATTATTCACCGGGTATTCTTTATTCAGACTGGCAAAATCAAACTGGGCCTCGGGGCCAGACAACCACTCCAAGAGCTGTTTTGCTTCAGCTTTATGTTTGCTCGCCTTGGTAATGCCTGCACCAGAAATATTCACATGAACACCCCGGCCATCGGCACCATCGCCCTGCTGGTTGGCCCAAAAAAGCCCCACCGCCAACTCGGGGTCATCTTCCAGCATACGTGCCAGGTAATAGGTGTTTACCAAACCGACATCGCACTGCCCTGCGGCAATCGCTTCAATCACTTTGTTATCACTGGAAAAGGGAGCAACAGATAAATTATTGACCCAGCCCTTAACTACCTCCTCGGTTGCCTCTGGACCGCGGGCCACCATCATGGTGGCAACCAGCGACTGGTTGTACACCTTTTTAGACGTGCGCAAACACAAACGCGCCGACCATTTGGGCTGGGCCAAATCGGCATAGGTGGACAGCTCAGCAGGATCAACACGATCCGTAGAATACACAATGGTGCGGGCGCGGATTGAAAAGCCAAACCAGCGGTTTTGAGCATCACGCAATGCTGAAGGAATATACTTCTCCAGCACCTCAGATTCTGTAGGCTGCAAAATACCCATCTCCGCCGCCTGCCATAAATTGCCCGCATCTACTGTCAGCAGTACATCAGCCGGGGAATTACTCCCTTCGGCTTTTAACCGCGCCAGCAACGGCCCCGCGGAGTCAGTTACATAACGCACACGTATTCCGGTACTGGCGGTAAAATCATCAAAAATAGGTTTAATCAGCTGCTCAATCCGGGAGCTATAGACCACCAGCTCAGGACCCGCACTCTCACCGGCAAGCTCGTTTTTATCACCGCAGGCAGTCACACCCAACGTCAGCATCAAGACTGACGCTGTCATCAAAAAATTTCTAAGCCTTAACATCATCTCTGCCCCTTATTTGTCACAAGACCGCTACAAGGCGACGGATGATAATTATTATCATTAAATATCACAATGATCCCTTCGAAATAAGCACCGCCATCACTGGCGAGGCATCATGGAAAGTACAATAAAAACGACGAATGCCGGAGGCGTAAGCCAACACGGCTATGACAAACCCATTGCCCTTGCAATCAGTTCACGTTTGATTGGCTGTCGGCCATTGAGCCAACTCATGCCCACGTTGCGAAGCAGTCGCAGCGGCATTGCATTGCTTTCAAACAAGTGCTGAAAGCCTTCCATCGCCGCCATCATCGCCAAGTTATCACCTTTGCGACGACGCTGATAACGCCCCAAAACCGATGCATCGCTTAATGTTAGCTGGCGGGCCTGGCCTCGTTTTAACTCCTCAGCCAAGACCTTCACATCGGCAAAACCGAGATTAATACCCTGCCCCGCCAATGGATGAATACTATGAGCCGCATCACCCAACAACACTACCCCATCCTGCACGTACTCTGGCGCATGACGCTGACGCAACGGAAAACTAACGCGCTTACCGCAGGCCATAACATCCCCTAAGCGATGCTCAAAAGCCCGCCCCAACGCATGGCAAAAATCCTGATCATTCATTGCCATAAGCTGCTGATTCAGCTCAGGCTTGGCCGACCAAACAATCGAGCAATACCGCTGCTCAGCGTTTGCATCTGCCAACGGCAAAAAGGCCAAGGGCCCCTCTGGCAAAAAACGCTGCCAGGCCGTGGCCTGATGAGGCAAGCTCGTCTCTACCGTGCACGCTATCGCATGGTGGTGATAGTCCCACTCCCGGGTATCAAAGCCTGCCCACTCACGAATTTTGGAACGGGCACCGTCCGCAGCTGCGACTAATGGCGCGGTTAACACACGGCCATCAGCAAGACTTAAACGGGGACCATCATGACTACGCTGAAAAGATGCCACCTTGCAGCCAAACATCAAGCTAACACCGCAGCCTTGCAAACACTGATGCATTGCCGCCAACACCAAACGGTTTTCAACAATATGGCCCAATGCCGGCCGCTGAACTTCTTCAGCCGAAAAGTGGATATGGCCCGTACCTTCGGCATCCCAGACATCCATGTCCCGGTAACCACAAACCCGCTGTGCTGCCACCAAGGGCCAAACCCCAATCTCATCCAACAGCTGTCGACTGGCATCCGTTAACGCACTGACTCGGGCATCGTAGTCGCAAACCGACTCCTCAAGCTCAGGCCACGTCTGCAGGGGCCCACCTTCTATCAAGGCAATCCGTAACGGTGTCGATGTTGAGTTCAATGACATAGCCAGCGCCAATGCCGCACCGGCCAAGCCCCCACCAACGATCAGCAAATCAAATTGCTGAGGGGCAGTGTTCGCAGAAGATGTGTTTGCAGAAGAATTGTCCAAAACCATGCCCTCAGCCCCTTTGGCCCGATGCCATACCAGCGGTCTGGGCAACAAATTGCGCTTTAGCCGGAGTCAAAATATCCAAGGCACTCAACCCCATATTTCGGGCCAAGCTCAGCATGGGTTTACGATTGCCAAACACGGAGGTTAAGCGATCCGAAAACCTTGTGGTCAGCCATTGGTCACGAGACTGGGTTTGCAGATAACGTTGCAACACATGCAAGCTGCCCAACGGTTCTCCAGATTTTAGCGCCCCCGCCAGCAACTCGCTTAAGCTTGCGGCATCTCGCAGCGCTAAGTTAAAGCCCTGCCCCGCCACCGGGTGTAAAGAATGCGCCGCATTGCCCATTACCACAACATTGCGGCGAAGCTGTTCCGTCGCGCAGCTCAAGCGCAAAGGAAACGATACCCGCTGACCCACCGCCAACAACCGCCCCAAGCGAAACCCAAAGTCGGTTTGCAAACGCTGCAAAAAAGCCACATCAGAAAGCGCGGCAACATCATCGGCCACATCGTCAGCAAAGGTCCACACCAGCGCAGAGCGAGAGCGACCGTTTTCGTCCGCCGTTAGCGGCAACATAGCTAAGGCACCATATTCGGTAAAACGCTCATAAGCGCAGCCCGCGTGATGTTTCTGGGTCGCGATATTGGCGATAAAAGCCCGCTGCTGATAATCACTGACCTCGGCATCGATCCCCAAACGCTGACGAAGCCCCGATTCAGCACCATCGGCAATAACCAGCAAAGCGGTGGTGAGTGATTCCGTCACGCCGTCACGCGTCAAGCCAAGCTCGGCGCTGTCGTCTTTAAATATCACCTCGGTCAAGCTTGCCGGACTGCAAAAGGACACCCCGGCGGCTCGGGCCAACGCTGCCAATAAGACATTACCCAACCAGGGATTTTCAATCACGCTACCCAATTGCGGCCAACCCTGCTCCGCAGCGGTAATAGACACGCTGCCAAAATGACCGCGATCAGACACATGCACTTGCTCAATGGGGCAGGCGTGTTCTGCCAAACTCGACCAAACACCCAGCTCGTCAAAAATACGCTGACTACCATACGACAGCGCGGTGCTGCGAGCATCAAAACTGGGATGATAAGATGGCAAGCCTTCACCCTCATGGGGCTGCAGAGCAAACTGCTCCACCACCAGCACTCGCAGCTTGCCTTGGCTATAACGCGACAGGCAAAGCGCCAAGCTGGCCCCCACCATACCGCCACCGGCAATCACCACATCATAATCGTGCTTAGGCAACAGCGGCCTCCGCCATTAAGGCTTCGATATCCGCAATTTCTTTGGGAACGTCATCGGTCAGTACATCGCAGCCCGTTTTCGTTACCGCCACATCGTCTTCAATACGAATGCCAATGCCCCGCCATTTGGCGTCAACCCGGTCATCGTCGTGACTGATATAAATACCCGGCTCCACAGTGGTCACCATGCCTTCTTCTAACACTCGCCACTCGCCGCCCACTTTATAGTCGCCCACATCATGCACATCCATGCCCAGCCAGTGGCCAGCGCGGTGCATATAAAAGGGCTTATACGCTTCTTGAGCAATTAACTCGTCGACATCACCATTTAAAATCCCCAGCTCGACCAAGCCTTCGGTAATCACTTGCACGGTGGCGTCATGGGGCTGATTCCAATGATTACCTGGCTTCGTAACGGCAATCGCTGCTTTTTGAGCATTTAAAACGATATTGTAAATAGCCCTTTGCTCGGGCGAGAAACGACCATTGGCAGGAAAGGTGCGGGTAATATCGGCGGCGTAAAGTCCCAACTCACAGCCCGCATCAATCAACACCAAATCGCCATCTTTTATCTGATCACGATTATCAATGTAGTGAAGAATACAGCCATTTTTACCGGCCCCCACAATGCTGCTGTAGGCCGGCGAGCGTGCTCCCGCCATCGCAAATTCGTGGAGAATTTCGGCTTCCAGTTGATATTCATACACGCCAGGACGGCAAAAGCGCATGGCCCGGCAATGGGCCGCGGCAGAAATCTCCCCCGCCCGCCGCATAATTTTCAGCTCTGCGGCGCTTTTAAACAGCCGCATATCGTGTAGATAGTGATCCAGGTCCAGAAATTCACCGGGAGGAATCGCACCGCTGCGGACCTTGGAGCGAATCAGGTTGACCCAGTGCATTACTTGCTGATCAAATTCAGCATGCTTGCCCATGGCGTAGTACACCCGCTGACGGCCTTCGATCAGCCCCGGCAAAATCTCGTCGATATCACCAATTGGGAAAGCGTCATCCGCGCCAAAATTTTTACACACCCCATCGGGGCCAGCCCGGTAACCCGTCCATTGTTCCATGGCCGGGTCCCGGTCCTGACAGAACATCACGACTTCACCCACTTCCCGACCGGGCATTAACACCAGCACCGCTTCGGGCTCATCAAAACCGGTAAGATAATAAAAGTCGCTATCTTGGCGAAAGGAAAACTCCGAATCCCGGCTGCGCACCACCATTTTGGCAGAGGGCACAATCGCAATACTGCCGGGTTCCATTAACGCCATCAGGGTTTTGCGACGACGGGTGAATTCCTGAGCACTAATCTTCATAAGCATCTCTATTGACTGCGGATAAGCCAGCTTAGCATAGCCGGAGCGGGTAGTTTCAGTGCAGCCGCGGTGGCTCAACCGCCGTTTGGCGAGACTTTTGATTGCACTCCAAAAACACGCTCATCGCGGCCACTCGCACATATTCACATACCGAGAAAAAATCTTGTTCGCCGTCTTCATCCCCCGATTCATCCGGGGAAATCTGCGCAATGGCCGCAAGATCACTTAAGGCCTCAGAAAGATCCTCAGAAATCTCACCCACTGCCAGCGCACCGGTTTTACCCGCCATAGCAAAGCCAGTCAAAAAACCTTGGCACCATTGTCCCAGGCTGGCGATACGCTGGTCTAAACCAAAATCATCGCCAGGCAATAGCAAGTCCAAGGCAATATCTCCTGCGGTCATTGACTCAAGCGCAGCTTGATACACCTTAAATAACTGCACCGCATCGTCCGGGTTAGGGATATCACAATCCAGTAATTCACCGCAGTGTTTGAGCCAAGCGTCTTTTTCCAAACGGCCACCAGCAGAAAGAAAACCAGCCGCATAACCGTCTAACTCGGCCGGGGGATGCAGGGCACCCAGCGCCAAAAACAAGTCTGCCAATTCATCGTGATCAGGGGACATAAAAGATCTCACGCGTTGCAAAGCGCAAAATGGTAGCCTTGTAGACGATGAAAATCGAATTATTTCCGGGGTTTATGGTCTAGAAACCCTCGAAACAGAAGCGCCCAAATGCATATTCATCTGTTCTAGTAGACTTGACGCCTGCAAGCAGCTTAACCTCAAGCCAGCATCGATGGCATTGACCCCATCACAGCGGCCAATCTACTATTGCCAAGTACTCATGCCCCACAGGAAATCGCCAGAAGATGGACGACCGTCAATTACAGCTGCTAGAACGAAAAATAGAAGAGCTGATTCAGCTGTGCGAGCAACTGGACAAAGAAAACCGCAGCTTCAAAACCGAAAAACAAAACTGGAAGATAGAGCGGGAACAGCTCATTGAAAAAACCGATACCGCTCGGGCCAAGGTTGAATCCATGATCCAACGGCTGCGTGCTCTGGAGAAAGAAGCGTGAATCAAAATACCGTCGTCGTAAAAATTCTCGACAAAGAATATCAAGTCGCCTGCCCAACAGATGAGCAAGCCCCCTTAATGCGAGCTGCCCAGCATTTAGATCAGCAAATGCGCCATATCCGCACCTCGGGCAAAGTGATTGGCTTAGAGCGCATTGCCGTAATGGCGGCGCTCAATATTAGCTACGAGCTGCTGACCGTCAAGGCAGAAGGCGCGCCCAACAAAAATGAAGCGGCCACAGTAGAGCGCATTTCTGAGCGAATTGAAGAAACCCTGCAGCATTGCCGACAGCTGGAAATAAGCTAGGCTCGGATCCACTCTTCGTTTATATCTGACCGCACAACCCTATGAGGGAGCGGATCTAATCGGTATAATCTGGTCAACCCTGGGATATTTGCTAGGCCGTCAGACCCCTGAGCCGATGCTTTTATACCCGGAGAGTTCTAGCCGTCATCCGTGTGCATGTCCGCAAGTCGGAAAGCCTAAAGATGGCGCGGAACGATCCACCTTGAACCGCTGGGTTCAAGGGCCACGCGGCCGGCGGTATCTCGGGGCCTTTCTACCTTCCCGCTTATTTTCCCATTTTTGACACTGTCACTATATGGCACTGCGACTATACTGGCGACTATGAGCAGCGACGCCAAACGCCAATTACGACAAGACAAACGCCAATTACGGCGACGTCTTTCGCCCCAACAGCAACAACAGGCCAGCCAAAAGCTGTTGCAGCAACTGCGACGCTTACCGGAATATCGACGCGCCAAGCGTATAGCGGGGTATATTGCCAACGATGGTGAAATTTCCCTGTCTGAATTGTTTCGCCACGCCAAGCTCAAGAATAAATCTAGCTATCTGCCGGTGATAAAAGCCACAGGAAAGATGCAGTTTTATCGCTATTATCCCGGCCAGTTCTTACGCAGTAATCACTTTGGCATTGGCGAACCTAGCCATCGGCGAGGCCCACAAAATATCAGCGATTTGGATATTATTTTTTTGCCATTGGTGGCCTTTGACCGCAGTGGTCGGCGTCTAGGAATGGGCGGCGGGTTTTATGACAGGACGCTGCAAACACATCTACGCAATCAAGCCAGGCCACTATTAATCGGCCTGGCCCACAGTCTGCAAGAGACTGGAGCCGTACCCACCGATAGCTGGGATATTCCGCTGGACTTAATCATCACCGACCAACAGATACTGCGCTGCAAACGCTAAATTATATCCGTTTCGCCAAAGCGCTTAGCTCAAAAAAAGATTATAGGCTTCGTTGTCACTCTCTTCGCTATAGCGGTAGGCCAGCTTATCAAGAAAGGGCTCAATCTCTTTACGCTCGGCCTTACTGGCCTCAAGGGCAACTAACACCCGACCATAAGCCGCGCCATGATTGCGATAATGGAATAAGGAAATATTCCAGCGATTGCCCAGCTTGGTTAAAAAATTCATCAACGCACCTGGACGCTCGGGAAACTGGAAGCGATACAGCAGTTCATTTTTCACCACCGCAGGCCGATGACCGCCCACCATATGCCGAATATGCAGCGTGGCCATTTCATTGTCAGTCATATCCAGCACGGAATAACCTTGTTTTTCTAGGCTATCAACCAGTTCCAAACGATCTGCACCGCCCTCAGCTACCGCTACACCCACAAAAATTTGCGCATCGTGTTGGTCACTGAATCGATAATTGAATTCCGTAATATTGCGCTTACCCAGCGCCGAGCAAAACTTTTTAAAGCTACCCGCTTTCTCAGGAATCGTGACACTGAGAATAGCTTCGCGTTGCTCACCAATTTCTGTACGTTCAGAGATATAACGCAGGCGGTCAAAATTGGTATTGGCGCCACTATCAATGGCCAACAGCGTTTGACCTTCGCAGCCATTCTCCTCCACATACTTTTTCAACCCCGCCAATGCCAATGCACCAGCAGGCTCTGCAATCGAGCGAGTGTCATCAAAAATATCTTTGATCGCCGCGCAGATCTCATCGGTCGTCGCCGTGATCACCCCATCGATGGTTTTGCGTAACACCCTGAAGGTTTCTTTACCGATTTGTCCTACCGCGACGCCGTCGGCAAAGATACCCACTTCAGGCAATATTGCACGGCGCTGTTTTTCCATCGCCAGCTTTAAGCAAGCCGCATCTTCGGGCTCTACCGCAATGACCTTCACTTCGGGCCGCACATATTTGATATACGCTGCCACCCCCGCAGCCAAACCGCCGCCGCCAACCGGCACAAACACCGCATCCAGCGGCCCGGTCACCTGCCGCAGAATTTCCATACCCACCGTACCCTGGCCAGCAATGACATCAGGATCATCGTAGGGATGGACATAGACCATACCTTTTTCTTCCACCAATTTTTTGGCAAACGCAGAGGCTTCGTCATAGGTATCGCCATGCAACACCACTTTTCCGCCCCTAGCCCGCACCGCATTAATTTTGATTTGCGGGGTGGTTTTAGGCATGACAATCGTAGCCTTAACTCCCAAACGCATCGCCGACAACGCCAAGCCCTGCGCATGGTTGCCCGCCGACGCAGCGACCACACCACGATCCAGCTCTTCTTGGCTAAGCTTTATCATTTTGTTGTACGCGCCCCGGAGCTTGAAGGAAAACACCGGCTGCAAATCTTCACGCTTAAGGAGCACCGTATTTTTTAGGCGCTTTGACAACAAGGGCACAGCATCAACGGGGGTTTCAATCGCCACGTCATAAACCCGGGCATCGAGGATTCTTTTGATATAGCTCTGGGGCATAACGATTATCGCGCTCCGTTGTCAGTTGCAACAAAATACAAGAGCGCAAGTCTACCGGTTCTGAGGGAAATTCGCAGTAATGACAGCCGTCATTCCCTTATTAGGCTCAACGTAACTCCCGCGACAAAACCCTCGTATCACAGCTGGAGCCCTCGCAATTGCCACCCTGCACTTTTATACTCATCCCCCTTACCCACCCGTAGCACTCACCGCACATATTGAGGTTTGGCAATGAATCAGGACGAGATGAAACGCGCCGTGGCCGCCGCCGCCATTGAAGAAGTTAAAAACAGTATTCTAGATGGCGAAATCATCGGCATTGGCACTGGCTCAACGGCAAACCACTTCATTGACCTGCTAGCCGACTATAAACAGGATATTCGCGGCACCGTTGCCAGTTCCGAAGCCTCTGCCAATCGCCTACGCGGCCACGGCATTGAAGTGCTAGATCTAAACAGCACCGGCAGCATTGCCGTCTATGTCGACGGTGCCGACGAGAGTAATGAACGACTGGAGTTGATCAAAGGCGGTGGCGCAGCGCTAACCCGAGAAAAAATTGTCGCCGCCGCCAGTCAGCGATTTATCTGCATTGCAGACGAAAGCAAATTGGTCAATCAGTTAGGCGCCTTTCCCTTGCCGGTTGAGGTCATCCCCATGGCCCGCAGCTATGTCGCTCGAGAGTTGGTCAAACTGGGCGGCAACCCGGTTTACCGAGAAGGCGTTACCACCGACAACGGCAATATTATTCTCGACGTATACGACTTTATGATTGCCACCCCCATGAAAACCGAAGAACAGATAAACAATATCACTGGGGTGGTATGCAACGGTTTGTTTGCCCTGCGCCCCGCCGATGTACTGCTGCTCGGCACCGCGAATGGCGTTAAAACTCTCAAACCTTGATACAGGAAATTATCGAAAACCCGGCCTCAGGTTTATCATTATTGAGGCCGCAGTTTTTATTTAACGTCCCGGCGACGTCTCATTGGCGGCATCTCATTAAAGCCCCTCGTTATTAAAGCAGCCCCTCGTTGCTAGATGACCCGACTTTCTACGCAAATATGCCCCAGCAATTCAGCCTTTAACTGATCACCCGAGCGCAACGGCCCCACTCCTGCAGGCGTTCCCGTCAGCACGATATCACCGGGGTTTAAGGTAAAGCTGTGACTGATATTACTCAGCAATGCTTCAATGCCAAAGATCATATCTTTCGCCTGACCCTCTTGCTGCAACTGGCCATTACGCGTCAGCCGAAGTTGCAATTGACACCAGTCGGGAATAGCAGTGGCGGAAACAAAAGGCGATAGCGGACAGGCCCCATCAAAAGCTTTCGCCCGCTCCCAGGGATGGCCCTTCTTTTTTAACTCTGACTGCAAATCCCGCAGGGTTAAATCCAGCGCCAAACCGTAGCCCAACACCCCAGCCATTACTTCATCAGGTTTCGCCTCAGACAAGGTCTTACCGATTAGCAGCGCCACCTCCAGTTCGTGATGACAGTCCCCCAGCCCAGAGGGTATCGCGATATTCTCCGCCATATTGGCAAAAGCACTAGCGGGCTTGATAAACAGCATCGGTGAACTTGGAATAGGATTATTAAGTTCTTTGGCATGTTCCGCATAATTGCGACCCACACAGACGGCTTTACCCGGCAGAAAATCAGCGTCACCGCCGTTTAAAAATACATGTTTATAGGTCACGTTGACTCCCATTCATCTTAGTGGGCCATACGGAAAATTAAGTAACTGTTTTTGTCATACCAGACCGTTCCGCTCTGGCTGTGCTCCTTCAGCATCAAACTTAGCCACTCAACCACTTAACCACTCAGCTTAGCCAGCAAATTTGCCACTTGGCCCATTAGCGTTATTCACGATCCCACACGGTTTACAATGCGAGATAAAACTTGCCCTTGTTACATGGATCCCGGCTCGCTATCGCGTCCGGGATGACGAAGTTCCGTTAACTGTACGGGTATTGCGCCATCAAGCTCGCTATCGCGTCCAGGATGGCGAAGTGATCAAAACAAGGCCTATGCCGAAGTCTGGGCTCGCTATCGCGTTCGGAATGACGAAACACGCTGAGCAGCACTCCTGCCTTCTACTGGCATAATGGCGAAGCACTTGAGACAAGGCCTCGGCATACTAATGCACTCCGACGCCCCTCATCGTCATACCGGCCCCCGAGCCGGTATCCAGCGAACCAGCCAATGTAATATATACACTGCAATTAAACTTAAGCTCGAGCAACAGGTTCCCGGATCGCTTAGCCGCGTCTTTGACGACGAATGTTAGGCGTTGTTTGGGCATGCCAGCAAGACGGAATTATCCGAGCTCTGGCACCGCGCCGGTCAGCGCAAAGCGCTTAACACTCTCCAGCGACAAGTGATCACCCTCATCCCGACCGTAATGCACATGCTGGATCACACCCCGCTCATCGACCAGTATATTGAGCGGCATGGTCGCCACGTGGCCACCAATCCGCAGTGGGACATTGCCTTTAACAATCATGGAATAACACAACTGGGGAAAGCGCAGCACCATACCCTTCAAGACGCCAAAGTAAGAGCGTTCAACAGCAAAGCGCCGATAGTAAATATTGTCTTCATCGGCCAGTATCGGAAAGGGCGATTGCTGTTTGTCGCTGCTACGCTGCAGCTCCTCCAACGAGGCATCAAAAACCCCCACCACGGTAAACTCCTCCCCGAAGTTGGGAAAATGCTGAATAAGCTGATGCACCCGCAGATTGCAGAACGGGCAACTGGCAAAGCGAAAGAACGACAGCAGGTAACGCTTACCCTGCACCTGCTCGATGCTAAACGAGGTCCCATCAATATTGGGCAGTTTGAGCTCCCTGATGTGTTGGCCACGCTGAACCCGTGTCATTTACCACTCCCAAATCGCCCAATTACGGACTGACTTTAATCAAAAATTTTGCCGGGGTTCATGACCCCATTGGGGTCAAAGACCTGTTTAACCTGCTTCATCAGCGCAATTTCTTCAGGACTGCGGGAATAACCAAGATAGTTCTTCTTCAGCAGACCCACGCCATGTTCGGCAGACACGCTCCCGCCGTAATGCTGAACGATTTCAAACACCCCAGTGCTAACCCGACCGCATTTTTCAAAGAACTCGTCTTTATCCATATCTTCGGGCTTAAGGATATTCAAATGTAAATTGCCATCGCCAATATGACCAAACCAGATGATTTCAAAGTTTGGGTACGCCTTGGTTACCAGCTCCTCTACTGCAGTCAAAAACCCTGGTACTTTAGAGATGACCGTCGAGATGTCATTTTTATAGGGTGTCCATTGAGAGATTGTTTCGGAGATATCCTCTCGCAATCGCCAGAGATTGGCCAACTGCTCCAGACTCTGACTCATCACCCCGTCCAGCACCCAGCCTTCTTCCACACAGTCTTCAAACAAGGCCATAGCTTGAGCCTCGGTGTCGTCGGTCAGGCGCTCAAATTCCAACAATGCATAATACGGGCAGGCATCAGGAAAAGGTCTGGCCAAACCAGAATGGGCCACCACTTTTTGCAAGGCTTGCTCAGAGAAAAACTCAAAGGCGGTTAAATCCATCTCCGCCTGAAAGCGATTAAACAAATTCATAATGCCGTCAAAGTCACTGGCACCTAATACAAAGGCCGTCAGGTCTTTTGGCGGCCGGGTCAGCTGCATGGTGGCCTCTACAATCAGCCCCAATGTGCCCTCGGCGCCCACAAACAATTGCCGCAAGTCATAGCCCGCGTTGTTCTTCAACAGGCCACGGTTCAGATCCAACACCTCGCCTGCGCCAGTCACAACTTTCAAGCCTGCCACCCAATCACGGGTCATGCCGTAGCGAATCACTTTGATGCCACCGGCATTGGTGGCGATATTGCCACCAATTTGCGACGAACCCGCCGAGGCGAAATCCACCGGATAAAACAAACCTTTTTCGTCGGCAAAGTCCTGAAGCTGCTCGGTAATTACCCCGGCCTGGCAAACCACAGTGCGATCAATAGGGTCAAAATTGCTGATGCGGTTCATGTAGTCAAAAGACACGACCACTTCGCCATTCATTGCCACCGCACCACCACTTAAGCCGGTGCGGCCACCGGACGGCACCACCGCAAAAGCCTTGTCGTTAGCCAGTTTTACAATGGCCTGTACTTCATCGAGGGTACGGGGAAAAACCACCGCCAGTGGTGCGGGCTGATAGGCTTTGGTCCAGTCGCGACCATGAGTGCCCAGCACTTCTTCGTCGGTGCGTACCTTGTCGCTGCCAACAATCGCCTGAAGCGCTTCAATAATAGGGTCCAAAGAGGAAGGAGAAGAACTGGCCGACATAGCGGTAAAGCCTCACAGAATAGCACTTGGGAAAGGGATCTATGATATCATACCGCGCTTTCCTGTACCTCAGCGTGAGTGATCACTCCCATGCCCAAAACATCCCTCGACAAGGCGAAAATCAAATTCCTTCTACTTGAAGGTTTGCATCAATCCGCCGTCGACGCCCTGCATGCCGCCGGCTATACCAATATCGACTATTATCAGAAAGCCCTGCCCGACGAAGAGCTAAAGCAAAAGATTGCTGATGCCCATTTTGTCGGCATTCGCTCTCGCACCCAGCTCACCAACGACGTCTTTGCCGAAGCCAAAAAGCTGATTGCTGTCGGCTGCTTCTGCATCGGCACCAATCAGGTGGATTTACAGGCCGCCACCGAACATGGCGTTGCCGTGTTTAATGCGCCATTCTCCAACACCCGCTCAGTTGCCGAGCTGGTGATTGCCGAAGCCATCCTATTGCTGCGGGGCATTGCCGAGAAAAACGCCGCCGCCCATCGTGGCGAATGGATGAAAACTGCCGTGGGCTCCTATGAGATTCGCGGCAAGCGTCTTGGTATTGTCGGTTACGGCTCTATCGGCATGCAGCTATCGGTTATCGCTGAAAGCCTAGGTATGGAGGTATGCTTTACCGACGTGGTCAACAAATTGCCACTGGGTAATGCCATACAAGTGAGCATGGGCGAGCTGCTGGCCACCTCTGACATCGTCACCTTGCATGTGCCAGAAACGGCCTCTACCCAAGATATGATTGGTGCCAGCGAATTTGCACAAATGAAAACCGGCAGTATTTTTATCAATGCCGCCCGGGGCACGGTGGTAGATATCGACGCCTTGGCCAACGCGCTGCGGGACAATAAACTGGCTGGCGCCGCCATTGATGTATTTCCAGAAGAGCCCCGCAGTAACAACGACGAATTCATTTCACCATTGCGCGAATTCGACAATGTTTTTCTGACGCCGCATATCGGTGGCTCCACCGCCGAGGCCCAGCAAAACATCGGCTTGGAAGTAGCAGACAAAC
Source organism: Spongiibacter sp. IMCC21906 (assembly GCF_001010805.1). Classification (NCBI taxonomy): domain Bacteria; kingdom Pseudomonadati; phylum Pseudomonadota; class Gammaproteobacteria; order Cellvibrionales; family Spongiibacteraceae; genus Spongiibacter; species Spongiibacter sp. IMCC21906. The sequence continues at coordinate 824,005 of NZ_CP011477.1, read as the reverse complement.
TGGTGAAGTATTCCGACAACGGCACCACCACATCGTCGGTCAACTTCCCCGAAGTCGCCCTGCCTGCCCACCCTGGCAAACATCGTGTGCTGCACATACACCGTAATGTTCCCGGCATCCTCAGCGCCATTAACCAGATCTTTTCAGAGAATCAAATCAATATCTCTGGTCAGTATCTGCAAACCAATGACACTGTGGGTTATGTGGTAATGGATATCGACCAAGCCTCTAGCGAGATCGCCCTGAAAAAACTGGCTCAGATTCCCGACACCATTAAATGTCGGATTCTGTTCTAAGGTTTATTCATGAGCGATATCCTCGATCCAGAACTCGCCGCACTGCTGGACAAAACGGCACTCGTCGGACTGAGCTACTTTGACATTGGTGGCGAAGCACTACAGCAGCGCGTGCTGTCCGGCGTTGTCGTACGGGTAACACCGAAAGACGGCATTACCCTGAGCCAGCCCAATAAAGAGGAATTTACCGTTCCGTCTTCGCTGGCACCTTGGTTTAAGGCACCAGCGGGAAATTATAAAACCAGTGATGGTGAGAGCATCGATAACCCCGAGTACCTGGTTACCTGGAATGTGCACCGCTGCCAAGACAACGACAAACCCGAAGGCGAACACCAATGGTGGGAATGGGTTGCCAATACCACCCCTCCTTCTGTGGGCTAGGCCGCTACGGCTAAGCCCTCATTTTCATCAAACCCACAAACACTAAAATAGAAAATCATCACAGGCCTGCCACAGCTGCCGACGATAGCTCTCACCTTCTTTTACCAGATGATGCCGAGCACCAGAGAGATGATGTTCCTTTAATTGTGGAAACTTTTTGCGAATTACCGGCAAATTAAATCGCCAGTCCACGGTGTCGTCGGCATCCCCCTGCACCACCAGTATCTGACTTTCACTTGCGGGCAGCCCCAAAAACCAAGGCAGCCATTTCTTCAGCGCACCCACCCAACTTAGCGGCAGTGTGCGTGGTTGCAGCGGATCTTTCTCCCGCAAAAATTCTAAAAAAAGCTGATCATCGGAATTATCAGCAAACTTTCGGGGCAGACTGGGAATAAAATATTTTAATACAGCATGGGCTGGACGCCCCCACCACCAATCCACTGGCCTTACCAGCGGCGCCATCAATACCGATTTATCAAAATCGGCCTCACCACCATCCAGTAGATGCGACATCAAAATCGCACAGCCAGTACTTTGAGCAAGGGCTAGCCGCGATTCGGGCAAGCCAAAAGCTGCCACCGCAACAAATGCATCTCGCAGTACTTGAAGATACATTTGGAAACTCTCGATGGACGCTCTAGGCCCCGACGACAGACCGTGTCCAGGCAGATCGTAGGCCACCACAGAGCAGCCGTGACGCAGGCAATAAGCAATGGCGTTGTTATATAAACCTACGTGGTCATAAAATCCGTGATAGAGATAAGCGGTACGGCTTGCTTCCGGCAAAGCAAACACCTGAGCAGCGATACGCTCCCCCGCACTCTCAAAATAACCCAAGTAGTGACGCAAACCCGCAAAGTCTTTAGCAAAATCGATACCGTAAAACTCAGCGTAACTTGGCCCCCACTCTAAACCCGCTACCGTGTTAGCCAGCGACAGTGGTGGCAATTCCGGCAATGCATTTTGATCAACTTCTTTCGGCCAAATCATATTGATATCCAAAACATGATCATCCTACTGCAGCAAGAGATATTGCGACGGACAAAGCAAACACCTGAACCGAATGTCGCAACAGCCAGCTTTTGATTGAACTCATCGGTCAACATTAGCGTCACAACAACGACCTAGCTTTTCTCATTTTCATTGACTGCGACGCCTCACAGACTCCCCCGTTTCTTCATACGTGAAGGAATAATCCGACAGTCCACAGTGGGAAATAGTAGTGCGGGCTTTACCTGCTTTAATGCCGTATTCAGCACTTGGTTTACTACTGCCGTCGTCGTAGTCAATCTCAAGATGAATATCAACGGGAAGCTCGCAGTTGTTGCGAAAGCGAAATTCTGTGGAAAGTCGCTCGGGCTGATCGTAGCTACAAGAACCCAAGGGAGATTTTCCTGGATAGCGTTTAACTGCTAATAACGTTACGCAGCCATTCATACCACCAGACATCGGCACCACAGCCTGAGGCTTCTCTTTTACCCTTGCTGTCGCAACCTCAAACTCACGCTCTTTTCTTTCTTCCAGCTGTTGCTGCAACTCTTGCTCCCGCGCCTTCTTTTTAGCGATCTGGCTTTCGAGCTTTGTCATTCGCTGATCCTGCTCCTGATTGGCCAAGGTGTCGTCACCATCACTGGCTACCGGGGCGACAGCAGGCTTCACCTTTTGACTTTGAGCAGACGGGGCAGCCGATGGTACTGCGTTTTTTTCCCTATCAGCTTTCTCACCCTCTGGGGGCTTTGTCAGCTCAGATGACTTAAACTTTACATCAGCATCTCTCGGCTTCTCTTCTTTTTTATTTGCATCGAGGTAAGCCTGCATTCGCCCTTGCTCAACGGCCCGCGCTTGCTCTCTGCCAACAGTGGAAACTCGTCCATCAGCCGTCACGACCACCTGCTTATTGCGGGACTCTGCCATCATTCCTGCAAATTTTTGGCTAACCTCATTGAATGCATTCATTGTTATTTCGCGCTGACGCCGCTCACGGGCATACCGCTCTTCTTTAACATTGATGTAGCGTTGAATGTTTTCGATGCCGTTATACGCGCCGTCAATTACATTCTTTGCGTATTGAAGCTGGCCTTCAGCATTGTCGATTTTTTGCCGTTCAATGCCATAGGTTTTCTCCCACAGCGTTTCTTCACGCGCAATTAATTCAGGATAAACTGCAACAAAAGCTTCAAAATTATAGCTATCTACACTGCTGCGGGCACAGCGAATAAACTCTTTATTTTGGCGGATATATCTACGATTGTAATCCGGCGTTTGATTAATGTTGGCCCCCGTCAGATACTTTGGGCAATCCGCTTTTTCAAACTGCGCCCACATTGTTAGAGGAGCATACTTATTATCGATAAAAAATTGGTAGGCTCGATTAGCTAGCTTTGATTGTTCAACGCGTGCCTTGTAGTCGGCGTAGTCGTGAATAAATGCCTGTCGCGCAGATTCAGCCAAATCATCGCCAACCGACAAATCCTCGATACCCTGCCTCTTCAACATATTGGAATTCTCAGGCAGCAATGAGAATCCACCAACGATGTTGATAGAGCGCTTATAATTGCGCATCGGTTTTAGCCAGTCTATCCGCTCATTGTAAAGCCGAAAGTATTCGTCATCGTTTTTCAACGAATATGAACCCTCATTCACAAAACAGCGCCCACAATAAACCCACGGGGTAATAATTTGCCCATTCTTCAAACGCTCCCCTTCAGGCAGGGGGGCTAATAAAGAAAAGGATTTATTTTTACCACGCTTATTTTCAACCCTAACCCGAGCAATCGGGTCCCAATGTGCAACATGCTTACTCTTAATACTGCGCTGTGGTGTCAGCAAAAAGCGGTAGACAGGCACACCACCTCGCATATCAACTTCAACAGCCACATCGATAAGGCCTCTACGCTTCAGCTCACTGGTTTCAGTTTTAAACCCATATTGAGATCGATATCCACGGGCAAAACTAGGGCCCGGATAAATTGTTCCATTTTTTTCGAGGCGACCAATTAGACGCCCGCTGAACGTTAAGCTCTCACTTGAAGCAGGAACACGTTGAGCCAGAGTTTCGCCGTGCTGAGCTGACGTTACCACCGGCTTAGACTGCTCTGAATTAAATACATAAAGGCTTTCGCTCATTTCCGTAGCACAGCCAGCAAGCCCGACGAGGCATATTAAGAAGGCCGGCAATAAAGCAATACACTTCATAAGTCTCACTCTCACTTTTTCAAATACACTTATAATTCTCTGCCCAACCTGGCAATAACAGGCAAAACCCACTCTTGCCATTAACATGACTTGATTGCTACTGACTTGGTGTAAGCATTACAAAAAAACTGGGGCCCTTCTTGCCATCTTGCTACACTGAATACAAAATCGTAATACGGTATTCACTCTCACTCTAAGTTGTCTCTGTTACACAAGCAGAATTTGGATCAGTCAACTTACAACAAAAAACCAAGAAAGGCCTACAAATGAGCCAATCCACTATTAAAGCTAAAGCTGCCATCTAAAGCTAAAGCTGCCATCGTTCGTGATATAAACCAAGCATGGCAAATTGAAGAGGTAGAACTCGCCCCCATTCAGGCTGACGAAGTGCTAATACGCGTTGTTGGTTGTGGCATTTGCCATACCGACGAAGCCTGCCGTACGGGTGAATTCCCCACTGCGATGCCTATTGTTCTAGGCCATGAGGGCTCGGGGATTGTCGAGGCAATAGGCGATGCCGTCACCGGTGTGGAACCGGGCGACCATGTGGTACTGAGCTTTGACTCCTGTGGCGAATGCCAAAACTGCAAACAAGATCAGCCTGCATACTGTTTCGACTTCTATCCCAGAAATATTTCTGGCACCCGAGCCAGCGACGGCAGCGCCACCGTAACCCAAAATGGCGAAGCCATTAACGCGGTGTTCTTCTGCCAATCATCTTTTGCGACCTACGCCGTCGCCAGAGAAGCCAACACCGTTGTGATCGACAAATCCTTACCCCTAGAAATCATGGGGCCGCTAGGTTGCGGCATTCAAACTGGGGCGGGCGCCGCGGTAAACTCGCTAGCTATTAAACCCGGCGATAGTTTAGCTATTTTTGGTGGCGGCGCGGTGGGCCTCAGCGCCTTAATGGGTGCCAAAGCCGTTGGCGCCGACAAGGTGTTTGTAATTGAACCCAATGCTAGCCGCAGAGCGCTGGCCATGGAGCTTGGCGCCACAGACACCATAGACCCGATGGCCAATGACAATGTACTGGAAGCTCTGCAAACACTCAGTGGCGGCGGGGTGAACTACGCCATCGACACCACCGGCATCCCTAGTGTTGTTGCTGTGGCCATGGAGATTCTGCTCCCCAAAGGCATGCTCGGCTTGCTCGGTGTGCCACCAGCCGAGGCCACCTTACCGGCCAATATGATGAGCATGCTGGGACGAGGGGTTGGCGCCAAATACATTATCGAAGGGGACGCCGATCCTCAGGAATTTATTCCCCGCATGGCCAACTGGTATCAAGAAGGGAAGTTTCCTTTTGATAAATTAATTCAGAAATTTGCCTTTGAGGATATTAACGAGGCTGCTAATGCCTCTATTCGTGGGGACGTAATCAAACCGGTGTTGATTTTTTAATACCGGAAAACGTAGGCAAGCAGTTGTGAGGGCAAAACAAATGCTCACAACTGCAGCCATCTCAATTACGGTTTTCTTTGACCCCCACAGCCCAGCCTGATAGCCTCCTGGAGGTCAAACTCAAGCGTCTTTAGAAAGGGCGGGAGTAATTAAGCACAACGCTCTCTCTACCTTCGCCTTCACCACTGTAAAGAATATTCAACGCTAAACGGGATTTATCCAAAGCCACCGACACACCCACAGTCGCATCGACAAAGGTATCGCTATCAGCCCGATAGCTTGGCATGTGATAAGAGCTAAAACCTAAATTGGTGTTAGTAACGTCAATGGTTTCGTCAGCATCTTCCAGCTCAGACACCGAGAACAACTCTGCATAAACATTAACCTTGTCACTCACTACCAAATTAGCCAACACGCCCGCGCGGAGCTGACGGCTTTGGCGACGCTGCTCGCCCCAGCGATAATTTGAAACCGCGCCACCCGATTCAGTATAACCATCCACATTAGCGCTTAGCAGACGCGCCCCCAAAGCAGGTGCCACACTCACGTTTTCAGTTGCCGTTAACTGATAGGCAAGCTGAGCATCAAAGTGCCAACCATAACCGTCTGTGCCACCACTCGCGGTCAGCATCCGATCACCTAAATTAAAATGACGGTCCAAGTCACTGTAGTCAATAATACTCAAGCCCACACTGCCTTCTGCCAACCAATTTCCATCGCGGTAATTGAGCAAACCGCTAACACCAAGACTGCTGGCAGAAAAATCTGCGCCGTCACTGTCAGTCTCATGCTTTGCCATGCTAACCGCAGCGCCCAGACTCATCGCGGACGACACCGCATTATTGTAGCCAAGGGTTAAGTGCTTTGTTTGCTGGTCGCCACCACTCGGCACATCTTCATTGACGCCGCTGGCACTAACAAAAAAACGGTCAACATTATTAGCAGCCCAGCGATTTTCCCGCAGCGTTTGCGCCAAACTATTGTGCTGGGTCCGCGCCATACCTAGCGCAATACCTGATAATTGACCGACCAATTGCGGTGCCACCACGACATCAATCAAATAGTCGCCGGTAATAGCGCCGACTTTAGCAGTGGGGTGAACGCCATCGTTAAATAATAATTTATCTGGATCGGGGCTAACGCCATCAATACCGTAGACAGGATGCTCTACACAGTCTCCACCACTGTCATCAAAACACATATACCGCTGATCGAAGCCCGCCAGTGGGCCAAACGCAGCATTTGTGCCGTTAGCAAAGCCGTAATCTTCCGCATTATCTGACACGTAGCTAATCACCCCTGCCAAATCCACCGGGATAATATTCGCTTGGTTGAAATTCGCGTAGGTTGTTAACGCCTGATTATAGCCCGCCGCCCCCGCCGACACGGTTTCTGCATAACCGGGCAAACTCAAATTTTGCGCTTGCGCCGCGGGTGTTTTACCAAGATCGGGCAAATTACTGAGCATAATGTATCGACCGCCTGCACCACTCACTGCAGACACTCCAGCAAGTAAAGTTTGTGCAGACATGACAATGCTGGCCTGATCCGTCGCAGTACCATTCAGAAAGTCATTGCCACCGCCGTCAATCAAAACAAGCGCATTAGGATCAACACGATTGAACTCCGTTAAATAAGCGGGCCGTGCCACCGTACCCCCAGCAGGTAAAGCTAAACCAGAACCATTAATAGAATTTAAAATATCTGCAGTTTCATACCCCCCCACCGCGTAGTTTGTGCCACCAGCCGCCGCCGGATCAGTTGCCAAGCCAAGCGCCAAACCTAAGTACTGGGGAGCAATATTGGCGTAAGGCCCAACGGCGTAATCACCACTGCCATCCCCCAGTCGATTGGTAAAGCGGCGCCCCAAATTTCCGCTATCGAGCAAACTGTCACCAAAAATAAGTAACTCACTAAAATAGCTCTGCGCAGAAACAGGAGAACAAAGCAGGGTAGCCACACAAAGTGCAGTCAATTTTCTCATCGCATTTACCTTTTTATTATTAACTAACTTATTGTTGATTCAGCAGCTATCCCAGCTTAAGAAATAGACCGGCTAAACACCTAAAGTTTTCAATGAAAACATAAGGTGCTACAAGACCCGTTTTTGCAAGGAACAGCAATACGGGTAAATACTGATAACCCTTTTTACGACTACGGCCTCACCAAACCCAAACTCTCCCAGGTAAGTGGCATTAAGCCCTTACCCAAAAAGGCTAATAAGCAACCATCAACCCATTAACTTAAACCAGTATCGAACCACTGGAATCAGCATTCTATATAGCCGCCGTATCAGCTTTTTATTTTCCAGCAGCCCCCGCTCTTCAAGTGCCACTCGAGCACGTAAATGCTCCATACGATTTGGATAGGGAAATGGAAAGGAATACGCATCCAGGCTCGCCAAAAAGCGAATAGACACAATATGCTTTATATTTTTATAGCCATAGTGTGCTGGTGCCACCAATCGCATAGGTGCGCCATGCGCCAAGCCCAAATCCTGGCCATATAGCGAGTCGGCCAGAAGAACATCCTCATTCAATAAATCAGCTAACACCATACTGACTCGATAACCATCCAGCCCTTCAAACACCACGTACTTTACCGTGTCATTTGGTTGCGCATTCGGAACAACAATTTGTTCATAAAACTCTTTGAATCGATAACCACCCCAGTTTAAATCGACCACCGACCATGTTGTTACGCAATGAAAATCCGAAACTTGATCCACTCTCACCAGGGTGCGCAATTGATCCGTTACCAATAAAGGCGACTTCACATCCCCATTAATTTTAATTTCAACTTTATCGAGCCCCTTTGTTATTTTCTTAGCAAAGGTTGGCAAGCCAAAACGAAGCATTTCGGGCACTTGAACTTGGCCTGGCGGGAGAGCTTTTGAGTTATCCATATATCCTACCTGTACCTGCTTTTACTATCGGCGAAACCGCTGACACACCTTCGCCAATCCAAAATAAGTAGAAATTCCCTTCAGCGGCACATCATCAACTTACGCGGTAAATTTTGCCTCCGCTGGCCCGGAACGGAATTAAACACTTTATAAATGTACGCATCTCAACCACAAACAAAAACGGCTGCCAATTGGCAGCCGCTCTAATACACAATCACAATGAGTCATTACTTCACTTTTGGATCTAAGCGCCCTGACTCGTATTCCATAAACATGGCTTCGAGATTCATGGGTTTAATCTTGCTGGCATTACCTGCAGTACCAAAAGCTTCATAGCGAGCCACACAGATAGCCTTCATCTCTTTAATGGTTTCTTTCAGGTATTTACGGGGATCAAACTCGCTGGGGTTTTTAGCCATAAACTGGCGAATCGCACCCGTGGACGCCAGCCGCAGGTCGGTATCGATATTAACCTTGCGAACCCCGTATTTAATACCTTCCACGATCTGCTCAACGGGAACGCCGTAAGTTTCAGAAATCTCGCCGCCATATTCATTAATAATGGCCAACCAGTCTTGGGGCACGCTGGAGCTACCGTGCATAACCAGATGTGTATCTGGGATGCGGGCGTGAATGTCTTTGATGCGCCCAATCGCCAGAATGTCATCAGAGGGTGGGCGGGTAAATTTATAGGCGCCGTGGCTGGTGCCGCAGGCAATGGCCAGTGCGTCGACGCCGGTTTTGGCAACAAAGTCCGCGGCTTCTTCCGGATCGGTCAACATTTGCTCGTGAGACAAAGTGCCCTCAGCGCCCACGCCGTCTTCTTCACCAGCTTGACCGGTTTCCAAAGAACCCAAGCAACCCAGCTCACCCTCTACAGACACGCCACAGGCGTGAGCCATGTCGACGACTTTGCGGGTAACGTTGACGTTGTAATCATAGTCGGTGGGGGTTTTACCGTCTTCACCGAGTGAGCCATCCATCATTACCGAGCTAAAACCCAACTGAATAGAACGCTGGCAAATAGCGGGACTGGTACCGTGATCTTGATGCATGACCACAGGGATCTCTGGAAACTCTTCAATCGCCGCCAGAATCATGTGGCGCAGAAAGGGCGCACCCGCATACTTCCGAGCGCCGGCAGAGGCCTGCATAATCACCGGGCTGTTGGTTTCCCTTGCGGCTTCCATAATCGCGCGGGTTTGCTCTAAGTTGTTGACGTTAAACGCCGGCACGCCGTAACCATATTCGGCGGCGTGGTCCAGCATTTGGCGCATACTAATAAGTGCCATGACTCAATCCTTGCTTAATTCCAGTGAAATCGTTTAGTTGGCTGCTCGTGCTTCTAATACCGCGACGGCGGGTAATACCTTGCCTTCTACGTATTCAAGAAATGCACCACCACCCGTGGAGATATAGGAAACTTTATCTGCAATACCGAATTTGTCGACGGCGGCCAGTGTGTCACCACCACCAGCAATAGAAAAGGCGGCCGATTCGGCAATGGCGGCAGCGATGGCGCCGGTACCAGCGGAAAACTGCTCAAACTCAAAAACACCCACCGGGCCGTTCCAGATTATGGTACCAGCATCTTTGAGAATGTCAGCCAATTGTGCAGCAGAGTCGGGGCCAATATCAAAAATCATGTCGTCATCGGCGACATCAGCGACCTGTTTAAGACTCGCAGGCTCATTTTCATCAAATTTTTTGCCGGTCACAACGTCGCTAGGCAAAGGAATGTCGCATTTTTCCATTAACGACTTAGCTTTGGGAATTAGCTCATCTTCGCACAGAGAGTTGCCAACATTGTGCCCCGCAGCCGCTAAGAAGGTATTGGCAATGCCACCACCAACGATCAACTGATCGACTTTATCGGACAGGGTTTCTAATACGGTGAGCTTAGTAGACACTTTCGAGCCTGCGACAATCGCCACCATCGGCCGTTTGGGCGCCTTCAGTGCTTTCTCTAAGTTATCTAACTCATCGGCCAGCAGCGGCCCAGCGCAAGCTTCGGGGGCAAATTTGGCCACACCGTGGGTTGATGCCTGGGCCCGGTGAGCGGTACCAAAAGCGTCCATTACAAAAATATCGCAGAGCGCGGCATAGGCCTTGGCCAGTGACTCCTGGTCTTTTTTCTCACCGGCGTTAAAGCGAACATTTTCCAGCAATACCAGCTGCCCCTCGGCCAGCTCGACGCCCTGTTGCCAATCAGCAACAAGGGCCACGTCCTGGGACAGCGCCTTACTAAGGTAATCGGCAACGGGCTTTAAGGAATACTGCTCTTCAAACTGGCCTTCGGCAGGCCGTCCCAAGTGAGACATCACGATGACTTTGGCACCTTGCTCCAAAGCCAGCTTTAAAGTTGGCAGCGCCGCCCGCAAACGGGCATCAGAGGTGATAACACCGTTCTTGATGGGGACATTAAGATCTTCACGAATCAAAACCCGCTTTCCAGAAAGCTCTAGATCGCGCATTTTCAAAATTGACATAGCTGTTTCCCTGTAAGATTTATCAAACTATTTAGCTGTCTTTCCTCAGCTACAATGAGGCTTGAAAGCGGGCGATGAGCACCAATCGCCTAAGCCATTGCCAGCAATTAGCCCACACCTTTTACACCTGTTGTTGCCAGCTCAGCTTTTGGGCGATATTAATACAAGCCCTCAGTTGCGCCGTATGAGTCAGCCAATATTTTAGTGCAACCAGTGTGCCACTACATCCAGCATTCGGTTGGCATAGCCCCACTCATTATCAAACCAAATTAAGACACTGGCCAGATCCCCCGCCACTCGGGTTTCTCCGGCGTCGACAATGGCTGAACGCGGATCGTGATTAAAATCGCAAGACGCCAGCAACTCATCGCTGTAGCCAAGAATATCCACCAAGCGACCACTAGCCGCCATCTGCAAAGCGGCATTGACGTCAGATTGCGACACCGATGCTTTTAAGCTAACGCTCAACTCCATTGCCGAGACATTGTTGATGGGGATACGCACTGCCCGGGCGGCAAAACGGCCGTCCAGCTCGGGTAATATTCGGCCAATACCCGCCGCCAAGCCGGTATCCACCGGAATCATCGACATGCCCGCTGCCCGGGTTTTACGCAAATCGGTATGGTGATATCCATCCAGCACCGGCTGATCATTCATCGCGGAATGCAGGGTGGTGATGCAGCCGGAGCGCACGCCAAAAGCCTGATGTAATACATCGATAATGGGCACAATACCATTGGTGGTACACGACGCATTAGAGACAATACGCATCTCACTGTTTAGCTCTTGATGATTCAGGCCGTAAACAATGGTGGGCAAGGTCGCCTCACCGGGCTGAGACAATAATACGTGTCTAGCACCCCGTTCTATATGCCCCTCCAGCTCGTCGTAACGACTAATGGTGCCAGAGCATTCCAGCACGACATCAATGTTGTGACGGGTCCAATCCAGGTCTTGCAGATTGCTATGGTGGGTCACCGCAATCTGATCACCATTAATACGCAATTCGTTAATGCCCGCCTCGACATGACCAAAGAATCGGCCATGAGTGCTGTCGTAGCGGGTTAAGTGCGCAATGGTGGCGAGATCTGCCGGTTCATTAATAGCAACAATCTGCAGAGTGTCGCGCAGGGGCGACTCATAGAGCGCCCGCAGCACACAGCGGCCGATTCGGCCGTAGCCATTAATGGCCAAACGCAACATCAGTCAAGCACTTCCTCAACGGCTTCGATAACCGCGTCAGTTGTAATGCCAAAATGCTTAAACAACGCATCGGCTGGGCCAGACTCACCAAAGCTGTCCATGCCGACAATGCGACCGTCCAGACCAACGTATTTATACCAGTAGTCTTTATGAGCCGCTTCTACAGCTACCCGTGCCAACACATTGCTAGGCAGTACCGACTCCCGGTAGTAGGCATCCTGGCTTTCAAAAACGTCAGTACAAGGCATGGACACCACCCGCACCCGACGCCCCTGCTCGGCCAGTTTTTCTTGGGCGGCCATAGCCAGCTTCACTTCAGAACCAGTGGCAATAATGATCGCTTCGACTTCGCCATCACAGTCGCTCAACACGTAACCGCCCTTGGCAACAGCCGCTACCTGAGTGGCGCTACGGCGCTGATGTGGTAAACCCTGGCGTGTAAAGATCAATGAGCTTGGGCCGTCATTACGCTGCAACGCCGCCTGCCAAGCTACCGCCGATTCGGTCATATCACAGGGTCGCCACAATGACATATTGGGGGTGCCGCGCAGCGAGGCAATTTGCTCGATGGGCTGGTGGGTTGGCCCGTCTTCGCCCAAACCAATAGAGTCATGGGTGTAAACAAAAATACTGCGTTGACCCATGATGGCGGCCATACGCACCGCGTTCCGGGCATATTCCATAAATACCAGGAACGTAGCACCGTAATTGATAAAACCGCCGTGCAGGGCAATACCGTTCATCATTGCCGACATGCCAAATTCGCGCACCCCGTAATGCAGATAGTTGCCATTGGCATCAGCCGCGCTAATCGGCTTGGCATCCTTAAAAATCGTGAGATTAGAGCCCGCCAGGTCAGCTGAGCCACCAAACAACTCTGGGAGCATTTCAGAGTAGGCATCCAAACACAGTTGTGAGGCTTTGCGAGTGGCAATGTCTTTGCCCTCGTCTTGGCAACGAGCAATAAAGTCTTGCGAGCGCGCCTCAAAATCTGCGGGCAGCTTGCCGCTGCTGCGACGGGTAAATTCCTCTGCCAACTCAGGATAGGCTTTAGCGTACTCGGCAAAGCGAGCATTCCAATCGGCCTCGGCGTTCGCACCCGCTTCTTTAGCATCCCAGGAGGCGTAGACATCGTCGGGAATCTCAAAGGCGCCGTGGGGCCAAGCCAATGCTTCACGGGTGAGCACAATTTCGTCTTCACCCAGCGCCGCGCCATGGCTTGCTTCTTTGCCCTGTTTGTTGGGTGAGCCTTTGCCGATAATCGTTTTACAGCAAATCAGGGTCGGCTTATCGGTCTCAGCCCGGGCCGCCTCAATCGCTTTTGCAACTTCGGCACTGTTATGACCATCGACATTTGGCACCACATGCCAGCCGTAGGCGGCAAATCGCGCTGGAGTATCGTCGGTAAACCAGCCTTCTACTTCGCCGTCGATAGAAATGCCGTTGTCATCATAAAACGCCACCAACTTACCCAAGCCCAGTGTACCCGCCAGTGAACTGACTTCGTGGGAGATGCCTTCCATCATGCAACCATCACCCAAAAACACATAGGTGTAGTGGTCAACAATGCGGTGATCGTCGCGGTTAAATTGCGCTGCCAACACTTTTTCAGCCACCGCCATACCCACGGCATTGGCGATACCCTGCCCCAAGGGGCCGGTCGTGGTTTCAACACCCGGTGCATAGCCGTACTCCGGATGACCTGGCGTTCTGCTGTGCAACTGACGAAAGCTTTTAAGGTCGTCGATGGACAGATCGTAGCCAGTCAGGTGTAACAGCGAATAAATCAACATTGAGCCGTGGCCATTCGACAGGACAAAACGGTCACGGTTGGGCCATTCGGGGTTGGCCGGATTATGCTGCAGGTAATCTCGCCACAACACCTCGGCGATATCGGCCATACCCATGGGGGCACCGGGATGGCCGGAATTGGCTTTTTGAACGGCATCCATACTCAGTGCGCGAATGGCGTTAGCGAGGTCGCTACGAGAGGGCATCGAAGGCTCCTGAATTTAGCTGGTCATAAAGAGAGGCGGTATTTTCCCCTACCGGAGCCTACACAGCAAATAGCAGAACCGTAAAAATAGCCATTTATCTTGCGACTTTGCTCTCAGACGGTGAAAATTGCGTTTTTCTAAGGCTGAACCGGGCTAACTTCATGTTTAAAAACATTCTTGTGGTGTGTATCGGCAATATCTGCCGCAGTCCCACCGCCGAATATATGCTCAAACATAAACTGGCCAACAAACCGGGGCTGACCATTCATTCAGCAGGGCTCGGTGCGCTGGTAGACAAACCCATTGATGCAACAGCCGGTGCCATTCTGTTGGAAAACGGTATTGACCCCAGCCCCCATAAAGCGAGACAGCTGCGCTCAGAGCTCTTGCTGGGCGCTGATCTGATTTTGGCAATGGAACCTAGCCACCTTAAAGGCATTAGCGATATTGCCCCACAAGTTAGCGGCAAAGCCTTTTTGCTGGGCAAATGGTCAAATAATGACGCGGTTCCCGACCCTTACCGCAAAAGTCGCGAAGCCTTTGATCACGTCTACAAGCAAATGGATAAATTTACCGACGACTGGCTGAAATATCTGTAACACCGCTTAACCGGCAGGCGTCGTCCTAACATAGCACGACGCCTTCGTTTTTATACCCTAGCGCTGTCAGCACCCGGCTGTGGCTACACCCCTCCCTTTACGCCTCCCCACGCAACCACGACAGGGATTTACTGAGCACAAAAACCTATATCAAAATATTTTGATATAGGTGCAAAAGTTGTTACACTGCCTCGCATGTTAAGTAGCCCCCAAACATTTGCCGAGACCGACAGCCACAGCGACACCTTGCTACAAGTCTGCAAGGCAGCGGGGGACAGCCTGCGCCTGCAAATATTACGCGTACTGAACCAAGATGCTTATACCGTGCAGGAGCTATGCACCATTCTCGATATTCGCCAATCGGGGATGAGTCATCACTTAAAAATTCTTGCCAATGCAGGACTGGTGGCCAAACGCCGAGAAGGCAATAGCTTGTTTTACCGGCGCACCTTTTCTACCGAGGGTAGCTTAGCCAGCTTGCACACCGTATTAATGAATAACATTGATGCCACCGTGCTGAACACCCGTGCTCAAGATCGACTTGATACGGTCGTAGCCGAGCGCGCTGCGTCATCACGCGCTTTTTTTGCTCAACACGCCGGTGAGTTTCGCCAACAGCAGGAGCAAATGGTGGCCTTTGAGGTCTACGGCCAAAGCACCGCCGAGCTGCTGCGCAACTATCAGCCCAAAGGCGGCCAGCTAGCGATTGAAATTGGCCCCGGCGAAGGTGCTTTTTTAGGCGAGCTGGCCAGTCGCTACCAGCAAGTGATTGCCCTGGACAACGCCAACGCCATGCTGAGCCGAGCCCAAGCCTTTATTGATGAGCAAGGCTTAAAAAACGTCACCCCGCTATTGGGAGACAGCCGCAACCGCGAATTGCCCCAGGGCGAGGCCGATTGCGTGGTAGCCAATATGGTGCTGCACCATGTGCCATCACCTGCGGATATTTTTACCGACGCCCACAATTTGCTTCGCGGCGGCGGTGTGTTTTGCGTAACAGATTTATGTCATCACGATCAAAGCTGGGCAAAAGAAGCCTGCGGCGATGTGTGGCTGGGGTTTGAACCCGATGATTTAAGTGAATGGGCAAAGGCAGCCGGACTACAAGAAGGTGCCGCCGCCTATTTAGCCCAATTGAACGGCTTTCGCGTACAGGTTCGGCACTTTATAAAACCGGAAGCATTTTCTTAACCCTATAGCATTTGAACACCCGGCTTAATCACAACTTTTGACTACCAATTTTAATGAGGAATGTGACAACCATGTCTGACTACAGCCTGTTTACCTCCGAGTCGGTCTCCGAGGGTCATCCCGATAAAATGGCCGATCAGATTTCTGACGCTGTTCTGGATGCCATTTTAGCCAGAGACAAGTTCGCCCGTGTCGCGGTAGAAACCCTGGTAAAAACCGGTATGGCCGTCGTCGCAGGCGAAGTCACCACCTCCTGCTATGTGGACTTAGAAGACATTATTCGCGACGTCATTACCGGCATCGGCTACAACAGCTCCGACGTGGGTTTTGACGGTGCCAGCTGCGCGGTGCTTAACGCCATCGGCAAACAATCGGTAGACATCAATCAAGGCGTTGACCGGGCCAAACCCGAAGATCAAGGCGCAGGTGACCAAGGGTTAATGTTTGGCTACGCCACCAATGAAACCGAATCACTGATGCCTGCGCCATTGTTTTTCTCCCACCGTTTAGTTGAGCGTCAGGCTCAATTGCGCAAAAACGGTACGTTGCCCTGGCTACGCCCCGACGCCAAAAGCCAGGTTACCCTGCGCTACGAAAATGGCAAACCCGTTGCCGTAGACGCAGTGGTGCTAAGCACACAACACAACCCGGACATTTCTCAAAGCGATCTACAGGAAGCCGTGCAAGAAGAAATCATCAAACAGGTGCTGCCCGCTGAATTACTGCATGCCGGTACCAAATTTCACATTAACCCCACCGGCAAATTTGTCATTGGCGGGCCAGTAGGCGATTGCGGCCTGACCGGTCGCAAAATTATTGTCGACACTTACGGCGGCATGGCCCGTCACGGCGGCGGCGCGTTCTCTGGCAAAGATCCGTCAAAGGTTGACCGCAGCGCGGCTTACGCTGGCCGCTATGTCGCCAAAAACATCGTGGCGGCAGGCCTGGCTGACCGCTGTGAAATTCAAGTGTCTTATGCCATTGGCGTAGCCGAGCCCACCTCTATTTCTATTAACACCTTTGGCACTGGCAAGGTCAGCGACGACAAATTAATTAGCGCCGTTCGTGAGGTCTTTGACCTGCGGCCTTATGGCATTACCAAAATGCTGGACCTGGCTCACCCCATGTACCAGCCCACTGCGGCCTACGGTCACTTTGGCCGCGAGCCTTATGAACACACCTATAACTGGAAAGAAAACGGCCAGCAAAAATCGGAAACCAGCACGGCTTTTAGCTGGGAAAAAACAGATCGCGCCGACGACTTGAAAGCAGCGCTTTAAACTCGCGCCACGCACACTCACGCAACGAGGAAAGAATCATGACTGCAACAGCAAACGCGGTAGAAAATTTTAATGACTACAAAGTCGCCGACATTTCATTAGCCAATTGGGGCCGTAAAGAACTGAATATCGCCGAAGGCGAAATGCCAGCGCTGATGTCACTGCGGGAAAAATACGGTGACAGCAAGCCCTTGGCCGGCGCTAAGATTCTGGGCTGCATCCACATGACCATTCAAACCGGGGTATTGATCGAAACACTGATCGCCTTGGGTGCCGAAGTGCGCTGGTCATCGTGTAATATCTTCTCTACCCAAGACCATGCCGCCGCGGCCATTGCCGCTGCGGGCATTCCCGTTTTTGCATGGAAAGGCGAAACCGACGAAGAATACGATTGGTGTCTTGAGCAAACCATTCTCAAAGATGGCCAACCTTGGCAAGCCAATATGGTATTGGACGATGGCGGTGACCTTACCGGGCTACTCCACGACAAATACCCTGAAGTATTAAATAACGTTCACGGCATTACCGAAGAAACCACCACAGGTGTTCATCGCCTATTGGAGATGCTGAAGAAAGGCACCCTTAAAGTACCCGCCGTGAACGTGAATGACTCGGTCACCAAATCTAAAAACGACAACAAATACGGCTGCCGCCACAGCCTGAACGACGCCATCAAACGCGGCACAGACCATTTGTTATCTGGGAAAAAAGCCTTGGTGATTGGCTACGGCGATGTGGGCAAAGGCTCAGCTCAATCACTACGCCAAGAAGGCATGATCGTTAAGGTCAGCGAAGTTGACCCTATCTGTGCGATGCAAGCCTGTATGGACGGTTTTGAAGTGGTGTCGCCTTATAACAACGGCATTAACGATGGCAGCGAAGCCAGCATCAATACTCTGCTGCTCGGCACCACCGACTTACTGGTCACCACTACAGGCAATATCAACGTCTGCGATGACAATATGTTGAAGGCTCTGAAAAGCGGCGCCGTGGTCTGCAATATCGGTCATTTCGACAATGAAATCGATACCGCCTTTATGCGTAAAAACTGGGAGTGGGACGAAATCAAACCCCAGGTTCACGTGGTGTATCGCGACAAAGCCAGCAACGATCATCTGATCCTGCTTTCAGAAGGCCGCCTGGTGAACCTTGGCAATGCCACTGGCCACCCCAGCCGGATTATGGATGGCTCTTTTGCCAATCAAGTATTGGCGCAAATTTACTTGTATGAGCGCCGGTTTGCCGACTTGGAAGAGAACCTGAAACCTGCCGCCATTACCGTTGAAGTCCTGCCCAAGAAATTAGACGAAGAAGTGGCTGCGCATATGGTGAATGGCTTTGGCGGTGTGATCACTCAGCTTAAGCCCGACCAGGCGGAGTATATTGGCGTGACCGTTGAAGGTCCCTTTAAACCCGACAGCTATAAATACTAAGCACGCAAACCGCCGAGGGGCTTGCACCATTTGCAACCCCTTGGCGAAGAACTTTCGGTGGCATTGATTTACCACCGTTAACGCACAGATTGTGGAACCACTATCCATGAGCAAACGATTTAGCTTCGAATTCTTTCCCCCCAAGACACCGGTCGGACGAGAAAAACTTCAGACGGTGCGTAGCGAGCTTGCCACCCTCGACCCCAGCTTTTTTTCCGTTACCTACGGCGCCGGTGGCAGCACTCGAGACAACACCAAAAGCATTGTGATGGAAGCCAAAGCCGCTGGCTTAGCCGTCGCCCCGCATTTATCTTTTGGCGGCGATGACGAAGACACCGTACTGGCACTGCTTAAAGAATATCAGAACGCAGGCGTAGACCGGATTGTCGCCCTGCGTGGTGACATTCCCTCAGGCATGGGGGCAAGCCGCTTGGTTTATGCCCAAGAACTGGTGGAATTTATTCGCAAACACACCGGCAATCACTTTGAGATTGAAGTCGCCGCCTACCCGGAAATCCACCCAGATGCGCCAAGCTATGTTGCCGATATTCAGTTTTTAAAACAGAAACTGGACGCCGGTGCCAATAGCGCCATCACCCAGTACTTCTTTAATGCAGACGCTTATTTCTATTTTCTGGAAGACTGCGAAAAAGCCGGTATCGACAAGCCGATTTATCCCGGCATTATGCCGATTACCAACTTCACCAACCTCGCACGCTTCTCCCGCAACTGCGGCGCCGATATTCCCAGATGGCTAACCCAAAAACTGGAAGGCTACGGCGACGATAAGCAAAGCGTGATTGAGTTTGGCACCGAGTTTGTCACCGAAATGTGTCAAATTTTAATGGAAGGTGGCGCCCCCGGTATTCACTTTTACACCATGAACCAAGTTGAACCGGTAAAAAGCATTTTGCAAGAACTGCAAAGTTGATTAGAGCAGCCGGTATTCAGTAAACCACCTCGCATTGAATATCTGCCTGAGGTAAAACATGCCACCGAGCAACTGGATCCCGGATCGCTGTCGCGTCCGGGATGACGAGGTATGGAGGGTACGTCGGGGATGACGAAGAGGCTAGGCGCGGGAAGTGCAAGGAGTGGAGGTGGTATCCGATGGCGAGTGTATGGGGGAAGGCTCGACCGGAATAACTTAAGAGGTTAAGTTTTAACCTTGTAAGCCTTGTCGTTGCTGCCTTTTGTCGTCATACCCGCCTCCGAGCCGGTATCCAGTAAACCACCCCGCATTGAATATCTGCCTGAGGTAAAACATGCCACCGAGCACCTGGATCCCGGCTCGCTATCGCGTCCGGGATGACGAAGTATAGAGGACGCGCCTGGGATGACAGAGTGGGAGTAAGAGCATCCGAGATGACGGAGTATGGAGCGCGCGCCTGGGATGACAAAGTGTGGAGGGTGCACATTGGATGACGAAAGTTTTGTAAGGCCTTCTGCTCATCGTGCTCCTTTGTCGTCATGGCGGCCTCTGAGCCGGTATCCAGCAAACCACCCCGCATTGAATATCTGCCTGAGGTAAAACATTCCACCGAGCAACTGGATCCCGGCTCGCTATCGCGTCCGGGATGACGAGGTGTGGAGGGTGCATCTGGGATGACAAAGTATGGAGGGTGCACCTTGGATGACGAAAGTTTTGTAAGGCCTTCTGCTCATCGCGCTCCTTTGTCGTCATACCGGCCTCCGAGCCGGTATCCAGTAAACCACCCCGCATTGAATATCTGTCTGAGGTAAAACATACCACCGAGCAGCTGGGTCCCGGCTCGCTGTCGCGTCCGGGATGACGGAGTATGGAGGGTACGTCGGGGATGACGAAGAGGCTAGGCGCGAGAAGTGCGAGGAGTGGAGATAGTATCCGATGGCGAGTGTATGGGGGAAGGCTCGACCAGAATAACTTAAGAGGTTAAGTTTTAGTCTTGCAAGCCTTGTCGCTGCTGCCTTTTGTCGTCATACCGGCCTCCGAGCCGGTATCCAGTAAGCCTCCGCACTTTGACTATCTGTCTGAGGTAAAACATTCCACCGAGCAACTGGATCCCGGCTCGCTATCGCGTCCGGGACGACGGAGTGTGGAGGGGCGCCACGGATGGCAATGTGTAGAGAGGGCGTCGGGGATGACAACTTGGAATACCCTCGCACTCTTATTTTATTCATTCTAGTTTTAAACGCCGGGCTTAGACCCAGCGTTTAAAACGGAAGTACAACAAAATCCCTACGGTAATCGTCAGCAAAATCCCGACAAAAATCATAAAGGAACTGTCATTATCGGCCCCAGGTATCCCTCCAACATTAATCCCCAATAGACCTGTGGCAAAGCCCAAAGGCAAAAACAGGGCTGACACCAGAGACAGCAAATACATTCGCGCGTTGGACTCTTCAGAAATCTGGTTGATTAGCTCCTCTTGGGTGACGGCGGCCCGCTCCCGAATGCTGTCCAAGGTCTCGATATATTGAGAAAGCCGGTCAGCGGATTCTCTAACCTCCAGCTTGGACTTATCGTCAAACCAAGCCAACCTGACCGTTTGCAACCATGATAAAGCTTCACGCTGGGGCGCCAGATAACGTCGCAGCGAAATCGCCTGCCGTCGTAACTCACTAAGCTCATGGCGCAACTTGCCCCGGGCCACGGTAAGCACCGACTCCTCCAGCTCGTCTACACGGTCTTCGGCATTGTCTATTGCATTGGACATTCGCCATGCCAAGCGATTGCAAAGCATCGCTAAAAAATCACCGCTGCTTTCTGGCCCTTCATTCTCTTTAAAGGCATCCAGAATATCGTCCACCGACAACAAGCGCCGCTTGCGGGAACTTATTACTCGGTTTTCATCTAGCCACAAGCGAATAGAAACCATATCTTCGGGGTCGGATTCAGGGTTCATATTCACTCCCCGAAGCGCCACGAGTAAACCGCCATTATGCGAGGTAGCCCGAGGGCGAGTGTCTTCTACGGTTAAGGCATTAACTGCAATATCGTCAAGATAGTCCTGCTGCTCTAACCAGCCTTTTGTGCCCGGTGCGCTGTAATCCATATGCAGCCACAGCAAACCTTGATCCGGCGTCCACGCGTCAACTTCCGCATGACTCAAGTGCTTCGCGCCACCACGACCATCTAGCAGATAGGCATAGACTAAAAAATCATCCATCACAGTACGTCACCCCGAAAATTTTTCTGATGATCGCACAGGAAAAAGCCCCAAACCATAGTACATATTGAGGTGGCTACATTAAGGAAACAAAATTGCGTGGAACAGAATAATTTAAGTGGAATGCGGGGGAGTCGGGACGCTGTTACCGTCTTGTAAATGCTGAAGAAAGCGTGCTCTCAAATCTGCTGGGGCGCTGACCATAAAACTGACAAAATCTGCAACACCACGCTCGGCCTCTAGCTCTGATCGATAGGCGCCAATCAGTGAGCCTTCACGGGTCTTGAAATACCAACAAGCCTCACCACCCACTCCCTCCACAGAAAAAACCCGCCGACTCCGGGGCGGTGGTGCCGTACCCCGTTCGCCTTGGCGTAAAATGGGTCTGCTTGCGGTAAAAAGAGGTGAGCATTCCATGATCTATGCTTTCCAGTTCTAGGCTTGATTTCACAGAACAGTACACACAAACCTCACGCAACCCCATAAGCATTTGCACCTAACACACATAACCCATCAAAAATTTAGATTATTTACCCGCAGTTTTTGCGCTTTTTTATCAACAATACTTTTCTATACTGGTAGGCATTACATTTATCGCAAAGGATGCGGTGCATGCCACTCAAAAACACCAAAGACCGCTATGGCTGGGGCAGCGTCAGCCTGCACTGGCTAATGGCCATAACGGTAATCGGTATGTTTGCGCTGGGCATTTGGATGCGAGACCTGTCCTACTACGACCCCTGGTATCGTCAAGGGCCGTTCATACATAAAAGCATCGGTATCTTACTGCTGGGGGCTTTACTCTTTCGCCTGTTGTGGAAGGCCTTTAATATCCGTCCGCACCACGACCCATCGCTAAAGCCTTGGGAAAAACGTACTGCAACTCTCACTCACGTTTCACTTTATATTTTGATGCTGGCATTAATGGCGGCGGGCTATTTAATCTCTACCGCTGATGGCAGAGCAATTAGCGTATTTGACTGGTTCTCGGTGCCTGCCACCATCAAAGACATACCGAATCAGGAAGATATTGCCGGGGACGTTCACGAAATACTGGCTTGGATCTTGATTATTTTGGCTGGCGTACATGCCGCAGCCGCATTAAAGCACCACTTTATCGATGACGACACGACCCTGGTAAAAATGCTGGGCCGCGCTCGTCGACCTAAGCGCTAACCCCCACAAAAGGAATACGACCATGACACGCTTTTTAGCATTTGGATTAACCTTACTGCTCGGGCTCAGCAGTCAGTTACACGCAACTGAATATACTATCGACACCAAAGGCGCCCACGCCTTTATTCAATTTAAAATTAAACATCTTGGCTACAGCTGGCTATACGGTCGCTTTAATGATTTTGAAGGTAGCTTTAACTATGATCCTGAGCACCCCAAAGACGCATCAGTGAATGTAGAAATTGACGTCAGCAGCATCGACAGCAACCATGCCGAGCGCGACAAACACCTGCGCGGCGACGACTTTTTAAATACAGACAAATACCCCACCGCCCGTTTTAAAAGCACCAGTTTTACCCCTACCGGCGAGGACACCGCCGAACTCAAAGGCGAGCTCACACTCCATGGCGTAACCAAGACCATCACCATTGATGTGACCGAAGTAGGCGGCGGCAAAGACCCTTGGGGCGGTTATCGCCAAGGCTTTACCGGAACAACGGAGTTTGCGCTGAAAGACTTCGGCATCGATTATGATTTGGGACCGGCATCACGCACGGTTGAGCTAATCTTAGATGTTGAAGGCATTGCAAAATCTATGATGTAAATATGTCGATGGATTGAACTTTACTGCCCACCCAGGCACTAAGTAAGTGATTATCCTCAATACCCTCGATCTTGGGACCTCTAGCAGGTCCCTTTTTTATGCCTTACTGTTAAATCATGTGTAAGCCGCCACCTCCCTCTTTCTTCTTGCCCTTTCGGTAGCGAGCCGCCTCTATAAAAAGGGGGCCATGGATTCATCGCCATTAAATTGAGCATCCAACTGAGAGATCAAGGCATATACGCCCATCAACTTTCTCATCACGTACAGAAACTCTTTTGGCGGCAGCGCAAAGTATTTGCTCATCGAGGCTTCCAGCGCGCGCTTGGCAATCCGTTTTGGCAGTTTACTGCCACGCCAATCATACTCACCCAGTTCATTGACCGCCTGACTAGGAACACGATCATCCGGTTTGCGAAGTGGCTCGCCAATGTCCATGCCGATATCGACAAAGTTCTGCAACACCTTGTCAGGGAAGTGTGCCTTCATAAATCCTAAACTGATCGACCGCTCCAAAAACATCTCCCGGTCACAGTGATAAGCCGCCAGCATCATGTCGCAGAATTCTGCGGCAAACTCCTCGGGCAATAAGCGCATAGCACCAAAATCTAACAAGATCAGCTGATCAATCTCGCCGTCTTGGTCAATTCGCACCCGAAAGTTGCCAAAGTTGGGGTCCGTCTGCATCCGTCGCCAGCTAAACAGCTCGGTTAAAAACTCATCCAGTATGGCTTTACCCAGCCGATTTTTCCTGGGCTGCGACAGGGCGGCGACGTCTGCCGAACCTACCGCATGACCAGACTCATAGCTCATCGTTAATACCCGCCGGGTGCTGTATTCGGGGAAGCTCATCGGCACCACAAACCTGCTGTCATCCACTAAGGACTCTCTGACAAAGTCCATATCCCGGCGCTCTTGGTCATAATCCACCTCTTTGTAAAGCAAAGTGCGAATATCACTAAACCATTCCTCGGCGCTACGAGTAGATTGCAGCAAGCGGGAAATTTTCAGCAAGCGCAGCACCGCATTAAAGTCCGCATCAATGGTGTTTTCGACGCCGGGGTACTGCACTTTAATACACAGTTTTTCGCCAGTACTGCGCAGCGTTGCTTTATGCACCTGCCCCAAGGACGCAGCGGCCAAGGCTTGTTCTTCAATCTCCAAATCGGCCAGCCGCTCTTCTCCCAACTCCTTGGCCAACACCTTTTGAATGGCTTGCCAAGACATGGGCGGCGTGTCGTCTTCTAAGGAATGCAGCGCCTCCACCACCTCCGGCGGCAACAGATAATCACCATAGGTCGCCATGATTTGGCCAATTTTAACGACACTGCCCTTGAGCTGCCCCAGTTCGGCAACAAAGTATTCAATATTCTCTCGGCGCCGCGTGGCAGACGCCTCTTCATCGTCGCTGAAACGGTCCATTAAAGAATGACGCAGTGCGCGACTGCCATAACGCAATCCCGCCTTGGAGAGCTGAAAGCGGCGCGAAAAAGCGCCAGTATTCAAACGATGCAAACTCTTGTCGTCGGCCATAAAAAGGCATTCCTGAAAGAAAATAAAAATGTATGGGGATATTCGTTGCGGGCGTTTTCTACTATAACAGACTGTATTGCCTGTTAAGGATTCCCCAAAACCGATGGAAATGCTGCATTGAGAAAATTACTGGCTTTACGCCAAATTGGCCCGGGTATTGTCATTGCCGCAACCGGCTTGGGCGCTGGCGATATGGTTACCGCTGCGGCATCGGGTGCCGAGTTTGGCAGCTTGCTGCTCTGGGCAGTGATCGCGGGCGCCATTATCAAACTCGCGTTAAACGAGGGCTTGGCGCGCTGGCAGCTCAGTGCTGGCAGCAGCCTGCTCAGTGGCTGGAATCGGTTTTTACCCCGCTGGGTGGCGGGTTATTTTTTCATTTATTTGATCATCTGGAGCTTTCTGGTTGCCGCCGCACTCATGGCCGCCTGCGGGCTGGCGGCACACGCACTCATCCCCAGTATATCCGTCACCCTCTGGGCAGCCATTCAATCTATTATCGCTGCACTGTTAATTGCATTCGGTCGTTACCAGCTCCTGGAAAACCTGATGAAATGGCTGATCGGCCTGATGTTTATCACCGTGATGGTCGCGGTATTCGCCATGGACTTAAACGGCCTGGCGATTGCGCAAAACTTAATACCCAGCCTTATTCCCGACAAGGCATTAAACATGTTACTGGCTGTGCTCGGGGGCGTCGGCGGCAGCGTGACCTTATTGTGCTACGGCTATTGGATGCGGGAAAAAGGCTGGCAAGGTACGGGGCAACTCAGCCTCGCCAGATGGGACCTGACTGTTGCCTATAGCCTTACGGCACTGTTTGCGATGGGCATTATGTTGCTGGCAGCTAAAGCTTCCCCCAGCCAGACAGGCGGCCTGGCCATTCTGCTCGGCATTGCCGATGCCCTCGGAAAAATCTTGGGAGAAAACTTTCGACTGCTCTTTCTCGTCGGCTTTTGGGCAGCGGTATTCAGTTCCATGCTTGGCGTGTGGCAGGGCGTGCCTTATCTTTTTGCCGACACCCTAAAGCAGTGGCAAAGCCGAGGCCGTGACAGCAGCCCGGTGGAGGTCAACAGCAAGGCCTACCGCAATTTTTTGGTGTTTTTGGCACTGCCTCCATTAACGTTGCTGCTATTTGGCAAACCGGTTTGGTTGGTATTGCTGTATTCAGTCACCGGGGCGTTTTTTATGCCCTTTTTAGCCTTGGCGCTGTTGTACCTCAATAACCGCAAGCTTGCCAAACCGGATCGCAATGGCCTGCTCAGCAATAGCTTACTGCTCGTCGCATTGCTGTTGTTTGTGGCGGTGGGAGCGGTAAAACTGCTTTAGAGAGATAGCCGACAAAGCGCTATTCCCATTCATCGCCATAGTCGTGAAGCAACTCGTCACCCGGCTTGATGTTGCGCAGTGCCACTACCGAGAAATCGTCGTAGTAGCTGACATTCGGTTTTTTAGAGTGATTGATATATTTGAGCGAGCAGGTCACATCAAATAAACGGCCGTCTTCCAAGGTCAGAGTATGCAGACCCGCTTCCTTTGTCTTCCGGGTTTTGCAATAACCCAACAACTCACCACCAGCAATTTTCTTTGTCGCAAAAAGGCCTTTGCCGTGCACAGGACTTTTTGCGACTCGGTAGGCCTTAGCCATGTATCTCCCCCTAGCAATATTACAATGATAAAAGTGTTACACAGATGCCATAAAAACAAAGGGCGACATTAAGTCGCCCGATTATTTGTGCCTCTTAAACCATCGCCGGCAGCGATGAACGCGCTTATTTTGCCAGCATCTGCATCAGGGCAGCCCAACTTTCTTTATCGGCAGCCTCATTGTAAGCCAGCGGCATATCGTATTTCTTACCCACTGCGGTCGACCCCGGGTTGGTAAAACTATGCTTAGCGTCAGGGAAGTTTAATACCGTCAACTTGACCCCCGCCGAGGCCATTTCACCGGTGAGCGCCGCCACTTGCTTGGCTGGCACCATAGGATCAGCACCACCAGTGGCCACCAGTATTTCGGCTTTTACCGTACCCGGCGTCGCGCGAGTCTTGGTTGCCAAGGCACCATGAAAACTGGCCACCCCTGCCAAATCCAATCCCCGGCGAGCCTGATTCAATACCACACCACCGCCAAAGCAGTAACCAATGGCATAGAGCTTGTCTTTATTCACACCGGGCTGCTTCGCCAAAATAGCCATCGCGGCATCAAAACGAGCGTTCATTTTTTCGGGCTCGGCCAGCGCCGCATTCATAAAGGCAGTGGCGTCTTTGGGGTGATCCGCGATTTTACCGGTGCCATACATATCCACCGCAATGGCGGTATAACCTGCCTCTGCCAGCATTTTAGCCCGGCTGCGGGCGTAATCATTTAAGCCCCACCATTCGTGAACCACCACGACGGCAGGGCCTTGCTGGGCTTTCTTATCGCTTTGATAAACCACACCAGAACCTAAGTTATTTGGCAACGTAACGGTTTGTTCTTTCACCCCGGCGTGGGCCATAGACACAAAAACCGTTGCTAATAATGCCAAGCCTGTCAAAAATCGCATTCTATTCTCCTTCTGCCTTCAGTTTGACCCCATCAACACCTGCCGCAGCTTTCAAGCAAACCGCGGCGTTTTTTTCACATTAACTCTTGCTCCAAGTCTCGTAAACGACTGGAGTAATAACGGCAGTTTTTCCAGAGCCATTGCTCATGGTTACGGCGGGCCTTTTTCATCGCCGCCCCACTTTTATAGCCCTTGAGTTTTTTGCCTTTGCCCAGCGCCTGCTCCAAGCGCACAGCCTCCTGCTTGCGTTTTTTGCAACTCTTCCAGCTGGCCGCCTGTGACTGGGATATTAAGATAACACCTATAAGTAACGCAGTAATGACAGTTCTCATGACAAGGTCCCTCTCGTCGTTTGAAGTAATGTAACCACCATTAAACGTAGGCCATTCTAGCGGTCCTTGCAAAGCGACTGTCACCAATTTGCCGCCAATGGCATAATGGGGTTTTCTCCTCGCCACACGGAACGTCCTTAATGAAGTATCCCAGCCTTGCCGATTACCTAAACCAGCAAAATACCGCTGCCGACCTTCAAAGCGTACTGCTCGGCCTAGCCGACACCAGCATTAATATCAGCAAAGCCCTTGCCAAGGGCGCTTTGGCCGGTGTACTGGGTGCCGCAGGTGCGGAAAATGTACAGGGTGAAGATCAAAAGAAGCTGGATGTTATTGCCAACGACTTAATTAAAAACGACCTGGCAACGCTCTCTGCGGTGCGCGGCTTGGCCTCTGAAGAAGAAACCGCCGTGGTAGCCTGTAACTTGGACGGTAAGTTTCTGGTTACCTTCGACCCCTTGGATGGCTCTTCTAATATCGACATCAACAGCATGGTCGGCACTATCTTTTCCGTGCTAAGCAGCGACGCTGATGGCCCGGTAACCGAGAGCGAGTTCTTACAAGCTGGGCGCCATCAAAAAGCGGCGGGATACGTGCTCTACGGCCCCTCTGCCATGTTGGTTATCAGCACCGGCAACGGCGTGGCCATGTTTACCCTCGACCCGGACACCGGCACTTACCTGCTCACCGATGATCAAATCAACATCCCCAAAGAAACCGCTGAGTTTTCGGTGAACATGTCCAACCAACGCCACTGGGACCCGGCCATGCAGCGCTACATCAGCGAGTTAATGGCGGGCAAAGAAGGCCCTCGGGGCAAGAATTACAATATGCGTTGGGTCGCGGCCATGGTGGCAGATGTACACCGCATTCTGTGTCGCGGCGGTTTATTCACCTACCCATGGGATGCCCGTAAACCCGAGCAGGCAGGCAAGCTCCGCTTGATGTATGAGGCCAACCCGATGGGCTTTTTAGTGGAACAAGCAGGCGGCGAGATTTGGACACCCGAAGGCAAAATTTTGGACATTCAGCCAGACAACATCCATCAGCGAGTGCCCGTTATTCTGGGGGCAGCTGAAGAAGTAAATACCTGCGTGTCATACCACAACTAAGCTCATAGACTAGATCAATAGCAGCGAGACGCTGATACATGCTCAGCTACCGACACGGTTTTCACGCTGGCAATCATGCCGACGTGCTTAAACATTTGGTTCAGGTATTAAGCTTGGACCATATGCTTAGCAAAGAGACGGGAATCAGCTACATCGATACCCATGCGGGAGCAGGTTACTACGCCTTCGACGATGCCTTTGCCGCAAAAAACCGAGAATTCGACACCGGCATTACACGCCTGCAAGCGCAAACTGCTCTCCCGGCCAGCCTGCAACGCTACCTGGACGTCGTTGAACTGTGTCGCCGTAATCAACCCCTGGGCTACCCCGGCTCCCCCGCGATTGCGCTAGCAATGCTGCGCCCCCAGGACCGGGCTCAACTGTTTGAGTTGCACCCCGCCGACTACAAAGCCCTGCAACAACGCTTTTATCGACGAGCCAACATTCAACAGGCCGATGGTTTTACCGGTATCAAGGCCCTGCTGCCGCCGCCCAGCCGCCGGGCCATGTTGTTGATGGATCCCCCCTTTGAGGTCAAAACCGATTATCAAACCGCCGTTGCCAGTTTGAAAACATGCCTGAAGCGCTTCAGCAGCGGCGTTTACGCGCTGTGGTATCCGCTACTAGCACGGGAAGAATCCCAATCACTGGCCGAAAAATTGAAAGGCCTGGCGGCCGACAACTGGCTCCACTGCAGCCTTGAAGTGACAAATTCCGATAATCCGGAATCGGGAATGTATGGCAGCGCCATGTTTGTCATTAATCCACCTTGGAGGCTAGCCGAGCAATTAAACGAAGCGCTGCCCTTGCTTGCCCAAATACTGGGCGACAACGACCAAGGTACATGGGAGCTAGAGTACCAAGGACGCTAAACCGCCTTGATCGGCACCAAGACCACCGGCAGATTATCCACCGGCTTGGGCAGCGGCACCGTTTGCATTTTGCTGCTGAAATTATCCGCCAGCTTAAATCGATAACGCCGCAAAAACTGGTGCAGAAATATTTTGCTCTGCATCAGCGCAAAGTGCATACCTATACATTTATGAACACCACCGCCAAAGCCAACAAAACTAAAACTGTGACGTTTATGTTCTTCTCTTGGTGCCAACCAGCGATCTAAATCAAATTTGTCAGGGGCATCCCAATAATCCGCCATGCGGTGGGTATGCTGAGGGGCGAGAAAAATCAGGGTATTTTCAGGAATGTGATAACCACCCAGTTCACAGGCTTTAATGCTTCGACGCTGCATCATCATCACCGAGGGGTGCAGCCGTAATGCCTCTTTCAGCGCCACTTCAGCGAGGGGCATTTTTTCTAAATCGCTGTATTCCAGCAGCGACTTATCCAGCGCCATCACTTCATCCCTCAGCCGCTGTTGAGTTTCCATATCCTGACCGAGGTAATACAGCAAGTGGCTTAGTGCGCTTGTGGTGGTGTCGTGGGCGGCAAAGAGCAGAAAACTCATCTGCACACTGATATCAGCCTTTGCAAAGAAGGCCCCGTCTTCAGTTCGCTCTCGACAAAGGTAACTGAAAACATCCGACGCGCTTCCCTGACGGCGCTCATCAATTAAATGATTAAAAAACGACTGCAGAAACCGCTCCTGCTTTTTGGCCTTGGCATGGCGGGTTCCAGGAAGCTCCTTGAGGATAATGCCAAGCATGCCATTGGCCACATCGGTAAAAGCGCGATTCATGTTTTTTGCTGCGGCTTCACCGGGGTCCACACCCACAAAAATCTGTGCTGCACTGTCCAGCAGAATATCTTTAATCGCGGGAAAGCCCTTCATTTCTGGCGTATACCGCCAGCTATCAATTGCCGAGGCCATCATGGCCCCCATGCGTTCAGCATAGCCCCGCATGGCCTCGGCCTTAAAGGCAGTTTGCATCATACGCCGCTGAAACCGGTGCTCCTCTCCATCGCGCAGTAACAATGAACCCAAATAATAGCGCCCCAGAGAGCGCCGATAACCCATCTCTGCCGAAAAATTACGCTGGGGGTCACGTAAAACCTCCTGCGACAAATCCGGGCCCAACAACAAAACCCCTTTAAAACCAGCCAGACCAAACCGTGACACTGCGCCATACTGCTGCTGTTGTTTGCTTATGGTGCCGTGAAGGTCCCGCACCAATGCAATAGTGTGGCCGATTATTGGCGGGCCAAACGAACCCGGAATATGAGCCAGGTCGGTATTGTCTTTTGCCAGTGTGTAATGCTCAGTTTCGGCTTCCGCCATCGGATACTCCAAACAGGGTTTAAGTGCCGGTGATAAAGGGACAGGACCATAGTATTGAGCACTGACTGCCATCACAAGCCAGCAAAAATACGTGGTCGAGATAAAAGATACGCTACCGCGTTTTATACGACTGGCTTACACTAGGCTTATGCGACTCACTTTTCTTGGTACCAGCGCTGGGAGCCCTACCGCTCATCGAAATGTCACCGCATTGGCCTTGGCCAATGAAGACAGCCGTGACTGGTATTTGGTAGATTGCGGCGAAGGCACCCAACACCAGCTGCTGCAAAGCCGATATTCCTCGGTCAGATTACGGGCCATTTTTATCACCCATGTTCACGGCGACCACTGCTACGGCCTGCCGGGACTGATTGCCAGTGCCAATATGCATGGCCGCAAGGCACCTCTTACGGTTTGCGCTCCCGACGGGGTGGAGCAATTTGTTCGCAGCGTATTTGAGCATACCGATATTCGGGAGCTGCGCTTTCCCTTGGAATTTATTCGCAGTGATCAACCTGACTTTTGTTGGCAAGATGGTCAATTTCAGGTTTCAGCGCTGGCCTTGTCACATCGCGTCCCCTGTTTTGCCTACCAGTTTAGTGAGTTACCCCACTACAAACTAAACGAAGACGCCTTGCAGCAACACGCCGTGCCACAGGGCCCGCTGTGGCATCAGCTACAGCAAGGCAACGATGTCACACTAGACGATGGTCGGCAGGTATTGGCAGACGAGGTACGCAGCCCCGCGTGGCAACCTCGCCGGGTGATTATTGGCGGCGACAACGATCAACCCGCTCTGTTAAACGACGCCTTGCGCGAAGCGGACCTGTTGGTGCACGAGGCAACCTTCACCGAAGATGTGCTCGCCAAGGTCGGACCGCAATATATGCACAGCACCGCAGCAATGGTGGCTAAAGCGGCGGAAGAAGCCAGCTTGCAGCATTTAATCCTCACCCACTTTAGCCAGCGCTACCAAAAAACTGTACGTCATCCTGAACATCAACGCAGTATTGATGACTTAAGAACAGAAGCCCAAACAGTCTATGCGGGCAATTTGCTGATGGCAGAAGATTTTTTCTGCGTGCAGCTAGAGCGGGATCGTCAACTGACTCCGCTATAAATCCACCTCTTTGTTTCAAGCTAAAACCAATTGGAGAATCTATGCGTGTTATCGAAGTGAAAGCACCTGGCGGCCTTAGCGCCCTATCCCTAAGCCAACGCCCAGAACCCACCGCAGGCCCGGGAGAAGTGTTGGTCAATTGGAAAGCCAGCTCTTTGAACTTCCACGACTACGCGGTAGTCATCGGTGCCATCCCCGCTGAAGATGGCCGCATTCCCATGTCAGATGGTGCCGGCGAAATTATTGCGGTTGGTGAGGGCGTCAGCCAATGGCAAGTTGGCGACAAAGTGTTATCCACCTTTTTCCCACACTGGCAAGAAGGCGCAGCCACCGCCAAACGGCTCGCCGATATTGCTGGCGATAGCGTCGATGGCTTTGCGGTCGATGTCAGCTGTTTGCCCGCTGGGGCGCTCACAGCTATGCCCGAAAACTACAGCTTTGCCGAAGCCGCCACCCTGCCCTGTGCAGCATTAACCGCATGGCGTGCGTTGGTAGTAGAAAGCAAGATAAAAGCTGGCGACAGTGTGCTGGTTGAAGGGACCGGCGGTTTATCGATATTTTCTTTACAGATTGCCAAAGCCAGTGGTGCCTATGTGTATGCCACCACTTCGTCTGAAGACAAAATGTCGAAATTAAAAGCCTTGGGTGCCGATGAGATTATTAACTACAAAACCGACCCGGAGTGGGGCGAAACGGTTCATCGTCTCTCACAGGGCGGCGTTGACCACGTTATTGATGCCGGGGGCGCGGCCACCCTCCACCAATCGATTGCGGCAGCTAAAGTGGGAGGCAATATCAATTTAATCGGTATTCTCGGTGGTCGCGAAGTCAACCTCGCCCTGCCCACCATTTTTTTCAAGCAGTTGAAACTCAACGGTATTGCCGTGGGCAGCGGCCAAATGCAAAAAGATATGGTGAAAGCCATTGAAGCGACAGGGCTAAAGCCCGTTATCGACCGCAGTTTTGCATTTGAACAACTCGCCGAGGCCTTTGAATACCAAGCCAGCGGCGCGCACTTTGGTAAAATTGTGATCGAGTACTAAGTCGTTCCGTCGGACTCCAGCAAGCTCAAGCCAGCTGCTCAGAAAAGCCTGCGATAGCAGACCGGGCGCTGGCTACATTGCTTTCACCCGGAATAAGCGTCACGACGTTGCCACCTTGGTCCAACGCCCGCAAACTTTCCGCCACAACCTGTTCGCTACTGGACCACAAGCTATCCGGCACTGCCGTTTTATCAAAATTCGATAATTCCGCCCGGTCGTGAAATTCGGTATGGGTATAACCCGGGCAAAGACACTGCACGCGAATTCCCTCTCGCTGCATCTCGGCAGCCAAGCCCTGGGAATACGCCACCAAAAAAGCTTTGCTCGCGCCGTAAACCACTGTCTTTTTCATCGGGAAAAAACTGCCCAGCGACGCCACGTTGATAATCTGGCCCCGACCCATTTGCCGCATATAAGGCAATACCGCCCGACACAGTGCCAAACTGGTATTACAATGCAGATTGACCATTTTTTGCTGGGCGTCGATATCTGACTCGGCAAACAAACCGTGGGTAGAAAAACCCGCATTGTTCACCAAAATAGACACGGGGCCTTGTTGGCGAATGGCCTCCACCACCTCGCTCACCAGCAGCGGGTCAGTAAGATCTCCGGCGATACAAACGCAGCGCACCCCCAAATCTTGTAGCTGTTGGGCCAAGACATTGAGCTTGCTAGCATCTCTAGAAACCAAAATCATCGCCTTACATCGTGGCGCCAATTGCAGCGCAAAAGCCTTACCGATGCCAGCGGAAGCACCCGTGATTAATGCAATTTCAGACATTTCACCTCCTTTTGCTTTTATTGTTTTTAGGGTAATTACCCCACTCAGAATACGTCTTACCGCCACTCACTTTCACCAAATGAATAGCACGCAAACGTGTGCGACACGATTTCGCTACCACAAGATACTCCCAACAAAAGTCACTGCCTACCTCAATGGGAGAAGACAAGCTTCTATAAAATGGTTATCTTAAAAGCCACGCTTACCCAGAGATGCCATCATGCTCGAAGAGTTTAAGAAGTTTGCCGTACGTGGCAATGTTGTTGACATGGCCGTTGGCATTATCATTGGCGGCGCCTTTAGCACCATCGTAAAAAGCTTAGTCGCCGATGTGATTATGCCGCCTATCGGGCTGGCACTGGGCGGGGTCGACTTTGCCAACCTGATGCTGGTGATAAGCGAAGGCACCACTCCTATGCCCTATCTGACCGTGGCAGACGCCAAGGCTGCAGGGGCAGTAACGATAAACTACGGCCTGTTTCTTAACTCAGTAATCAGTTTTATTATTGTCGCATTTGCTGTCTTTTTATTAGTAAAGGGCATTAACCGGCTAAGAGAGCAAGAAAAGAAAGAAGAAGCCGTCCCAGCCGCACCCACTACCAAAGACTGCCCTTATTGCGTGACCAGCATTCCGATTGCAGCAACACGCTGCCCACAATGCACTTCAGATTTATCTGTCAGTTAAGCTGACAGAAGCGAGCCCGGCGGCGATTATTCGCCGCTTTTGCTCCAGCTTTGCACTGCCTGCCACTGATTTTCGTCCAACGATTTTTTCAAACGACCACGGTTGGTTTTTAACAGCTCTACTTTTGCCTGTTTCAGCAGCTCACCCCGCTGCTCGCTGGGCACACCCGCCAGCACGTACAAATGCCGAACCGGGCTAGTGGTTTTATCCACCACTTTAATACCTTTAAAACGCGCCACCCGTTTCCAATCTCGTGAGTTGGGCATCTCCAGGTCCAACGCGACCTCGCTGCCAAGGT
Organism: Spongiibacter sp. IMCC21906; assembly: GCF_001010805.1. NCBI lineage: Bacteria > Pseudomonadati > Pseudomonadota > Gammaproteobacteria > Cellvibrionales > Spongiibacteraceae > Spongiibacter > Spongiibacter sp. IMCC21906. The sequence goes on along the minus strand of NZ_CP011477.1, from coordinate 789,023 downwards.
GAGACTGCAAATCTTTGGCGACAAAGTTGAGTAACTTTTCGACTACCCCAGCCATCGCCTCTTTACCCGCTAAGCGACTCTGTAACGAGATAGACGGCAAACGGCTCTTGTCACCAATAAACAGAAAATCTGTGTTCTCAAACGCTGGCTCACCGCAGAGCCAGTCTGGTGCCTGACCACGGTCACTATTGGGAAAGCCACACTCAGCCCACACCGCCCCACTGAACATAAATGCCGCCATCATAATTAAGCCGGCTTGGCGGGCAGATTTTACAAACGTCATGACAATAATTCCTGTTGCTTAAAACGATGAACCCGGCTGCTGTAAAAACGCTAATTCTTCCGGACTGGAGACACGCCCCAAAATAGCATTGCGATGGGGATAGCGGCCAAACCGCTCAATAATCCCATAATGGGCAATGGCGAACTGTAAGTTATTATCCTGAGCTAAATCTTCGAACAATTTCAGCGACGCCCGCTGGATGGCCAAGGACTCGCTATGCATATAAGGCATATACATAAACGCCCGTAGCGACACCTCTAGCTCTTTATCAGCTTGAACTCGCAACGCCTCTTGCGCCAAAACCAACGCCTGACCGTCGGCCGCAAAGGCTGCGGCAGAATCCCGAAAAATATTCCGGGAAAACTGATCCAACACAATAATCTCAGCCAATCGGCCCTTAGCTGAATGTCGCCAAGAGTAACACTCCCCGGCACAAGCTGCCCGGTGCAACGCAGAAAAACGCTGTTGTATGGTTCGATCTATCTCGGCGTCTTTTCGCCACCAGTCTGCGGGGGTCAACTCCGCAAACCAAAATTCTAAAACCTGTTGATATCCCATTTCACCGCCTCATTACGGCCAAGCAGCATACAATAGTCAACCGGAAGGAACCACAACTGCGCCCACAGGCCCACCGGTACTGATAGAATAGCGGCTCGCTCAAACACGTCGAGCCTGCTCACACTGATGAGATAATCACTGTGATGATTAAAAGCGCGTCAATCTAAGCGCAGCAAGAGCAGTGTAGTTACAGCAAATAAGCGAAAACCGGCCCAGGAGATGCCCATGCCCAAGGCAAAAACCATCAATTTTGAAAACGCCGTCACCGAGCTGGAAAAACTGGTTCAGGGAATGGAATCCGGCGATCTGACATTGGAAGACTCACTCAAAGCCTTTGAAAAAGGCATGCAGCTCAGCCGTGACTGCCAGCAAGCATTGGCCGATGCCGAACAAAAAGTGAAAGTGCTCACCGAGAAAAATGGCGAAATTCTCAGCCAAGAACTGGATCTGGACAGCTAACAATGGATCAAGATTTTTTCGCTTACCTGCAATGCTGTAAAGATCGTATCGACCAACGCTTACCCGAATTACTGGGGCAAGTCCAGAGCGAATACGGCGATGCCCAAGCCCATCTTCAAAGAACCTTTGACGCCTGTTTATACAGTCTCACCAATGGCGGCAAACGAGTTAGAGCCACACTGGTCTACGCTACGGCCCAGGCTTTAGGCCAGACCGATAGCGAGGATTTAGATCGCGTTGCCGGAGCGGTAGAAATGCTTCACGCCTACTCACTCGTGCACGATGACCTTCCGGCCATGGACAACGATGTATTACGCCGGGGCAAACCCACCTGTCATATCGCCTTCGACGAAGCGACTGCTATTTTAGTGGGCGATGCCCTACAGAGCCGTGCATTTGAACTACTGACAACACTGTCTGCAACCAAGCCGCAAACCACTCTCGAGATTATCAAAGAGCTGGCAAGTGCTGCAGGCGCCAGAGGGATGGTAGGCGGACAAGCGATAGACTTGGCATCGGTAGACAAGCAACTGGACTTGGCCACCCTGCAATGCATGCATCAACTCAAAACCGGCGCGTTAATCCGCGGCGCCATTGCCATGGCGGCCCACTGGAGTGATGCCAATGAGCACCAACGCCAAGCCCTGGATGATTACGGCAAGGCAATAGGCTTGGCATTTCAAGTCCAAGACGACATTCTCGATATTGAAAGCAACACCGAAACCCTGGGTAAAACCCAGGGCGCAGACCTGGCACTGAACAAACCGACCTACCCCTCGCTACTGGGGCTAGAGGGTGCGCGAGATCTCGCCAAAACCTTGCACCAACAATCCTTAGACGCACTGGTTAATTTTGGCCCCCAAGCAGATACACTGCGAGGGCTTGCCGACTACATTGTTACCCGGCAGCACTGAGTTCCCATCACCGTTCGCGTTCAGCACAGCAGATGCACAATCCACGCATTGAGCTACCCTTGATATACGGGCCATGAGCGTGACGGTTCAAAACCATTCATACCGCCGCTGCGTCGATGGCCGAGCGCAGCAATGAAGCAAATGCGGTATACCGAGCATTAACATCAAAAATGGGTAATGCAGGTAAATTCGTTTACAATTCGGCCCTTTAAAGACATCAGGTTTTAGCATCAATGTTTCGGGAAATCCCCTTAGAGCGTCCAGCCACACCGTTACTGGACACAATTGACAGTCCCAGCCAGCTTCGGGAGCTGGAAGAGACCGAGCTCGCCCAGCTCTCTCGGGAGCTGCGGGAGTTCCTGCTCTACACTGTGGGCCAGACCGGCGGCCACTTTGGTGCCGGACTTGGCGTGGTCGAGTTAACCATTGCCCTGCACTATATCTACAACACTCCAGAAGACCGCCTTGTCTGGGATGTGGGCCACCAATGCTATCCCCACAAAATTCTGACTGGCCGCCGCGAGCGTATGAACACCATGCGCAAACCCAGCGGTTTGGCAGGTTTTCCCAAACGGGAAGAGAGCGAATACGACACCTTTGGCGTCGGTCATTCCAGCACCAGCATCAGCGCCGCGCTGGGTATGGCCATTGCCGCCCGCCAGCAAGGTATTGACCGCCATGCCGTTGCCATTATTGGTGATGGTGCCATGACGGCGGGCATGGCCTTTGAGGCCATTACTCACGCCACCCACACCGGCGCCAATATGCTGGTGGTACTCAACGACAACCAAATGTCGATTTCCAAAAACACTGGCGGCCTCAACACCTATTTTTCCAAAATGTGGGCCTCCAAAACCTACAACCAAATACGCAGCAGCGGTAAAAGTGTGCTGCGCAAAATTCCCGGCCCCGCCACCAATATCGCGGCGCGGCTGGAAGAATATATGAAGGGCATGGTGTCACCAGCGACCTTGTTTGAAGAGCTGGGTTTCAACTATATAGGACCAATAGACGGCAACGACCTGGATATTCTGGTGCCGACGCTACGCAATCTGCGTGAGCTAAAAGGCCCCCAGATGTTGCATATCATGACCCAAAAGGGCAAAGGCTTTGAGCCCGCCGAACAAGATCCAGTCGGCTTTCACGCCATTTCTAAAATCGAGCCCAAAACCAGCAACGGCAAAAAACCCAGTACCCCCAAGTATCAAGATGTGTTTGGCAAATGGCTTTGCGACCAAGCTGAGCAGTGTCCATCGTTGGTGGGTATTACACCAGCCATGTGCGAAGGTTCGGGGATGTTAGCGTTTTCTGAGCGCTTCCCAGACCGGTTTTATGATGTCGCCATCGCCGAGCAACACGCCCTGACACTGGCTGCAGGCATGGCCTGCGACGGTCTAAAGCCAGTTGTGGCCATTTACTCGACCTTTTTGCAGCGCGCCTATGACCAGTTAATCCACGATATCGCTCTGCAAAACCTCGATGTCACCTTCGGCATTGACCGCGCAGGACTCGTCGGCGAAGACGGTCCCACCCACGCCGGTGCCTTTGACTTAAGTTTTCTACGCTGTATTCCCAATATGGTGATTGCCGCGCCCTCAGATGAAAATGAAACCCGGCAACTGCTGCATACTGCGTATGCCTACCCCGGCCCAGCCGCCGTTCGCTATCCCCGCGGCACCGGTCCAGGCGTGGCCATGATAGAAGACATGACAGCCGTGGAAATCGGCAAAGGCGTATTGCGTCGAGAGGGTAAAACCACCGCCATTCTCTGCTTTGGCACCCTCCTCAGCGCAGCCACGGAAGCCGCTGAAACACTGGATGCCAGCGTGGCGGATATGCGCTTTGTAAAACCGCTGGATACTGCGCTGATCGATTCGCTGGCGCAAAGCCACGATCTCATCGTCACAGTAGAAGAAAATGCCATTGCCGGTGGAGCCGGTAGCGCAGTGGCAGAATACCTGCAACAAGCCGGTTACTGCTTGCCCATTCTCCATTTAGGCCTGCCCGATGCCTTTATTGATCACGGCAAACACAATCTCATGTTAAGCGCAGTAGGACTGGATCGCCCTGGCATTCTCGCCAGCATTCAAACCAAGCTTGAACAGCTCGCGCTGGCGCCACCCCTCAGCTCAATAAACTAATGTACCGCCCGCCGCCGTTTCACAGGCTTGTCGTATAACTTTTATCTCGCTGTCAAAATGGCGTGATCTTGCTGTCACGCGCCCACCCTAGGCTTTCAATCTCATGCCAAACGAGTTGAAAGCCGCCCATGTCACCACTGCGAATTCTTGTTCTTTACGACGGCAAAGCCGGACACCTGAGCCAATCTCTTGGTTTAGCGCAGCTAATCAACCGCTTTAGCGAAAATCGCCAGGTTTTTGTCGAAAAAGCGCAATTTAGCCCCCGCTTAAAACTGCTTAATCGGCCACTGCGAAGCTGCTCAACCTCAACCCACAAACCGCTGCTGTCGTTACTGCCACTGGCCTATCGACGCAAACGCCCATTTCCTTCACGTCCGGATTTGCTGATTTCCTTTGGCGGCGACGTGCTCGCCCTCAATATTGCCCTCAGCGAGTATTGGGGCATTCCCAATATTGTAATCGGTAACCGCTACCACATTCCCAAAGAACGCATCTCAGCGCATCTCACCTTGCAAGGCGAAGAAGGCAACCCCCGCGCGATTGCTTCCACCATCGTTCTCAATCGGATACAAGTTGAACACTGCCGACGTGAAGCGGAAAAAGCATTCGCTGGCGTAAACCGTCGTTTATGGACACTGTTAATAGGCGGAACCGGTAGCGGCTATCAATACACGACCAGCGACTGGCATCAATTGGCTCAAGCCGCAGAAGCTATCGCCAAACGCTACGGCATTCGCTGGTTAATCAGCAATTCCAGACGCAGCGGGATAGAAGTGGGCAAGATATTGTTGAGCCACCTGAGCCCAAAGCATTGCCAGCAGTTTGTTGACGTGAACGACGACCAGGGACCAAACATTAAAGCCTTGCTCGGCCGTGGCGAGCGCATATTCTGTACTGAAGACAGCTTGAGCATGGTATCGGAAGCGGTCAGCATGAATAAGCCTGTGATCAGTTTGCGCCCCGAACAAGCTCAAGCTACTCCAACCCACGGCGCCGCATTGGCTCACTTGCAGCAAATGGGCTTATTGCAGAGCTGGGATATTGCCCGGTTTAACGACTATCGCGTCTCACCCTGGCAAGCAGTAAAAAGCTATGACGCTCATTTACTCGCGATATACCAACAATTGCAGGAAACCGGCGTCATACCGGCATCGCAAGGTACCCCGGTCCCGCATACGGCCTTGGCATAGTCAAAGCCGTTCGGGATGATTTAAGTCGGGGGAGTTTAAAACAGATGACCCAGCTTGCCGGATTTGGTGGCTAGATATTTAGCATTATGCGGGTTTTGCCCGGTCTGCAGCGGCAAGCGCTCAACCACCTCAATCCCCTGATCCGTCAGCGCATTGATTTTGCGGGGGTTATTGGTCATCAACCGCACTTTGCTAATGGCCAGCTCTTCGCACATGGTTTTAAGTAGGCTGTAATCCCGCATATCCGCGCCAAAGCCTAAACGCTCGTTGGCCTCTACGGTATCCGCCCCGGCATCTTGGAGTTTATACGCACGAATTTTATTCAGCAGGCCAATACCCCGACCTTCTTGACGCAAATAAAACAGCGCACCGCGCCCTTCTTCAGCAATCCGTTCCAAGGCACCACGCAGCTGCGAGCCACAATCACAGCGCATACTAAACAGTGAATCACCCGTAAGGCACTCAGAATGCACCCGCGCCAATACAGGCTCGCCACTACCCACGTCACCCAGGGTAAGCACTACATGCTCTTTGCTATTTTCTACATCCTCAAATCCGTGGATATCAAATATCCCCCAAGGGGTGGGGAGCTTTGAGGATTCTACAAACCGTACCGCCACGGGCTTCTCCAAAATAAACCGGTCGCGCATTTTATCAGCACCGCTGCCATCAGGCGACTATTGCCGCGCTTTAATAGCGAGGACTCAAGGTGAGAATGTTTTCTTCTTCGCGCATATTCAGTTGCTCCAAGAAACTCATCCCCAGCAACACATCCTTGGGAAAACCTCCCTCCACTACCACCGCAGGTACGTGATGACGAATAATACCGGCCATTGCCAGCTTATCCAGACTTAACAGAAATCCCTTCACATGTCCGGATGCAGTTGCCACTACCGTTGGTCGCCCCGCTTTATAATCCAGGCCCAGGGCCTCGGCATGGCGGCCACTCAGCGCCACTAGATTTGCGCCAGTATCGACTATCGCTTCCATACTTCGACCATTAATCTGCACTGCTGCCCGATACTCCTTACGCAAATTGCGATGCAAGGTAACAGAATGCGCCACAGGCGCTGAGTAGCGACCACCCACCCGGGCATTCAATGTTAAGACTTCACGCTGACCATCCATTTCAACAATCGCCTGTTTACTGTCTGCACTGAGGAGCGTAATACCGTGGCCATCAGTGTCACCCACCTTTATAAAACGCTGTTCGCCATCAACCTCCAGCAGCACCGCGTTTTTAAATAGTCCACGCACTACAATAGCAGGCCCGGCCGCCAAGGCTTGGGCGCTCATTAATAGCGCCACGGCAAGGGCCAGTAGCCTCACTGCTGATGATGCTCATGCAACGCCAGCAAGCTTGCCACAACAGCTTCTGGATCCTCCGCCTGGGTTATCGCGCTGATCATCGCGGCACTGCCCACACCCGTAGCCAATACCGCGTCTGCCCGCTTAACATCAATGCCGCCAATGGCAGTCAAGGTGTAGTGCGGTGCCAAGATATTTACCCAGCGCTGCAACTTTGCCACGCCCTGGGGGCTAAAGGGCATCTGCTTGCTGGTAGTTGGATAAATCGGGCCAATGGCAATATAGCTGGGGCGAATGCCGTGAGCTCTCGCCACTTCATGATAACTATGGGTACTCACACCTAAGCGCAAGCCCGCCTCCGCGATGGCATGGAGATCAGTGCCGTCTAGATCCTCCTGACCAAGATGGACACCATAAGCGCCCGCCGCCACCGCCTGCTGCCAATAGTCATTAATAAAAACCCTGGCGTTGTATTGCTGGCCTAGCGCAACGGCCTCAGTAATTTCTTTCTCCAAATCAGAACCGCTTACTTCCTTGACCCGCAACTGGATGGTTTTAACACCGCATTTCAACAAGCGAGCTATCCATTCCGCGCTGTCTACTACCGGGTACAAACCTAGCGGTCCATCACAAGCGGGAAATGCCAACACCTTTCCCGCCGCGGGCAAACGTCGGCTGACACCGGGAAAATCCGCCAACCGCTGGGGCCAACCCACATGCGCAACCGGACCAGGGCCACCGCCCAACTGGACCGACATCCGCAAACCCTGGCTGACGTAAGCCTTAGCCAACACCAGTGCATCTTTCAAATCGAAGTCCCGAGCCATCAAGGCCGCAATCGCCGACGACAGCGTACAACCCGTGCCATGGGTATTGAGGGTGTCGATGTTTTGGCCGCTGAGCCAAAAACCATTGAGACCGTCGGTCCAGTAATCATGACGCTGGTTATTGCGAGCACTGAGGTGGCCGCCGGTTATTAATACCGACCGGGCGCCCAAGGCAACAATATCAGCCGCCGCTCGCTCCACCTCCTCAAGACCGTCTATTTTCCGGTTCAGCAGTGCTTCTGCCTCACTCAGATTCGGGGTCAATAAATCGGCCCGGGGCAATAACTGCTCAATCAGCACCTCCGCCACACCCGATTCCATCAGCTCGCCACCACTGGTCGAGACCATCACCGGATCACAGACGACAAATCCGGGGTAATCTTCCAGATACTTTGCTACCATTTTTACAACATCGACACCGCCCAGCATGCCCAGCTTTATCGCATCGGCCTGTAAGTCGCTATCCAGTGCATTAATTTGCGCGGCCAAAGCGCGGCGAGGTGTCGTTGACACATGGCCGACCGTAAAACTGTTTTGTGCGGTAATGGCAGTGATAACCGTGCAGCCATGAACGCCAAAATCATGAAATGTAGCCAAGTCAGCCTGTATTCCGGCACCACCGCCAGAATCTGAACCGGCGATGCTCCAAACTATCGGTTTACTGTGCGTTGCCATAATGCCTCTTTTTCTGTTCACTACCCTCAGTATAGCGGTCACACTGGTCGCAAAACATAGTACTTGAATAGACTGGTTTGGATATGGCCACTTAGATATCGCTTATTAAATGTGCGTATCTAAACAAGGGTGCTTGAATAAGACCCAGCCAATTGCCATGCTGCACAGAGTTTCGGCACAGCTTAGCAGGCGCCATTCGCAACAATAATGACAGGAACAGCCAATGCCCAAGGGCCAAGCCCGCTTGTTAATTATCGACGATGATGAGGCCGTAAGAGCGTCACTTGCCGTCTGGTTTGAACAAAGTGGTTTTGTCGTTAGCCAAGCTAGCGGTGGGGCCCAGGCGCTGACATGTTGCGCAGCACAACTCCCCAATCTAATCCTTTGCGATCTCAATATGCCCGGTATGACGGGCTTGGAGTTGCTGAAACAGCTGGCTACGGCCCACCCTAAAATTCCGGTGATTATCGTCTCCGGCAAAGGCGACATGAGCGATGTTATCCAGGCCCTTAAACTGGGGGCATGGGATTATGTCACCAAGCCCATCACCGACCTTGAAGTACTGGAACACTCCATTGAACTCGCGCTGGAACGCGCCCGCCTGCTGGCGGAGAATCAAGCCCATCAACGGGAGCTGGAAGCCGCCAACAAAAACCTGTCCTCAGCGCTACTGCGCATGCGTGCCGACGAAACCGCGGAGCAAGAACTGCAGTTTCAGCTACTTCCCAAACAGGGCCAAACCTACGCCTCATTTCAGTTTCACTACGCGCTCTTTCCATCCAACACCCTGAGCGGCGATTTTATAGACTACTTCGCAATAGACCATAATCACATCGGCTTTTATTTGGCCGACGTGTCGGGACACGGCATACCCTCTGCGCTTGTCACCGTTATGCTAAAAAATACAATGTGTCGTTTTTTACAAGATTGCCTGCAAGAAAATGACTCTACACTGTTAAACCCCAGCGCCACACTTGAAAAGCTAAATACGCAATTCTGTAACGACGGTGTAAACAAACACCTGACCCTATTTTATGGCGTGATACATACCGGCCAATCTCAGCTGCGTTATGCCAGCGCAGGACACTATCCCTACGCGATTATTGGTGACAAAACATCCTGTCGCTATGAGGGCTACCAAAGCCCACCACTGGGTTTGTTTCAAAATACAAACTACCCTAATGTCGAGATTGCACTCAGCAAAAACGCCCACATTTTACTCAGCTCCGATGGCATATTTGAGCTTGGGGAAGACGCAAGCTTAGAACAGCGAGAGGCCGCATTTTTAGATAGCTGGCAACACAGCAACCGTAACTTATCTGATTTTATTGGTCGCCAACACCTTAGCGAGCAGCGCAACAAACCCGACGACATCACCTTTTTGTTGGTAACGAGGTAACTTCGAATGATCCGCTACGCCAAAACAGAACACTGCTTGATACTGCGCTTTTTGGGGGAGGTCAGATATACCGAATGCGCACCGCTCAATGAGCTGCTAAACGAAATTTTTAGCGATACCGTGATTAATTCGGTACTCATAGACTTAACACAAGCCAGCAGCATAGACAGTACCGGCCTTGGCCTGCTTGCCAGAATCAACAACCACGTTGCAGACAAGTTTCACCATAAAACCGTTATATTCTCCACTCATCCTGATATCAACCGCACTCTACAAAGCATGGCTTTCGATAAGGTGTTTGTACTGATAAACCGCGACCCAAGTTTGCCCGTGGAGGACCTGGCATTGCCTGAGCAAAACCCATCAGACCAAGAAACAGCCAAGGTCGTATTGGAGGCCCACAAAAACCTGGCCAATTTAAACGACACCACTTGGCTAGAGTTTAGTGCCTTAGTCAAAGCGCTAGAAAAAGAACAAAAAAATAGCTAAGCAATATAAGTGACCCGCATAAGTCCTTACTTTAAATGCTTTTTTATAATCGCTTGATTTCCTATTACGGTATTTACGTATAGCCTCTCCACAGATCTAACGAGAAAATATAGCGTCGCCGTACTGATATCTTTCTTTTAGTACGCAATGCAACAATGCTCGGAGCTATACTCATCATGATTAATCGACGCGACAGGTTACCTCCAATCCCGACAGACCCTAACCAGCACTTGTCTATCAATCAACGCAACACATTGTCAGAGATTGAGGGCTTTGGTTATCGCTTAAAATTTATTCGGCGGCCACTGTTTCAAACACCAACCGTGGTAGTTGAAAACATTGAGCAAACGAAATGCGGTGTGCTGGAGCAAGATGGCACTATCAACATGGCTCACAACATGAGTTTTCGAGACTAAAAAACACTCAGCCTCAATAAACCCCGCACTTATATCTCGAACTTATGTCTCGCACTTATGTAAAGCCACATCTTGGCCAAAACCAACATCGGCAAGCAATTAGCTTTCGTCATAAAACCGTCAACTAAAACACTTAGTATGTCGGTTTTATGTAGCAAACAGGCCTATGTGGCAGCTTCCCTTACTTATCAGGCATTACTCAGCATACTGTTTTATTGTCATCGCCCTGATCACAATTCCCATTCTGGGCTGCGTTCTGCTGGCCAAGCCCTCACTTTCTGAGGTTTCTTTAAGTGACTATCAAACGTACCAATGTGATATTAGCGGCGCAGATCAAAACCAAAAAACCTTTCGAATTCTAACCTTGGCGTCGATATACGCGCTGGAAATAGCCGATAGCCTTTGTCAGTCCCAAGCCTTGGCCACAGAATATTCATCCGTAGAGATAAGCTGGCAAGCACGGGCTTTTTTACAACCCCAAGATATCCTCACCACCCATTATGAGCTGTTTTGGAACCGGCGCCATATTGTGCTCGGGCTTGTTCCCGAGACACTGGACTATTACCGGGTGATTGCTGATACGCCCCATTACCAACTTTATTGGCTCAGCCGCGGATCAGAAGTCGAGTTAACTCAAGCCTACCTGAGCGACAAAGTCATTGGCTTCTCCAAAGACCAGCAAAGCCAAACCTACTTTCTACAACCCATGAATGCGCTTCGCCACGCGGGAATTAAACTGAAAACAGAACAAAAACGGTTTTACCCAACGCCATCCAGTCTCTACAAAGCCTTTTTAATTGGCGACGTCGATATTATCAGCACCAGCAAAATGTTTGCCCTGAACCTGGACCAGGCTGATATGAAGTTCAGCCTATTAGCCAACAACGTCCCCTCAGGCAGCTGGTTCCTGCATCAAGGCGTAAAGAATCCCGACATTAGCTGCGCGATACTGAATGCGATTTCTCTGATGTCACCATTATTTAAGCAACCGCTCCATCCCTTAGCAGGGGAAAGTTGTAATGAATAAGCCGACTATTTTCGTGATAGCACTTTTGCCCTGTAGTCTGCTGCTCTCTATTCTCTGTTATTGGATCTCTGTCGAGCGCTTAAGCCAACAGCTGTATGAAAATTTGCAGTCCTCTCTTCCTGACAAAATAATGCGCGCAAGCGTCAACCGCCTTGAGCAGAGTGGGCTAGCACATTACTTTCAGCAGAAACTGGATAAAGACCTAGAAAAAATAGCCATTCAGTCAGCACTCAGCCCGGTCAAGTTTTGCCGCGCTCAGCTATTACAAATACGCGGCCTGCCCTTTACACCCGCGGGTCCAATACAAAAATATCTGCAAATCAGCTGGGACGTCGATACCACAGGACAACAAGAATCACTGTCTCTGGGTTTTAATTGCGAAGCAAACTGGCCAATATTATTCGGCTTACCTTTTGGGCTATGTCTTATTAGCTTTGGTATCGCCTCCATCATCGCACCGTCCTTGCCGCGTCCATCTCAGCAGGTTTTCAATCGCCTGATTGACCAAGGGGTCTCCAGAAAAAAGGCCTTAGCCATTAGCCGATCCATACCGTCCTTATCGCAGCTCCAGCAACGCGCATTGGCCATCTTTGTAGATCACAATGTTACTGATCTTGAATATGCCCTTCACTGTATTGGCAAAACCACATTTACGGATGAATCGGCGCTAGCCTGGTTAAACGTTGCATTGAAGCATTACCCAAACGCGCCAGATCAAGCACTGCATTGCAGTACTCATCAGCCCAATTTGCGGTTCTTTACCAAAACCAGTCACGTAGAAATACATGGTATTGCGATCCAGCTTTCCACTACACCGTTTATTTATTACCTCTGGTATGCCCAATTGCGTTGCGCCGAAAAATATCCCGGTGGTTGGTTTATCAATCCACCGTCTAATAGAGCCGACCAACACCACGCGACCCAGCTCATTAATTTGATGCGTTCCCACAATGGTCATCACAAGGCCATTAATGACCTGGAAGAGAAAGGGCTGCGTGCAAAAACACTGGACCAGAACAGAAGTAAACTTAAAGACGAATTGATCTCAGCACTGGGCGAAGAACTCGCCAGCGACTATTTATTCGACGTTGAACGCGATGCCAGCACCGCTCGGTTTAAATATCGACTGGCCACCGCTCCCCCACATATTCAGCTTGGGGCCTCTGATTAATTCAGCGATGCCTTAGCATTAACGATGATGATGACGAGCGTCATTATTTGCTCACCAGCCCTCTCGCTTCGTGCCAAGCCGCCAGACTCATATCCGGCTCATAGTGCAGAAAGCATTCATCATTATCCCCCGTTGGCACGGGCACCCACTCCGGCTTACTTTCCATAAAAATATGCGAGCGTTCCGGTGCAGCAGGCAAAGGCGTATCAATTGCAGAAGCAAAAGGGTGGACTAACTCCGGCCAGCGAGGGTCCCAGACCCAAAGTGCACTGCCACAGTGACGGCAAAAATGTCGCTGCCCCGGACTATCTGACTTACCCGCACTAGCAGTGTTAAACACCGATAGCGCGTCTTGTCCGTCTACCTTAAGTGACACGTAAACCGCCCCCAAATTAATGGCAAAACCACCACCGCCCGCCGTCTTGCGACAAATATTGCAATAGCAATGCATATACGGATAGGGGTGGGGACTCTCCACCGAAAACCGAACCGCTTCGCAATAACAAGATCCCTGTAACTCCACGACTGACCTCCGTTGCTTTATCTGCCAAACAAAAACCCCACTCTATCAAGCATGACCCAGAAAAAGCACGAACCCAGCCGCCAATATCTGACTATCGTAAAAACCTCCCCAAGTCATTGATAGTTAATGACTTAAAAAATCAGAAAAAATTTGAAACCGTCTTAGAGACATCTCTAACACCGAGAAAGACATCTTTGTCACACAGAATACATCTTCAACTCCGAGAATCTCCGCAACCCAAATTCCCGCAGAGTGAATCAAGGGCCCTTTTCCGTCCCAAAAAGGAGACTCTCATGGACAAGCAATTTCAGCGACGATTTAAGCAAATTACTGCGGTAGCACTGGCCGCATCAGCGCCACTATTACTGCAAGCACAGGAAGCAGCCACACCGAAAAAACAAATGGAATTTGTCACCGTTACCGCGGCGCCAATAAAAGACAGTCAACAAGCCGCCTTTGAAGCAAAAAAACTGGCCGATAACTACGTTGATATTATTTCTGCCGATACCATCGGCCGGTTTCCAGACCAGAATCTAGCAGACTCACTTGGCCGCCTACCCGGCTTGGCCATTGAGCGGGACCAAGGTCAGGCTCGCTATATCAACCTTCGAGGCGCGCCATTCCGTTACACCAGCATTGCCTTCGACGGTCTTGATCTACCGGGGGCAGAAAATGGCCGCATTCCCCGTTTCGACAGTTTCCCCTCTGTTATCACCAGCCGGGTTGAGGCCAACAAAGCCATTTTGCCCAGCATGCCCGGCGAAGCCGTTGCCGGCTTTATCAACATCCACACTTTTAGCCCCTTTGAAAAAGAAGGCTGGTCAATGGCTGGCGACATTGGCCTTGGTGAGCAAGACTTGGGCGGCGGCGATATTGAAAAGTCAGGGCTACGCACATCCTGGTCCAACGACAACTATGGCTTTGTCGTCTTTGCTTCTGAAAACAGCCGCGAACAAATTACCGACAACCGAGAGTACGACTTAGGCCGCAGCGACAGCGGTGAGATTATTGTTAATGAACTGGATTTTCGCAGCTACAAAATCACCCGAGAAGACAGCGCCTACGGCGGCCGCTTTGAATATCGCGGCGACGATGTATTACAAAGCTTATTTATCAGCACCTTGTACAGCGAGTTTGTCGACAAGGAACAGCGCAATCAGTTTGTATTCGCCATCGACGACCCCGAAGCTGGCATCCGTGCCGACAACAAAGCGGTAAGCGTTTCACGCTTGCTGGAATCGGGCCGCTACGAAAACTCCACACTAAGCAACACTATCGGTGCAGACTTTCAAGTTGAAAACTGGCGCATTGAAGCAAGAGTCAACGGCGCCGAAACCGAATACAGCATGAACCTGCCCATTCCAAGAAGCGTTGGTGGCAGCGCGATTGCAAGCTATGATTTGAGCGACATTGAAGATCCCAAACTGCTTCTGGATCAAAATCTTTCCGAGATAGACTATGCCGCCACCATCGGTATTCATTACGGCCAGCGCCTCGACATTGACGCCTTTAAATTTAAGCTCGATGCCGAACGGGATTATCAATGGTTTGGCCAATACGCGGTATTACGCATTGGGGTTCAACGCGACAACCGAGACGCCAACGGCTTTATCTCCACACCTGCGGTTATAGAATTTCCCGGTTCAGTCAACATAGACAGTTTTAATACCGGACGGCGCTGGGATGCCAATACCAGTAATACCATTGGCGGCACCTACTACGACAACCCCGGACTCCGAAATGCCTGGGAAGCGGCCGGTGGTTTAAACGGCTTTAACCCTGGCCCAGAGTCCTTAATCAGCATTGACGAAGAAATTCTTTCCACCTACGCCATGAGCACCACTGAGTTTGAATGGGGTAACGTTGTGGTTGGCGCTCGTCTTGAACAAACCGACTACCGCAGCAAAGGCACTATCGAGGGAAACGCCATTGATGTTGCCGATGACTTTAACAACCTGTTGCCATCAGCTCATGTGAACATCAATCTCAGTGACGACATCAAGCTCCGCATCTCTGGCTCCACTGGGGTTAACCGTCCGACTTACGATGAGTGGCGCGCCGCTGCCAGCGTCAATATTGCCGACCAGGAAGTGAATGGCGGCAATCCCTATCTAGAGGCCGAAGAAGCGATAGGGTTTGATACTGCGCTGGAGTGGTACTTCGCGCCCGCAAGTATCCTGTCCGCCGGGGCGTTTTATCGAGAAATCGATAATGTTATTTACGTCGACAGCACATCCATCGACGGCGGTCGTTACCTGCCCAGCGCGGCAGGCGAAACCTGGACATATAACGGTGCTGTCAACAGCGACAACGGCAAAATGCAGGGGCTGGAATTAAACTTTGTCGGTCACGCCATCGACCTTATCGGTCCTGCACTGAATGGCTTTGGTGTTGCCGCCAATGTGACCTTGCTAGACAGCGAATTTGAAGGTTTAGACGGTACCCAGTTCGACCTGCCTGGCACCTCAGACATGATCTACAACGTATCCGTTTTTTACGAGAACTACGGATTTTCTGCCCGGGTTAATTACCAATACCGCGACGAATGGGTTTCACCTATCGAAGACCCCAATGAAGTGTGGGGCGAACAAAAACGGGTAGACCTTTCGATTAGCTACGAACTGCCTTTCGACTTTAATGGCGCCATCCTGTCTCTGTACTTCAACGCCAACAATCTTAGCGATGAAACCGATGTTCGCTATGCCGCCAATGGCACCATCAATCAATCAGAAAGCTACGGCCGCCGCTATTTAGTTGGCCTGCGTCTTAACTTTTAACAATTAGAGCTAAGCAAGGAGATAAGGTATGCGTAAATTTAATGGTTTTGGCCGGGCAAGTGCTTTGGTCGCAAGTATCGTTCTGGCAAACTTTTGCAGCTCCAGCCTTGCCGATTCGGCAACGAGCAACCCGGCCAGTCAAGCGCCGATACACGCACCGGTCGACAGCTATCAACGGTTGTTGCCTCTTGAGGGTGGCAGTAACTTTAGAGACATGGGGGGCTACAAAACCCAGGATGGCAAAACAATAAAAAAGGGACTGCTATTTCGCTCTGGCGTGATGAGCGGCCTCACGGAAAAAGATGAAGCGTATTTAAATCAATTTAATTTTTCAGACGTAGTGGATTTACGTTCTGATGAAGAGCTAGAGCTTTACCCTAATCATTGGGTAAGCCATAACCAAGAGATCAATTATCGCCATCACAACTACAGCATGGCCAAAATGATGGCTGCCAATACCGCTAAAGATAAAAAACCGTCATACAACCCAGAGGTTTTTTATCGCGCCATGCCCGAGCAGTTTGAGCCACAAATGAAGCTGTATTATAAAGCCCTGCTGAATAACGACGGCGCCGTGGTGGTGAATTGTTCTGCCGGACAGGACCGCACAGGTTTTGCTTCAGCAGTGCTGCTATCTGCATTAGGCGTACCAAAGCAACAAGTGATTGAAGACTATCTTTTATCCACGCAGTTCAGAAAACCCGAAATAGAGGCTGGCGACGTGGACTTAAAGAAAGCCGCCGAAACCAATGCCTTTGCAAAAATGATGTTGAAGTACACCGACAATGGTAAACCCAAAAAGCCAAAACCACTTCTAACAAAAGACAACACGCCTTATATCGAATTTGCATTGGCACAAATTGAAGCAGACTACGGCTCAGCAGAAGGTTATTTAAAACAGGTGGTAGGTCTAAGCTCTGACGATATCAAAACCTTGCGGCAGATCTATCTAAAGTAAACCAGTTTAAAGAAAGGTAATTTCAAAACCGGGCAGGTTCTCTGCCCGGTTTTTTTCTAGTTATTAACTTGGCAAAAGTCAGGCGCTGCCGAATCATTTTCAGGTCGCGCTGGCGATGTGGTGCTATAAACGGGTGATGATGCAGCGATCACTGTCACGCTGCAATCTTCAGAAACAAGTAAATCAAAAACCGTCCAATAATTAGTTTGCGTTGGCGTCTCACCCATAGGGGGTACAAAAACCCGAGTTCCATTTGTCGTCGTTAACTCAACTCGCGCTGGCGAACCTGAGATCCCCGGCTCAGTCCCTGAGTAGTTATCCACAAAATAACGGTAACGACCAACTCGTGGTCGCAAAATGGTTACCACCTCGGGTCCATACGAGCTGACATCATCCACATCTAAATTAGCAAAAGGAACCGCCTCCAAAGAACCTCGATCTTGATAAGAAATATAGCCACCTTCAGGAAGGTATAACCACGAGTCCAAGTCTCTTGGCTGCTCCCCCCAAGTTAACTGAATAGAAATCGGTCGCTGCTCACCCAGAGTGATGGTGGTCAAACATTGTTCTCGGATATCCAAATCCTCTCCAGTGGTTGTTATCGCTCGAGTAGAGGTGATATCTCCGCCTCTTTGTCCACGTAGAGTCATACTTGAACTGGAGCGAACAGGGATCGTAAACACGCCTTCGCTGTTAGTAACAGCCTGGGAAGTACCCGTGTAATCAATCCCGTTAGAGGTAATACGTACATTGTTTAAACGCTCACCGTCAGAATTTTCTACACAACCCATCACCTGTACAGTTTGCAAGTAGTCATCAGCATTCCATACAGTAAAATGCTCGACCGTCCCTTCGTAGAACGATTCCCCATCAACGGTTTGCAATGTTGCCGTTCCTTCCTCAACCCAACGCCCCGTCTCTTCGTCAAAATAAAACAAAGGGATTGTGGTAGGTGGGTTAGCATTTCTAGAGCTGAGCGGAATACGAATAGTGGCCGAAGCGCCAGGTATAAGATCGACTTCTTCGCCAGACTCGGAAGTAATATTGACCGAAATAGCGCCAAACGACTCTATTGGCAACGGGTTGTCATCATCTCCTGCTGTATAATCACCGGGCATATTCCCTGCTGAACTAGCTGGATCAATATCAGTAAGACTCACCGACACTGCCTCAGAAGAATTTATCGTACCTGGTGAAAATATCACCCTCGCAGCAGAGTTCGGAATAGCAATCTCACCACCCATCATAGGGTCAACCGATTCAGCGATACCTACAGGCACCATTAGTGCGGTTACATCAGTTTGCTCATTTTCATTAACTTCTGCTGGGCGGAAAGCTGACTCATAGCCCTCTAATGCAAACTGGATAACAGCCCGAGATGTTTCTGGAATTCCTGAAAGTACAAACGCACCATTGCTATCTGTTTGGGCGCTTCGCTCACCAGATGAAACCGTAACGTTTGACAACGGCTCACCCGTAACCGTGTTGGAAACAATACCTGCGACAGACCCTGTTCGCTGCTCTTCTACACCGTCAGGTGTATCCACGTCAGAAGAGCCACCGCCACCGCTACTACCACCGCCGCAGCCAACGAGAAGAGTCGAAACAAGGAACAACAGAAAAAGTGAAAGTCTATAAACTTTCATGAGGAAACCTCCATGTAGTGTAGTAATTCTTGTCCTTCTCCTATTCCTTAGGAGAAATCAATAAGCAAGCTCATTCATTATTTGCCAATATAAAATCACAATGAAACTTAGATGTAAACTAATTCACTGAGGCGCTTTACTCGTCGTTAGCGGCCTTGCTTTGACGAAAACCTATCGTCATCGCCAAAATCTCCCTCCCTAGAAAAGCTTAGCGTTGATGCCAAAACGGCATCCCTAAAGTTGGCGTAGAGGGCGAAGCCGTTTGCCGCTCTGGCATAGCACCCGCCAAAAAAGCCTGCCGCCCAGACTCCAGTGCAGATTTAAATGCCTTGGCCATCATCACCGGGGCATTCGCTTGAGCCACGGCAGTATTAAGAAGAATACCGTCGTAACCCAGCTCCAGTGCTTGAACCGCATGGGAGGGTTTACCGATACCGGCATCCACAATTAAAGGCAGTTCGGGAATACGCTCCCGAATAGCTTGTAAGTTATAGGGATTCATCAAGCCTCTGCCCGTGCCGATGGGCGACCCCCAGGGCATCAGCACTTCACAACCCACGTCTCGCAAACGCTGGCAAATCACTAGATCATCGGTGCAGTAGGGGAAGACTTTAAAGCCCGATTTAATAAGAAGATTGGCGGCTTCAATGGTGGCAATGGGGTCCGGCTGTAAATTGTAATCGTCACCGACCACTTCCAGTTTTAACCAATCTGTCTCAAACAATTCCCGCGACATTTCGGCCAGGGTGACGGCTTCTTTCACGGTGTGGCAACCCGCGGTATTGGGTAAAAGCGTTTTATTTAATTCTTTAAGTTGGTCCCAAAATCCCGCGCCCCCGTCCTGCTCTGGCGACTGCCGACGTAAGGATACAGTGATAATTTCGGCGCCGGATGCTTGAATGGCTTCCTGCATGACTTTGGGAGACGGGTACAGTGCCGAGCCGATCAACAAGCGACTGTTAAATTGTTGCCCGTAAAGTGTCCAACTATCGGTATTCATCATTACCCGCCTTGTACCGGTGCCAGCACATCAACATTGTCGCCATCGCTCAAGGTAAACTGCTGATAGTGCGAGCGCGGCACAAAGTCACCGTTAACCGCGACCGCAATTTTCTCACGTTCAAACCCCCACTCCGCCAACAATACGGTTAACGGCTGCTGAGGATCACATTGCTTGGCATCATTATTAACACTTACCGATATCATCGTTATTCCAATTACACTGTTTTTTAAAAACGACTACGTCATCCTACAGACCGGCACATTACACGACAAAGTCTGCAAAGCTGGCCAAGGCTTTTTCTACAACATAGGGGCTGAGCAAATAGCCGTGGCGATAAAGCCCATTAACCGTTATCAATCCTGGCTGCACCTCAACCACGGGTAAATTATCTGGCATAGCGGGGCGGCAATGGGCAAAACTGTGCTCGACCTTTGCCTCGGCAAAACCGCTATGCACACTGTATAACGCCGACAACAGTTCCAGACTCGAGCGCACGGTTACCGGTGCCATTGACTCACTCTCAATCTCGGTAGCACCAATCACATAATGTCGATGAGGTCTGGGAGAAATATAAAGTTTGTAACGGGGGTGCATCAAACGCACCGGGCGACTTAATTGCACCTCCGGCGCATGCACCCACAATATTTCGCCCCGTACACCTCGCAGTTTCGGCAGCGCCGACTTGGCACCAATACCACGACTATCTACTACCCAATCAAACTGTCGCTGCTCGTGACCAACGCTCAGCTGTCCGGGCTGAATATCGTGTATTTCGGCGTATTCAACAAACTCACCACCCAGTCGATCAATGGCGGCATTTAAAGCACTGAGCAGCGCCCAGTTATCCAGATAACCCTCTTCGGCCAAATAAAGTCCTTGTTGAAAACCCTCAGCCAGTTCGGGCTCTAACGCTGCCAGTTGTTGCCGGTCCAACTGACGCACGTGTTGCAGCCGGTCTGGCAGCAAAGTTTTTAGCGACTGGTAAAAATGCGTCATGCTGGACTTATCCAGCTCATGGGCCACCGCGACACTGCCGTTAATGGCATGATCAATCGTCAGCCCCGTCTCGGCATTCAAGCGCGCTAATTGTTCCGGCCACCAACCCAGGGCCATCAACCCCCAGTCAAACACTTGCCGCTCGGCGTGCACCACTTCGGTATAGGGGGCCAGCATGGACGCTGCCACTCGGGCCGCACTGCCTTCGCCGACCCGGCTGCCTTTGTCATAAAGGCTGACCTTGTGGCCTTGCTGCAACAGCTTCCACGCCAATAGCCGGCCCAATAAACCTGCGCCGGCAATGCCGATATGTAAGGGCGGCGTACTCAACGCAACGACTCCTGAGTGCGAGTTAGCGAATAATGGCAATAGAGAGGCGGAGTTAACTGCGCCTCTTTGCCAGCATCAACCGGGTTTACACCTTGCTGTAAATCTCGCTGCCCTGCTCTTTAAACTCCTGAGACTTCTTCTGCATTTCGGCTTCGAGCTCTTCTGATGCCAAAGCATCGGCCTCTTGCTTGGCCGCGTAATCCCGCACGTCCTGGCTGATTTTCATCGAGCAGAATTTAGGGCCACACATGGAGCAAAAATGCGCGACCTTGGCCGACTCTTTGGGTAGCGTTTCGTCGTGGTAAGCCCGAGCCGTATCGGGATCTAAACCCAGGTTAAACTGATCTTCCCAACGAAATTCAAAGCGCGCTTTACTCAAGGCGTTATCACGCAACTGGGCACCGGGATGCCCCTTGGCCAAATCCGCCGCATGGGCGGCAATTTTATAAGTGATGATGCCGGTTTTAACATCGTCTTTATTGGGCAGACCCAAATGCTCTTTCGGGGTTACATAGCAAAGCATGGCGCAGCCGTACCAACCGATTTGGGCGGCACCAATACCAGAGGTAATGTGATCATAGCCGGGGGCAATATCCGTAGTCAGCGGCCCAAGAGTATAAAATGGCGCTTCGTCGCAGTGCTTAAGCTGCTCGTCCATATTCTCTTTAATCATTTGCATGGGCACATGGCCGGGGCCTTCGATCATCACCTGCACATCATGTTTCCAGGCTTTTTTGGTCAATTCGCCCAGCGTGCGCAACTCACCAAACTGCGCCTCATCATTGGCGTCAGCGACGGAGCCGGGACGTAAGCCATCACCCAGCGAGAAGGACACATCGTAGGCCTTCATAATCTCGCAGATGTCATCAAAATGGGTATAGAGGAAGTTTTCTTTGTGATGCGCCAAACACCACTTGGCCATGATAGAACCACCTCGAGACACAATGCCGGTCACCCGTTTGGCGGTCAGCGGCACATAGCGCAATAGCACACCGGCATGAATGGTGAAGTAATCCACGCCCTGCTCGGCTTGCTCGATCAAGGTATCCCGAAATACTTCCCAGGTCAGGTCTTCGGCAACGCCATCCACTTTTTCCAGGGCCTGATAAATAGGCACGGTACCCACCGGCACTGGCGAGTTGCGCACAATCCACTCCCGCGTTTCGTGGATATTTTTGCCCGTAGACAAATCCATCATGGTATCGGCGCCCCAGCGAATACCCCAAGTCAACTTGGCAACCTCTTCTTCAATCGAGGAGCCCAGCGCCGAATTACCGATATTGCCGTTAACCTTCACCAAAAAGTTACGGCCAATAATCATTGGCTCCAACTCAGGGTGGTTAATATTGGCAGGGATAATGGCGCGGCCACGAGCGACTTCGTCACGGACAAATTCCGGAGTAATCTCTTTGGGAATGCTGGCACCAAAGGAGTTGCCGGGGTGTTGTACACCCAGCTCGCCCGACTCCTGGGCTTGGGCCAAGGCCATATTCTCGCGGATGGCAATGTATTCCATCTCCGGCGTAATAATGCCCTGCTTGGCATAGTGCATCTGGCTGACGTTTTTACCGGGTAACGCCCGGCGGGGATTGCGCTTCAGATCAAAACGCAGTTGCTCAAGGCTCAAATCGGCAGCCCGCTTGCGGGTATATTCAGACGAGTCACCTGACAGCAGTTCGGTGTCATTGCGATCCACAATCCACTGTTCACGGAGCGGTGCCAAACCTTTGCGAATATCGATACTGGCTTTGGGGTCGGTGTAAGCGCCCGAAGTGTCATACACAAACACCGACGGGTTGGGCTCAAGGCGGGTGGTACCGTCGTCGGCAGCGACCGGCGTTGGCGTCAGTTTAATCTCACGCATGGGCACCTGCATATCTTCGCGGCTGCCCTGCACATAGGTTTTAAAAGAACCGGGCAACGGCTCCACTGCCGCCGCATCTACTTGGGCGGTGTCTCGCAGCAATGGATAATCAGATGAACTCATATTTCCCCCTCGCCCTGTGGGCGCGTATTAGCATTAAAAGCAGGGAAAAGGTTTCGCAGAGACGGACGGATTGCGCCCGGAACCTTGTTCCCTACGCTGGCATTATCCAGATCAGGTACAACGGGACCCGTATTACGATCTCAGCCACGGCCAGTCATGTTTCAACTGGGCTGGGCGCCCCGACAAGTAACAGGCAGTGTAGGCTTCGCCCACGGTGATGACAAGAGTGAAAACCAGACTACGCCAAAGCAATTTCCCTTTAACCCACGCTTTGGGGATAATTGGCGCGCCGCTAAACAACAGGGTTAAGGATAAAACGCCGCATGCGATTGAAACGTTTAAGTTTACAAACCCTCTTTGCCTCTGGGTTGATTGCCTTCAGCCTCGCTGGCCACAGTGTTGAAACCGCAAGAATCGAGGGCTTTGGCCCAGTGGCACGAGGCCTTGCCGGCGCTGGCGTCGCACACAATACAGGGGCAGCGGCAATTATCCTTAACCCCGCTGAGCTCCTGTCGCAAAAGCCGGGGCACGAACTCATGCTGCAAATCTCAGAGATACACGTCAATATCGACATCCGTAATCTTGATACCCACGAGTTCGCCCGCAATTCCCATCAACGAAATAACCGCGGCCCCTACGATTTGCCCGAAATTGCCTACAGCTATCGCACAGAAAATTGGGCATTTGGCATTGGCGCGTTTGCCGCAGCCGGGTTTGGCACCGAATACAGAGACCGCACATTTTTATCCCGCACCTCCACAGGCAATGTCGAGACCGGGTTGGATACGACCTCCAGAATATTTGCCCTGAAAATCCCCCTTGCCCTCGCTTGGCAGGCCACCGATACGCTAAAGTTTGGCGCTGCCGTCGATATTGTGCGAGTAGGCTTAAACGTCGCCACGCTGTATGACGTTCAACAGATACGAATGCTCAGCAACCAAGGCCGTGTCGGCGGTGGTCTGGCAGCACTGACAGCCCTGCCCACCCTCGCAGGAGTACACCTGGATTTTGTTAAAGAAGACCCCCTCGACTCCGAGCTGCAAGCCTGGGGCATCGGTGGTCGGCTAGGCCTCAGCTGGCAAGCCACCGCTAAAACCAATCTGGCGATAAGCTACGATTTCGAAACCCATATTGCCGACCTTCGCGGCAAGGGCAAGCTTACCGCCATCGACATTCTCAACACTCAAATACAGCTTAATGGCTCAGGACGCTTCCAAGACCTGCAACTCCCCGCCTCGATCACCGCAGGGTTTTCCCATGCCTTTTCCTCAAAATTCAGCTTGGTTGGCGATATTCGCTGTTTGTCAGCATAGTTGTCGTGTTTTTTACGCAGCGGCCTCTAAGCTGCGACTCTCCTTCTCAGGATTCAACCAGACCTCTTCTGGCAAATCCCAATTCCGAGTTCTCCCCGACCAGCGCTTCGGATTGGCTGCTTTCGCGGCCTCGTAAACGGCCTTTCGCTGTTGTATGACTTCTGTCGTCTGGCCACTATGCCGTTGCGCCGGAGTGATGAACTTCAACCCGCTGTGCTTGTGTTCCTGGTTATACCAGGTCGCAAATTGGAGTACCCAGGCCCGGGCATCGCCCAGTGTTGCAAAGCCTTTGTAAGGGTAATCAGGGCGGTACTTGCACGTTCGGAAGATCGACTCAGCATAGGCATTATCGTTACTGACCCGAGGGCGGCTATAGGACGACATGATACCCAGTCGGTACAGGGTTTCCATCAGTGACGCGCCTTTCATCGGGCTGCCGTTGTCCGAGTGCAGAACCAGGTGTACACCGGCAATACCCTCACGTAAATACGCCTTGGTTACCAGTTCTGACGCCAGTTCACTGGACTCTCCCTCATGGATTTCCCAGCCCACAATCTTGCGGCTGTACAGGTCGAGGATGAGGTACAGGTAGAAGAAGATTCCTTTGGCAGGACCGGGCAACCAGGTCACGTCCCAACACCACACCTGATTCGGGCCGGTGGCACAGTGCGTGTTGAGTGGCTTGGCGGTCGGTGCCTTACTGCGGCCCCGGTGCTGCTGTTGGCTCTGTTCACGAAGCACACGATAGAACGTGGACTCAGAGGCGATAAAGCACCCTTCATCCGCCAGGGCCGGTACAATCTGGCTGGGTGGCAGGCTTCTGTGTACTGGGCTATTCACGGCGACCAGCACGGCCTCGCGCTCTTGCTGTGTCAGTTTGTGAACCGGTGGCGGACGGGTCGCACCAGGGCGACCATCTGCCTTAACATCCCCCTCCCGGGTCCAGCGCTGATAGGTGCGCATGGCTATGCCCATTTCTGCGCACGCCCTGAAGGTCCGGGCACCAGCATCGGTTGTTTCCTTGATCAGCCTGACGGCTCGCTCGCGATCTGGGGTGCTAATCATTCGTCCTCTCCCTCGCCCCAGATCGCATGCATCTTTTTTCGAAGCACCAGTAACGCAGCGGTTTCCGCCAGCGCCTTCTCTTTATGACGCAGATCGCGCTTCAGCTCCTTGATCTCTTTCTTCGCCGATCGAGCCTGATCCCGCGCTGACCTGGCCTGTTCTACTGCCGTGGCATTGGCGTGCATGCAAACCTCTTTCCACGCCAGTATCTGCTCCGCATACAGCCCCTTCTTGCGGCAGTACTCGGCCACCTCCGCCTCGTTCAGAGCGGCGGTCTCCAGCACGACTGCAAACTTGTCTTCGGGCGACCAACCTTCCGGATTCCTTCCATCCCCTGGCACTACCATCCCTCCTGATCGGGCTTGTTTGCGCCAATGATACAGGGTCACGTCGGAGATTCCCGTCTCTTCTGATAGCACGCGTACCGGGGTGTTTTCTGGCGGCATCATTCTTCTAAGCACCGCCTGCTTGCGTTCTTCTGGGTATTGTTTCATTGCTCATTCCTGAGCGCCCCCCGAGTATTAATTGAAAATTGGACACGACAACTATCCTGACAGAGGGGGTATTCGCAGGAGCTTTTGGAAGCATATGCTGGGCAATGCGGCCTTTGCCTTCACCGCAGAAGGCGGTTTGTTCGATGGCCAAAACCTGAACGTGCTGATCCCCCTTGGCTTTAACCACGCTACCACCATCACCCTTGGCGCAGAGTGGTCACCCTCTCCAGAATGGACCTTGAGAAGTGGCCTATCCCGCGCACTGCAACAGCTGGTAAAAAACGAAAACCTCAGCGGCACTTTTCCCACCATCACCCAAAATCATTTAGTGGTGAACAGCAGTTACCGCTGGCAAAAGCGTCATGAATTTACGGCGGGGATGACCTTTGCCTGGACTAAACCCATTAAGAACCCCGGCAATACCGTGGGCAGCACTCCAGCGATAGAAGCACGTAACCGGCAGTTTACTCCGTCGTTGGGATATCGGTTTCAGTTTTAAACGCAGTGTATACCTGTGAAAACCCGGTTGCCCTGCTGCTCCGACCCGACACCGAGCAGCCTACATCGTTAATTCTTCGCCATCCCTAACACCAAGCAGCCTACATCGTTAATTCTTCGCCATCCCCGACACCAAGCAGCCTACATCGTTAATTCTTCGCCATCCCCGACGCCAAGCAGCATACGTCGTTAATTCTTCGTCATCCCCGACACCAAGCAGCATACGTCGTTAGCTCTTCGTCATCTCCGGCACCGAGCAGCATACGTCGTTAGCTCTTCGTCATCCCCGGCATCGACCGGGGATCCAGGTGAGCAACGCGAATGCCTTTAATAATAAAAACGGACCCGTCCCACAGCGATCGATCAACAATGAGAGAATGCCTGTCACCGTATTCCAATCACGTTTCCACTGATTGTTAAGCGCGACGTCATGACCGATGGCAGTCACTAAACACTCTTAACAATCAGCGCCAGCCCCACCGCAATCGTCACCGCCTCAAACACCCGTTTAATCACCGGGTTGCTGTACTTAATCGCCAGATGAGCACCCAGATACCCCCCAAGCAAAGAGCCTAACAGCAAAGCAGGAAGCCACTGCCATTTCACTTGGGTCTGCAGTGCCAGCGTCAAAGCCCCCGTGCCATTCCAAAACAAGCCCACTAAAATCATGGTGTAGGCGGTAGCGCGTTTAAAATCGTAGCCAAACCAGAGCACTAACCACAAAGTGACAAAAAGCCCAGTACCAGACGTGAGGGAGCCATTGAGTACTCCCAACAAAAACAGGCCAAGCGCCCCGAGGACAAAACCGGATACATTCTGGTGCGTTAACTGTTGATGCTGCCCCAACTGCTTTTTAAAAAATGAATAGACGCCCAAGCCCAACGTAAGAATGCCCAGCAAGAACTGGGCTAACTGTGGCGGTACATTCAAAATAGTATTGGCGCCCAACACGACCCCAGGTAAACCCGCCGCCAACATCAGCAAGGAAAAACCCAGCGCGGTATTACCCTCGCGAGCATGCTTGAGCGTAGCACCCACGCCTAAAGCCACCGTGGCAATTTTGTGCGTGGCCAAGGCCACGCTTAACGGCAGACCTAAAAAAATAAGGGCGGGTAACTGCAGCAAACCAGCGCCGCCACCCGCCATCGACGACAGGATATTGGCAACTAGCGAAATAATAAAAAGCAGGAATTGATCTAAAAGCGGCATAAACAGATCCTTAGCAGGAAGCCATTATACGCCTTTAATATTGATAAGTGCGGCCAGTGCCGGGCGCACAGACACGCCCAGCACTTAAGTGCTGCTCACACTAACTGTGATTAGTGTTTTTTCACCTCAAGTTTTTTGTGATATTCCTTATTCACCTCGCGCAATTCCGCCAGCAACGCTTGGGCTTTAACCAGATCACCCAGCTTTACCGCTGCATCGAGCTTCGTTACCAAGCCATCAATTTTTTCCATGCCTTCGTCAAAGGTCGACTGGTCTTCAGGGGGCAGCTGCTGTTGCCGAGCCACCTCAAAATTCGATTTAAACACTTCCAGCTCTTCTTTGATCGGCGCCAACGACTTCGCTTCTTTCATGGCTTTGTATGAACCGCCCATGCCTTCCATTGCAGAATGCAGTTCACTTTCTCCACAGGCCGAGAGCATTAATGCGGCAACAAGGCTGGCAACTAACGAGTATTTTTTCATCGTTCTTCCTTAACAGTGGCAATCAGGCTATTGATCAAAAATGTAGACTAATGTTCAAACAGACGAATGGCAAAAGTCTATTTCCATTACAGACTGACATTAATTTTGCTGGCCGCCGCCGCCGCTTTGTGACGGGCCGCGTCAACACTTTCTGCCCGAGCCAGCGCCACACCCATGCGGCGTTTGCCAGTGACT
The DNA here is from genome assembly GCF_001010805.1 of Spongiibacter sp. IMCC21906. NCBI lineage: Bacteria > Pseudomonadati > Pseudomonadota > Gammaproteobacteria > Cellvibrionales > Spongiibacteraceae > Spongiibacter > Spongiibacter sp. IMCC21906. The sequence continues at coordinate 760,690 of NZ_CP011477.1, read as the reverse complement.
TCCGGTTTGCCAAACAGACGCAGCTGCGTATCCGGGTCAGCCAACACCTGCTGCAAGCCACTAAAGGTCACCTTGCGACTATCGCCTTCAACCAGCAATACCGACGATGCTGAAGGGCCGTGCAAAACAATATTAGGAATCGGCAAACCCAAAATGGCCCGCGCATGTAACGCAAACTCAGACAGGTCTTGCGAAATAAGCGTCACCAAGCCGGTATCGTGAGGACGCGGCGAGACTTCGCTGAAATAAACGTCATCGCCTTTGATAAAAAACTCCACACCAAACAAGCCCCAGCCGCTAAGGGCCGACGTGACTTTTTCTGCCGCGTCTTTTGCCCGCTGCAAGGCCAGTTCAGACATAGGCTGCGGCTGCCAGGATTCTTGATAGTCGCCATCTTTTTGCAAATGACCAATGGGGGCGCAGAAACTGGTGGCGGTATCATCGCCGCTGGGACCGCGATGACGAATCGTTAACAGGGTAATTTCATAGTCAAATTCAATAAAACCTTCAACAATGATTTTGCCCGCGCCAGCACGGCCACCTTCCTGAGCGTAATCCCAAACCTTTTGTAAATCGGCCATATCCCGCAGCAAGCTTTGACCTTTGCCAGAGCTGCTCATAATCGGCTTGATCACACAGGGCAAACCAATCGTCGCGACGGCTTTTTCAAACTCGTCAAAGGAGTCTGCAAAAATATAAGGCGATGTAGGCAGCTCCAGCTCTTCTGCCGCCAGGCGCCGAATACCTTCTCTGTTCATGGTCAGCCGCGCAGCACGGGCCGACGGCACCACGTTAAAACCTTCGGATTCAAGGTCGACCAATACATCGGTGGCAATCGCTTCTATTTCTGGAACAATAAAATGCGGCTGTTCCAGCTCAATCACACGGCGCAATTCGGCACCATCAAGCATAGAAAAGCTGTGGCTTCTGTCGGCAACCTGCATCGCCGGTGCATGTTCATAGCGGTCGCAGGCAATCACTTCGCAACCCAGGCGCTGTAATTCAATCACCACCTCTTTGCCCAACTCACCAGCACCACACAGCAACACACGACACGCGGTGTCTGAAAACGGAGTACCAATTGAAACCATTTCGTTACCTCTAGCTGCTAAAAATATTAAAAAGCCTGTATCCGTATCTGTCGGAGGCGTTCAATCTGGATTCCCGCTCGGAGGCGGGAATGACTCACACAAAGCTTGTTCGAGGACTGACAGACTCACGTAGCGCTTGCTCAAGAACTCACATGACTCGCGTAACGCTTACCTCGGGGCGGAAATAACACCGGGGCAGACAAGGAGCACAGCTTTACACCCAGACATAAATCAGCTGCAACACCACAAAGGCGTAAAACCCGGCCAGTACATCGTCGATCATAATTCCCAAACCACCGTGCACTTTGGCGTCTAATACCCGAATGGGCCACGGCTTCCAAATATCAAACAGACGAAACAGGGCAAAGCCCAGAGCCACCCAGAGAATCTCAAAGGGCGCTAGAAATAAGGCGATCCACAGGCCGACAAATTCATCCCACACAATGCCGCCGTGATCATGCACACCCAGCGCTTTTGCGGTTTCGCCGCAGAGATAAATTCCCACCGCAAAAGCGACCACCAACACCACAATATACGTAGGGGTGGCTAAAAAATGCATGGCGCACCAGATAGGCAGTGCCGCTAAAGTACCAAAAGTACCCGGCGCTTTTGGCGCCAAACCGCTGCCAAACCCCAGGGAAAGAAGATGGGTCGGGTTTTTTAACAAAGCAACGGGAATGTCTTTACTCATTGAGCATCCTTAAAAATGTTGGTAGCCAGCGGGCAGCGGATACACCGCACCTTGGCTGTCGAGGCAGCGCAAACCGCGCCCCTCTGCCACCGAGCCTATTCGAGTTAGCGGCAGCTGCAAGTCTGCCGATAGGGCTGCAATCTCATCTCGGTACATCACTGGCGCCGTAAAACACAGCTCGTAGTCATCGCCGCCACCCAAGGCGTAATCCACAGCCTTGACTCCAGCCTCAGCAAGCAATGCCTCAGACAAAGGCAAGGCCTTAAGTTGCAGCGTTGCCGCTACCCCACTGGCCTTGAGGATATGGCCCAAATCTGCCGCCAAACCATCGGACACATCGGCAGCTGCGCTGGCAATGCCACGCAGCGCCATGCCCAGTTGCAACCGTGGCGACGGTGCGCGGTAGCGATTTAACAACTGTTGTTGATGCTCGCTTGGGGCGCGAAGATCCAAACATGCCAAGGCAGCAGCGGCATCGCCCAAGGCGCCAGAGACATAAATATCATCCCCCGCTTGCGCACCACTGCGAAGCAAGGCCTGCCCCGGCGGTGCCGAGCCCATCACTTGAATACTGAGACTAAGGGGACCACGGGTGGTATCGCCACCAATCAGGCTAATGCCAAATTCATCGGCGGCGGTATGCAGCGACTGGGAAAACGCCGCCAGCCATGCCTCTTCTACAACCGGCAAGGTTAACGCAAGGGTATACGCCAGCGGCTTGGCACCACAGGCGGCTAAATCACTGACACAAACCGCCAGTGCTCGGCGCCCTAAATAAGCAGGATCAAATTGACGGGGAAAATGCACTGACTCAACAAGGGTATCCACAGAGATCAACAACTGCTCTCCCTCTGGCGGTATCAATGCCGCACAGTCGTCGCCAATGGCGACCGGGAAACGCTGGTCCTGTAAATTCGCGCTCTGATCGCCACCCTGATAACGATGACGAAAATAGCGGTCAATCAGCTCAAACTCAGATACCGGCATACCGAAGGCGGCAGCCTAAGCGCGCTTTTCAGCGGCGACTTCAACAGCCCGACACTCCATGGCCACCTTGTCCAACACACCATTAATATAGCGGTAGCCATCGGTGGCACCAAAACGCTTGGCCAAATTCACGGTTTCATTAATGGCGACTTTATACGGCACATCAATGCGGCGCAGCAGCTCATAGCTGCCCATCCGCAGCAGGCTCAGCTCGATGGGATCAAGCTCATCAATGCCTCGGTCCAGATGCTTTTCAAAGCGCTCTTGCAACTCGGCAACTTGCGCGGGAATGTTGTGAACCAGATCGTGAAAAAACTCCACGTCGACATTGGTCATGTCGTAGTCGGTAAGGAATTGCGCCTCAATATCATTCAAGCCCTGACCGGCAATTTGCCACTGATACAAGGCCTGCAGCGCATAATGTCGCGCTTTGCGACGACGGGCCGCAAGCAAATGCTGGGGCGTGGTGGGTACACGTTTAGCCACAATAAAATCTCTTAAATTAGAATGGTCCGGTCTGCAACACACTGCGGCAGACTGACACTTAAAGCTGGTTTAGCAAGCTAACCATTTCCAGCGCAGACATGGCGGCTTCTTCACCTTTATTGCCTGCCTTGGTGCCGGCACGTTCAATCGCCTGCTCAATACTGTCGACGGTTAAAACGCCAAAGGCGACGGGCACGCTGTGCTGCATAGACACCTGGGACAAGCCCTTGGTGCACTCCCCGGCCACATATTCAAAGTGGGGGGTGCCGCCACGAATCACTGCGCCCAGCGCAATAATGGCATCAAATTGTTTCTGCTCTGCGATTTTCTGGCAAACCAATGGAATTTCAAACGCGCCAGGGGCACGAACGATAGTAATGCTGTCTTCGCTGACGCCGTGGCGACGCAAGGCATCCAGTGCGCCTTCCAGCAGGCTCTCAACCACAAAGCTATTCCAGCGGCCCACAACAATGGCGAATTTACCGCTGGCAGCGGTGAAGTTACCTTCAATTGTTTTCATCGTATTTCCTTAATCCAATCTTTGTAGCGGGTACCGGCGTAAACCAGCAAAACCCTTGTTACGCCACTGGCTCCAGCGTTTCGCCATCGGGGCTGACAAATTCTACCACCTCAAGATCAAAGCCCGAGATCGCATTATACTTCACTGGCGCGCCCATGAGGCGCAGCTTTCTGGCGCCCACGTCCCGCAATATCTGCGAACCGAGGCCAACATTAAAATAGGTGTTTTGATACTGGGCGCTATCACCCTGTAACGCCGACTTATTACCCCGCGCGATGTCCAGCTCGGCCAAAATATCCTCCGGCTTCTCGCGCTGAGCCAGTAACACCACCACACCGCCCTGCTCGGCAATTGCCGCCAGCGAGCGGCTCATATTCCAACCGGTCGTGCCCGGCGACTGAGTCTGCAATAAATCTCGCACCGAGCTGCCCAAATGCACGCGGGCCAAGGTTGGCTGCTCGGCGCAGATGTCCCCTTTTTGAATCGCAAAATGGATTTCACCCGCCACGGAGTCTTTGTAAGCATGCAGGGTAAAATCGCCAAAATCGGTGGTGATCGGCCCGCTGCTGACCTTCTCAATGGTTTGCTCGTTCACCACTTGGTAATGGATAAGATCGGCGATGGTGCCCATTTTCAGGTCGTGTTGCTGGGCGAATTTTTCCAAATCCCCCATCCGCGCCATGCTGCCGTCTTCGTTCATGATCTCGCAGATCACCCCGGTAGACTCAAAGCCCGCCAAGCGAGCCATATCACAGGCCGCCTCGGTGTGTCCGGCCCGGCTCAAAACGCCACCCGGCTCAGCCATCAACGGAAAAATATGCCCTGGCTGAACAATATCGGCCGCCACGGCATTGCGAGCTGCCGCTGTGCGTACGGTATGAGCGCGATCTGCCGCAGAAATACCGGTACTCACGCCCTTGGCCGCTTCGATAGACAAGGTAAACTTGGTGCCAAACCCGGAGGCATTGCGGTCGACCATCAAGGGCAGCTTCAGCTGCTCACAGCGCTCCCGCGTCATAGGCATGCAAATCAAACCCCGCCCATGCATCGCCATAAAATTGATATCCTGGGGACGACAGCACTCAGCCGCCATCACGAGGTCGCCTTCGTTTTCCCGGTCCTCATCGTCCATCAGAATCACCATCTTACCCAGACGGATATCCTGAATCAGGTCTTCAATTTTGCTCAGTGCCATACAAAACCTCTATTTTAAAAATCCGTGCTCGGCAAGTTTGGCCATGCTCAGCCCACCGGATGCCGGGCCTTCGCCCGCTTGCAGCAGCCGCTCCAGATAGCGCGCGATAATATCCACTTCCAGATTTACCCCGCACCCTGGGGTGTATTGAGCAATCGTTGTTTGGGCGGCGGTGTGAGGTACTATATTGAGGTCAAACTGCCGTCCTTCAAGGGCATTCACAGTCAGACTTACCCCATCCACCGTAATCGAGCCTTTTACGGCAATATAGCGACTCAACTCAGCCGGGGCCTCTATTTTAATGCGAATGGAACGGGCATCTTTTTGCACGCTGAGCACGGTTCCCACCGCATCAACGTGGCCACTGACGATATGGCCATCAAAACGGCTACCCACCGCCATCGCTCGCTCCAAATTAAGCTTGTCGCCAAGCTTTGCCTTGGCAAAGCTGCTGTGACTCAGTGTCTCACGGGATACATCGGCCCAAAAGCCATCATCGAGCTGCGCCACCACGGTCAAGCAAACCCCGTTGCAAGCAATACTGTCACCCAGTTTTACGCTTTCCAGCGGCAATGCGCCACTGGCAACGCGCAAACGCACATCACCGTCTTTGGGCGACAGCGCGGCAATTTCTCCCACTGTTTCAACAATGCCGGTGAACATTCACGCTCCTAAATCGCAGGGCGGCAGTGAATACGCCAGTCTTGGCCCACCGCCCGTATATCCACAATTTGTACATCCTGCCGCTCTGCCATGGCCTGCATTGGCCAGCCCATCAACGGTCTGCCAGCGCTACCCATCAGCGTTGGTGCCATATACACAAACCATTCATCAACCAGCTTCGCCTGCAAAAAAGCCCCACTGACGGTTGCCCCAGCTTCAACCATTAGCTCATTGCAACCCCGCTCACTAAGCAAGGTAAGCACCGCGGTTAAATCCAAGCCTTGGCCATCCATCGCCACTGTTGCCAACTCGGCCCCAGCCTCAAGCAGTGCCTGGGCTTTATCGGTGCTTGCCCCACCCTCGGCAGTAATCACTAAAACAGCGCCGCCTTCTTTAAAGAGTTTAGCTTGAGGCGGGGTTCGCAGCTGACTATCCAGCACCACCCGCAAAGGCTGGCGCCATACCGGGTCGGCGCTGTCATCCTGAAAACTGGCAGGACGTACGGTTAAGGCCGGATCATCTGCCAGTACCGTGTCCACGCCGGTGATTATCCCGCAGCTCTCTGCCCGCAAGCGCTGCACATCCGCCCTCGCTTCCGGGCCGGTAATCCAATAACTCTCGCCAGAGGCCATAGCAGTTCGGCCATCCAAGCTCATCGCCGACTTCATTCGCACCCAGGGTAGGCCGCCCTGCATCCGGCGGATATAACCGGGGTTCAGCGTTAATGCTTGCTGCATCAACACCCCCGTTTCAACGTCGATACCCGCCGCGGTCAATTTAGCGAGGCCTTGCCCCGCAACCAGCGGATTGGGGTCGACCATCGCCACCACCACCCGCGCCACACCCGCCGCAACCAAGGCATCGGCACAGGGTCCGGTACGACCATAATGACTACAGGGTTCCAGAGTGACGTAGGCCGTGGCACCGGCAACGGCCGTTGCCGAGAGCGTAGCAAGCGCATTGACTTCTGCATGGGGCTGACCCGCGCGTTGATGCCAGCCCTCGGCAATAATGCTGTCGCCTTGGCTGATGACACAACCCACACAGGGATTAGGACTGGTGCCGTAACGGCCCCGTCGGGCCAGCTGAATTGCTCTGGCCATCATTTGGCTATCAAAGGCGGAAGCGCTCATACCTGATCGAGTTTGGCAGAGCCGGGTTCAGAGGAAAGACGATCAATTTCAGCGCGGAATTCATCTAAATCCTGAAAACTGCGATACACCGACGCAAAGCGCACATAGGCAACGTGATCCAGCGCCTGCAAGGCCTCCATTACCAGCTCGCCCAGATTCCGGCTGGCAATTTCCCGCTCCCCGGTCGCCTGCAGGGCGCGCTTGATACCAGAAATTTCTGCCTCGATATGCTCGACACTGACCGGGCGTTTCTCCAGCGCTTTTAACAGACCGGAGCGCATTTTTTCTTCATTAAACGGTTCGCGTGAACCATCGGTTTTAATGATTTTGGGCATTAACAGCTCGGCGCTTTCGTAGGTGGTAAAACGCTCGGAGCAGGACAGGCATTCCCGACGCCGACGAACCTGACCGCCTTCGGCGACCAACCGGGAATCGATTACCTTAGTGTCATCAAAATTGCAGAACGGGCAGCGCATGTGACTGAGCCTCTTCGGTTTTTAGCAGCTTGCAGTTTTACGCCGTTACGCAGCCCAAAGCAAAAATGCGCGGCAGAATGACCACCTGCCGCGCATTTATTTGGGCTCGCTTAGCCGTAAACGGGAAAGCGTTTACAAATTTCCAGCACCTTGCCTTTCACTTCATCGATCTTGGCAGAGGCATCGCCCGCTTCCAGCGCTTCCAATACATCGCACATCCAGCCAGCCAGCTCGATGCACTCGGCTTCTTTAAAGCCCCGCGTGGTCACCGCTGGGGTACCCACACGCAGGCCGCTGGTAATAAACGGAGAGCGAGGGTCGTTAGGCACCGCGTTTTTGTTAACGGTAATATTCGCCGCGCCCAAAGCCGCGTCAGCATCTTTACCGGTGTACGACTTACCGATCAAATCCACCAGCATCAGGTGATTTTCGGTACCGCCAGACACAATGTTAATGCCCCGGTCGATAAACGCCTTGGCCATCGCCTTGGCATTGGCCACAACTTGTTTTTGATAGGTCACGTAGTCTGGGCTCATGGCTTCTTTAAAGCTCACGGCCTTGGCTGCAATAACATGCATCAAGGGGCCGCCCTGACCACCGGGGAATACCGCCGAATTCAGCTTTTTCTCAATAGCTTCATTGGCCTTAGCCAGAATCAAACCACCGCGAGGACCGCGCAATGTCTTATGGGTCGTTGTGGTGACAACATCCGCAAACGGCATCGGATTAGGGTAAACACCCGCAGCAACCAAACCGGCCACGTGGGCCATATCCACCATCAGGTAAGCGCCCACTTTGTCGGCAATTTCCCGGAATTTGGCCCAATCAACAATACCCGAATACGCAGAGAAACCCGCCACGATCATCTTGGGCTTGTGCTCCAAAGCCAAGGCTTCCACCTGATCGTAGTCGATCAAGCCAGTCTCGTTGTTCAAACCATACTGAACCGCGTTATAGGTTTTGCCAGAGAAGTTAGGCTTGGCACCGTGGGTTAAATGACCACCGGCATCCAGACTCATACCCAACACGGTTTCACCGGGTAGCACCAACGCCTGATAAACCGCCCCATTTGCCTGCGAACCCGAGTGGGGCTGCACATTGGCGTAGTCGGCACCAAACAGCTTCTTAGCTCGCTCGATAGCCAGATTTTCGGCTTTATCAACGTACTCACAACCACCGTAATAACGCTTACCGGGGTAGCCCTCAGCGTATTTGTTGGTCAGAACGGTACCTTGCGCCTGCATTACCGCCGGGCTGGTATAGTTTTCAGAAGCGATCAGCTCGATATGCTCTTCCTGACGCACTTCTTCCTCTTGAATTGCCGACCAGATTTCGTCGTCGAATCCGGCTACAGTCATCTCTTTACTAAACATCACTACCCCCGCAAGGCATACAGGCTTGAAAAGCCGCGCATTGTACAATAAATGCGTGGATGCGGCACCGTTTTGTCGCGATTTCAGCGCCGCCGCTACAGTGGATACGCCCCAAGCTCATGCAATGCAGCGCCTCACAAAACCTAAGGAACCGACCCTGACGCAACACGTGGCTTCAATTAGAATTTCGGAGCATAACCCTACGGCATGCCCGTACATAAACGGCAGGGAAGGTGATGGGCGGGAATGGAACGGGGAGTGGTTAATTTTTAATTCACGTATGACCCACTGTCATTATGTCTTTAAAAGGCTCGAGACTAAGACACTAAAGCCTCGACACATCGAAGGGCTAAGACAATACACAAAGACCCTGTCATCCCAGACGCGATAGCGAGCAGCCATGCCAGCAATAAAAATCACCGATCTTGCCCTGTCATCCCGGACGCGATAGCGAGCCGGGATCCAGCAACACAATACTAAATTAATTGCCGTAATCATTTCACGCACGGTGGTCTACTGGATACCGGCTCGGAGGCCGGTATGACGAGATGGGTGGCAGATATGTAACAGCAAACGGTACTTTTAGCCTCTAAATTCCTGCCATCCCGAAAAACGACATCGGGGGTCATAGAAGCAAAAAGGGGACATATTTATTTTCATTCATTACAACCCGACTTCGGCCTACCCCGGCCTCGCGCTTCAATCCTAAAACCCGTGTGACGCTCAATTTCTTCGATAAATTTAGCACCACCAGTAAGCTGATTACTTTGGATCGCAGCACTAATCACCTTATCTTCTGCAGAAACTGACGTATCAGACAAAAACCTACGATACGCCTTAACTTGTGACGCCTCGTCACTACCCAATTCAAGAAAAGTAGGCGGCTCGTCCAGCCAAGTACAATGCTCCACCTCCAAACGCGCCCTAGCACTAGACCAAGCATAGTCCTCCGCCTTCTTCACCATCCCCGCCTTTACTGGATTCCGCTCAACATAGCGGCAGCAGCACAGCAAATAGGCGTCAGTATCCATCAAAAATAAATCTGTCCCCTTTTATTCTTTTATTCGGGGGAAACCGCCCTTTTTGCGGCCGGAACGAATTTGATGGCCTCGCCACATGCTATTTGCTACACTTTTGAAAACATTGTAATACATTGCTATACCATAGGTGGCATTATGAAGACTGAAATGTTAAGTACACGCATAGACAGTAATACCAAGTTAGCCTTCACTAGCGTGTGCGAGGATATGGGCATTAGCCCCTCCCAAGCTATAAAACTATTTGCAAAGGCGGTAGTAAATTATGGAGGAATACCTTTTGAGCTTAAAGTGAAACAGCCTAACAAGCTTACCGCAGCAGCTATAGACGAGATTGAAGCAGGTAAGGCCAACACAGCTAAAGATGTTGAGGCGCTATTTAGTGATTTAAACATCGAAAAGCTAAAAGATGCTTAAACTTGAATATTCTACGCAATTTAAAAAAGACTTTAAGAAGATAGCAAAACTTTCAATACCCGACATTGTTGAAGTTGGTCACGTGATAAAACAACTCCAGCTTGGTGAAACCTTGCCCGAAAAATACGTTGACCACTCTCTATCTGGTGACTGGCAAAACTATCGAGATTGTCACGTTAAACCAGATCTGGTTTTAATTTATAAAATTGATTCCAACTCCTTAAAACTTGCAAGAATTGGAACGCATAGTGAGTTGTTCGGATAGCACGCCACCAGGCTGTATGTAAAACGCGCCCGAGCACTAGACCAAGCATAGTCCTCCGCCTTCTTCACCATCCCCGCCTTTACTGGATTCCGCTCAACATAGCGGCAACACCACAACAAATAGGCGTCAGTATCTATGGGACTAACTTTATAACGACCATCCCACAACGAACCCGACCGACGCTCTATCTTGTTTACGTAGCGCGTCTGTCGTCCAGCCAGCCGCTTCATTAACTGCGGGATCGCTGCCAACTCCTCTGGCGCACCCACAACAAGGTGCACATGATTTGTCATCAGGCAGTAACTGAATACCTCAATACCCAGAATATCCTTCCACTCTGACAAGGCTTCTAGGTAATACTCGAAATCTCTGTCCTCAACAAAAACAACTTGCCGATTGTGGCCGCGCTGCACAATATGCTGCGGCAGCCCTGGCACAATAACTCTCGCTCGACGGGGCATCCTTGCCTCCTTTTAATTACAAAAAACAAATCTGTTCCTTTTATTCCTACCTCTCAACAAGCCTATATTTGACAAAGCCATTGCTGCTATCAACTATGTATGAATAGAGGATGCCCTCGTAAGCGATTACGCTGGGGTAGTCATCGGAATTGCCATAGAAAGAGTATGAGTCACTATAGATATTCTTGAGGAAATCTCGGTGAATTTTAGTGCCCTCAAGCCCCTTCCTCATTTGAAAGCTCGCGCCATTTTCGCCAATTGAAATATTGATTTGGCCCGTCTCGTCAAGCACAGGATCTCCGCCGAAAGAAAAAAACCATTGATTGCCTGGAGTGGTCGTGAACTTTGGCTCAAATCCATAGACTGCTATATCAATTTCGCTGGGATTGGCAACTTCCTTCATTTCGCCGAAAATTGCTAGAACGGCAATATCGTCAGGTTTGTAGATGTAATGGGCCTGCTTGGATGGATTGACCGAAATGAGGCGATAAATGCGACGCATACCGTCACATCCGTAAACGCAGGAGATACTGTAACCAATCCCTTCGGCGGCTGAGATCAGCTTGGCCTCGGAATAACTTGCGGCCAGACTTTGGGCTTGCTCGGTAGAGGATATCGCTACGCCATTAAACTCCTTTGGCATAACAAAACCGCTAACTCTATCTAGCGAGCCGTCAGCAAAAAAGTTAATAACGGACAGACCCATATCGAGAGCCATCAGCCCCACTCCAAGACCTGATCCGGTGACACTGCTGGCGCTATTAGAAACGAATAGTCCTGAGGAAAATATGCAATTCGAGCAGCCCCCGGACTTTTTCTCTAGAAGGTTATTGATGAACTTACTTCTATCATCACTCGGTAAAAGGTAGCGAGCGACATAGCTTACCCGGTCTATCGCCAGATCAGACTCATCTAGCTCCACCCGCTCAGGGTGAGCCAACGAATCTGCCAGCCACGGCTGCTTCTCTGGGTCTACCGCGCAACCGGCTATAAATAAAATAATCGCAGTTAACAGAGAGAACAAACGAAGGTAAGAATAGTGCTGCACGAAATTATCCCTAATCTGTCGATGCATATTTGACTCAGTGCCTGCTAACACTGAAAACCAAACAATAAAGACATCCAATATCTCTAATCCGTTTAGTCTCGACGATTATGTCTCGATAATTCGATTATGTAAACTGACGCAAGGGCTAATGCTCAATACCACCGGAACATAAAACACGTTTGGAATGCCTGCACCGGAGACTTTGACAAGGGGCTTTCTGCCTATATGCAAAAAGGGCACAGATTTATTTTCATTCTTTACAACCCGACTTCGCAATACCCAGAATGTCCTTCCACTCTGACAAGGTTTCTAGGTAATACTCGAAATCTCTGTCCTCAACAAAAACAACTTGTTTTGTACATCGGGCGGACCATATATGACCCCGATCCTTGCTCTAACAGACGACTCGATAGCTTCAATGAGGCAGTGGCGTTGATTGGAGTGATCAAATTCGCTTGAAAACGCCTGAATAGTAAGCCACCCTCCGCGAAAGTCCTGAGCAGCACCGCCCAAGTTGTTAATTATATCCAGAGCTCTCTTTGCTGCTTCCTTACTCACTGCTCCTTTAATCTAACGTCCGTATTTGCGGCTGGTTTGAAGCGCAGCGGAAAACCAGTCCGACAACATGCGTTTGTTATGTTTTTGGTAGTTTAAGCCCATGCTCGGCCTCTAGATATTTAAGAACCTTATGTAGTGCTCTATATATATTTAACTCATTAGCACCAAATGGGTAATATCCACTGATTAACTGTTCGGCGGGTATGTCTCGGGGCACGGTTTTTTGTTTGTATTCATTTTCACCATCATAAAATTTGACTGGATAACGAAATGAGCGACCTTCACTTTCTAGTTCGCCCCAGCTTCCGTAATTTTGAATATTACCGTTGTAACATTCGCTACCTATGATGTTTTCGATATCGATCAAAATATTTTTCAGCGGATCAATTTCGGCTCGAGTACGTTGGATAGCCTCACAACTTGAGACCTTGTTCTGTAAATATTCGAGCTGTCCCTGAAAATAATTTTCATTCTCTGCTTGAGCTTCCAGCAGCCATTGGCTAAATAATTCGCTCCCATGATTGCGGCTTGAAAGCTCTTTCAATCCTATGATTGCTTCTAGTTCGTCTTGAATTGAAGAAAAACGCTCTTCCCAGCTGTCAAAACTTTCCTTGGCTTCTTGGATTAACGACTCTTTTTCTTCATCAGAAACACCTGAATAATCTAGAGCCACGAAATTTCTGTACGCATCAAGCTCTTCCTTGACTGTATAGGTTTGCATCTCCTTGTCTTCAGGCCACGCGTCTTTTGCACCACTTCTAATTTTTTCAATTACTGTGTCTGGAACTGGCATTTAACCTCCTTGAAAACATAACAGCTAATTCAACATCAAAATGACGTGTTTAAGCACGTCAACCTGACATGTATCCACGGAAGGTTTTTTTAAATTCATTGGCTATCCCTTTGTTTATTCATCGAATTCCTTTCTTGATCTGCCCCAGTCACCCGGCCAAAAACATCAATGTGACACCTATCCTTGCAGAAACGGCAGAACCGGCTAACACGGTATAAAACCACTACAGCACAAGGAGTGTGCCATGACCTCTGCTTTTATCCAATCCATTCGCAATCACTTGCGGGCGCGGCATTGACAGCAAGCGCACCGAGGAAACCTACATTTATTGGATTCTTTACTTTATCCGTTTTCACAAAAAGGTACACCCCTCAACACTGGGTGGCGAGGCGAGCGGTGATAGCGTCCGATATTGCCAAACCGGCTTCCTGCCACTCGCTTCGTCACAGTTTTGCCACACATCTGCTGGAAAGAGGTTCCGACATCCGCACCGTTCAGGAGCAACTCGGTCATAGTGATGTTCGCACCACAAAGATTTACACCCATGTAATAAAACGCGGTGGGCGAGCGGTTATCAGCCCTCTGCACGATCTTTAGCCCAGATCGATGGATCATTGCGGCTGAACGGCCCTAAACCGCGGCGGCGACATTGCACTCTCTGGTGGAATTCGCTACCGTTCGCTGCAAAATTACCCTGCTATAATTGGCATTTTTTCACCACCCAGGAGTCACGATGGCGCAGTTCGTCTATACCATGAATCGCGTGGGCAAGGTTGTGCCCCCCAAGCGCGAAATCCTCAGCGATATTTCCTTGTCTTTTTTCCCCGGCGCCAAAATCGGTGTATTGGGTTTAAACGGCTCGGGCAAATCCACCCTGTTGCGGATTATGGCCGGGATCGACAGCGAATTTAACGGCGAAGCCCGTCCCCAGCCCGGCATTAATATCGGTTACCTGTCACAAGAGCCTCAGCTAGACCCAGAAAAAGACGTACGCGGCAATGTCGAAGATGGCGTTGCCGATGCCAAAAACGCTTTGGCCGAATTGGACAAAGTCTATTCTGCCTACGCAGAGGAAGACGCTGACTTTGACGCACTGGCAAAGCGCCAAGCAGAGTTAGAAGATATTATTCAGGCCACCGACGCCCACAACCTTGATCACAAATTGGAGGTGGCTGCCGATGCGCTGCGCCTGCCACCCTGGGACGCCGACGTCAGCAAGCTGTCTGGTGGTGAGCGCCGCCGGGTTGCCCTCTGCCGCCTGCTGTTATCTGCCCCCGACATGTTGCTGCTGGACGAGCCCACCAACCATTTGGACGCCGACTCGGTGGCCTGGCTGGAACGCTTTCTTTGTGACTTCCCCGGCACTGTGGTCGCCATTACCCACGACCGCTACTTTCTGGACAATGCCGCTGGCTGGATTTTGGAGCTGGACCGGGGCCGTGGCATTCCCTACGAAGGCAATTACTCCGACTGGCTTGAAGCTAAAGAAGCCCGACTAGCACAAGAAGCCAAGTCAGAAGCCTCCCGCAAAAAAGCCATTTCTACCGAGCTGGAATGGGTACGTAGTAATGCCAAAGGTCGCCAAAGCAAAAGTAAGGCACGGCTGGCACGCTTTGAAGAAATGCAGTCTCAAGAATTTCAAAGCCGCAGCGAAACCAACGAAATTTATATTCCGCCCGGCCCCCGGCTTGGTGACAAAGTGATTGAGGTAAACAATCTCAATAAAAGCTACGGCGACCGCCTGCTGATTAGCGATCTGAGCTTCTCTATTCCCAAGGGCGCCATCGTCGGTATTGTCGGCGGTAACGGTGCGGGTAAATCTACCCTGTTCAGAATGATCACCGGCAAAGAGCAACCCGACAGCGGCAACATTGATATTGGCGACACCGTTAAATTGGTCTCTGTTGAACAGATGCGCGATGCATTGGATGACAAGCAAACCGTATGGGAAGCCGTATCTGACGGCAGAGATATATTGCAAATTGGCGGTTACGAAATTCCCTCTCGGGCTTATCTTGGCCGCTTTAACTTTAAAGGCAGCGACCAGCAAAAACGGGTTGGCGAACTGTCTGGTGGTGAGCGCGGCCGGTTGCAACTGGCCTGCACGCTAAAAGAAGGCGGCAATGTGTTGCTGCTGGATGAACCCTCAAACGATTTGGATGTAGAAACCCTACGGGCGCTGGAAGATGCCATGTTGGACTTCCCCGGCTGCGCCATGGTGATCTCTCACGATCGCTGGTTTCTCGACCGTATCGCCACCCATATCCTCGCCTACGAAGGTGACAGCGAAGTGGTGTTCTTTGAAGGCAACTACACGGAATATCACGAGGATTTTGTGCAGCGCAAAGGCAAAAACGCCGGACCGCAAAGAATGAAGTACAAGAAACTTAAATAATTTTTATACCGTTATGAGATGAGCTGCAGAGCATATGTTCTGCAGCTCATTTTTATTCCCATGTTTTTTGTGCAGTTAAGGCACCTCTGATTAATTTAACGCCATCGCTTTTCAACTGACTCGACTCACCGAATAGGCAGCCCTTGAGGAAAATGCTCAAGCTAGCGGGTCAATTTTTTTGGCGCGATGTTGAGAGTTTGGTGAAACTTTAAGGGGCAATCGCAGCTCCGCCAACAGCCCCCCTGAAGAGCGATTTTTCAATTCAAGACTGCCAGCATGAAACTGGGCCACACTGTTAACAATGGCCAAACCCAGCCCTTGACCGCCAGTCGAATCACTTCGTGAAGGCTCACAGCGAAAAAAGGGGCGCAGAACATTTTTCAAATGTGCCTCTGGAATACCCGGACCATTATCCTGCACTGCGATAATCACGTTACCGTCTTTTTTTGTTAGCGAAATCTCTACTGAACCGGCATAGATCAGCGAATTTTCAAGCAGATTGTGAATAGCCCGCCGCAACTCGCTGGGCTGACATAGCAGCTGTATGCCGTCTTCAACATCATCTTTAACCGCCTTGCCCTCATCGCGAAAATCCTCCGCAACACTCTCAATAAGATAGCTTAAATTAGTTTTTTGAAGCGGCTCACGACTAGCGCCTCCCCGCACAAACGTGACAATTGAGGCGACCATTTTCTGAATGTCGGCCACCACCCGCTCCATCCCCTGACGCTCATGTTCATCGGCCAGCATTTCTGCGCGCAACTGCAACCTTGTAATGGCGGATTTGAGATCGTGAGAGATTGCCGCCACCATTTCAGTCTGACTTTGCATCAGTCGCTGCAAGCGACTCTGCATCACATTAAACGCCGCCGAGGTCACTCTCAGTTCCCGGGGCCCGGTTTCTGGCAGAGGTGGGACTTTGAGGTTGCTACCGATATCTTCAGCCGCCTTGCCCAAAAGATGAATCGGTTCGATCAGCCTCAGAATCAAGAACCAGGCAAGCAGCACCGCAGCAATCGTCACCACGATTAAATAAAGCAAAATAGCTTCGCCGTACAAGGAATTGGGCAACGGCAGCGTGGCGCGGAACGACGCCGTCTCGCCATCTGGAAATTGGATGTTTACCAACAGGTCCCGCGTATTTTCAGAACCAAGCCCAACCAACAAGGCCGGGCTGTCAAAACTCATCACACACACTTCAACACGATAATCTGGATGATGCGCAAAAGCGTTTTCAATTCTTGTCTTAACCTCCCCCGCAAAATCATTATCAAGACAATCGAATGTGTTCAACGGCACGATATCGGGCGAAGTGACAATGAACTGGGTTTGAGCAGCGTCTAAAATACCCTGCCTCACATTGGGGGCAAAACCAAACGCCAAATCCACAATACCGCTGATTCTTGCCGCCAAATCCGCGGCCTCGGTTAGCAGAATTGATCGCTCCCGATTACTCTCATAAATAAAAATACTTAAACCGTGGGATAGCACAAAGATCAAGGACAGCATAAGAAGGCTGCGGGCCTTGAGACTCTCGGGGAGAACGATCACAGAACTTCTACTGAGGGGGTAAACAAATAACCCGAGCCCCATGCGGTTTTGATAATCTCGGGGTGTTTGGCGTCTTCACACAATTTGCGTCTCAATCGACTGATGTGGGAGTCGATACTGCGATCAAAAGCCGTACTGTTTCGCCCCTTGGTCAGTGCCAGCAGCCGGTCCCTAGACATGGGAAGCCGGGGGTTTTGGACAAAGACCAGCAGCAGCTCATTTTCACTGGAAGACAGCGGGATCAAGGTCCCCTCCGGATCCAGTAACTCCATTCTTGTCGGCTTAAAGCGCCATCCGCTAAAGCAATAGTCGCCACTGGCTCGCTGATGTGATTGCTGGCCGACACGACGTAAAACGGCTTTAATTCTCGCAACCAGTTCCCGACGACCGAAGGGCTTTACCACATAGTCGTCAGCCCCCAGTTCTAAACCGACAACCCGATCAATTTCTTCATCTTTTGCGCTAAGCATGATTACCGGCGGCATTCCTGGGTCCGCCAGAAGCTGACGACACAGTACAAAACCATCCTGACCCGGCAACATCACATCAAGCAAAATCAGATCTGGCCGGGACTGGGATAGCCGGGCGTACATTTGCTCGCCCTGAGTCGCAGTGACAACAGAGAAGCCTTCGGCTATCAGCAAGCCTGACACTAATTGCAAAATATCTTCGTTGTCATCAACAAGCAAAATGCATGATTTATTGTCGTTGCTCACAGAACTCCCACCACTACAAAAAAGTAAATCCCGCCATAGTCTCTACAAATTTCAAACTAAATTCCAAGACTTCTCACGCAAATTCACGCGCGCAACACCTTCGCACACCATCACACACTTTTTTACAAATCTGACAATACATTTCACAAATGCAGTGCCAAAGTAAATTTATTGAGGAACTTGGCAGCGGATAGGCTTATGAAAAATATAAAATCGGCACTTAACTCCCCATTGCTCATTACATTTTTGACAACTTTTGCCATGACACAACACAGTCAGGCCCTTGAAATAATGAGCGGTGCCCAGTTACATTTAATTTGTGAAAAAGGTTTGCAACTTGAAAGCAGCGCTGAAAAGTCGGCTTGTGACGCTTACATTAATGGCTATGTGAGTGCCAGTCCTGCTGTTCGTATCACTGACAAGGCTGAGATGACATTCACTGAGCAAGCAATGGCTACCCGCGGGTCGAGCGTATCACCAGGAATAGCGGCGCTTAAAAATGCCAGGTATTGTCTTCCCAACAACACCGACTCCAGAGAGTTGGCGCAGCGTATTGTGCAGGAAGCTGGGGACGCCTACCGCGGCGCAGCCACGTCGCTGATGCAACAAGTTCTGAAAAGCCACTACCCCTGTTAACACCAGAATAACAGAGCACTTGTTTTACGCTCGACACCTTACCCCATCGCTGAGGGAGACCTATGCGCCACACACTGAGTGTTTTTGCACTACTGGCCACAATATGGCTGGCCAATTCCGGGCATTACAACCCGCTGCTTCTTGGGTTTGGCCTGCTATCAGTGGTGCTTGTGGTATGGATTTGTCATCGGATGGACGTTGTTGACCACGAATCCCAACCCATACATCTCACTCGCCGCATTCCCAGCTATTACGCCTGGCTGGCCTGGCAAATCCTGCTGAGCAATATTGATGTTGCCAAGCGGGTGTGGCGAGGCAACAGCGCTATCGAACCGACCGTGAAAATTTTGCCCGTGGCCCAAACCACGGATATCGGCCGGGTTATTTACGCTAATTCTATTAACCTGACCCCGGGTACGGTATCAATAGAGCTGGGCAACGACACCGTGCTGGTTCATGCGTTGGTGCCCGCTAATATCGACGAGCTGGAGCAAGGCGAAATGAGCCGCAGAATCTGTGAGTTGGAACAATGATTCTCGCTATTACCGCTATCACCCTACTTGTCGTGATGGCCATGGCCATTATTCGAGCCCTGGCTGGCCCCACGGTATTTGACCGAGTACTGGCCGCCAACCTGTTTGGCACCAAGACGGTGCTGCTAATAGCCGTACTTGGATTTTTGTTTGGACGACCAGAATTTCTCGACATTGCCCTAGTATATGCATTGATGAATTTTATCAGCGTTATCGCCCTACTGCGTTATTTCGAACACACCCGTAAACCTGACCAGGGTAGGCAATCCGAGTGAACGATCTTATCCAAATAATGAGCGCCTTATTGCTGCTGAGTGGCTGCTTTCTGATTTTTACCGGCGCCTTAGGCGTATTGCGTTTTCCCGATACCCTCAGCCGGATGCATGCCGCCGGGGTCACCGAAACCCTGGCCACTACGCTGCTGCTGGCGGGACTTATGCTGCTGGCAGGCTGGAGTTTGGTATTGCTCAAGCTGTTGATGATTCTGCTGTTCATTCTGTTCACCAGCCCTACAGCCAGTTACGCCCTGGCCAAAGCCACCTGGCGCAATCAACAAGAGGATGGCAAGTGAAACAGCCAAGGAGGGTAGCGTCATAGAACTGTTTATCAACATTAGTCTGTTAAGCCTGCTGCTGGCCACCGCGCTTGGTATTGTACTGAGTCGCGACTTGCTGGCGGTGGTGATGCTATCTGGCATTTACGGTTTTCTATCGGCCAGTTTCTTTGTATTAATGGATGCGGTGGATGTCGCTTTTACCGAAGCTGCGGTGGGCTCAGGGATATCACCATTGCTAATGCTGCTGACCCTGGCCCTGGTTGGCCGCTACGAATCCGGCCCCCGTTCCCGGACTCTGCCAGCACTGACATTGGTGAGCATTACCGGTGCCCTGCTTATTATCGGCACTCTTGATATGCCAGCCTTCGGCGATGCAACTGCGCCAGCCCATCAGCATGTGGGGCCCCGCTACATTAACGACTCGGGCGCCGAGATTGGCATTCCCAACATGGTGACCTCGGTGCTGGCCAGCTACCGGGGCTTTGACACCTTTGGCGAAGTAGTGGTGATTTTTACCGCAGGGATCGGTGTGTTATCGCTGTTAGCCCTGCGCCCAGTACCGGCCACGCCCAAGGCAAAAGGCGCCCACGACCACAAAATACTGCGGGTGGTCAGTAAGATTCTGATTCCGCCCATCCTGATTTTTGCTCTCTATGTGCAATTCCATGGCGACTACGGCCCAGGGGGCGGCTTTCAGGCCGGGGTGATTTTCGCCGCAGCAATCATTCTCTACACCATGTTCTTTGGCGTGGATATGGCCCGTCGGGTAATGGGGTCTACTCTGCTTAGGGTGCTGGCCGCATGCGGCGTGCTGCTATACGGCTCGGTAGGGGTGGTGTCGATGCTTAATGGCGGCAACTTCCTCGACTATTCAGTGCTGGCCCAGTCGGCCACAGCGGGCCAACACATTGGCATTATCGCGATTGAACTCGGCGTCGGCATTACGGTGGCGGCGGTCATGATACTGATCTTTTACTGCTTCGTTAGCCAGCTCGCACCTGCGCAGGAGGATGGGCAATGAGCCTGATCTTTTCTCACTATAACTATTGGGTGGTGATCGCCCTGATGATGATCGGTTTCTTTGTGGTCATCGCCCAGCGCAATTTGGTCAAAAAACTGGTCGGCCTGAATATTTTCCAGACCTCGGTGTTCATCCTTTATATCAGCGCCGGTAAAGTGGCGGGGGGCACCGCGCCCATTCTCAACGAGTCATTCAATCTCTACTCAAACCCGCTACCCCACGTACTTATTCTGACCGCCATCGTGGTGGGGATCGCCACCACCGCCTTAGGCCTGGCGCTGATTATTCGCATCAATAAAGCCTACGGCAGTATAGAAGAACCAAACATTCAGCAACAGGATCAAACGTGTTAAGCCACCTCGCCATTCTTCAGGTTATTTTGCCCTTATTGGGCGCCCCTGCCTGTCTGATACTGGGCCGGGCAAAACTAGCTTGGGTTTTTGCCCTGCTGGTCAGCGCCCTGGCGCTGGTTATTTCTGCCTTGCTACTGAATCAGGTCTACAGCCTTGGCACCCTAAGCTATGAACTGGGCGGCTGGGCAGCGCCCTGGGGGATCGAGTACCGCATCGACCTCCTCAACGGCTGGCTGCTATTTATTGTCAGCCTCAGTAGCACCGCGAGCCTGATTGCCGCCCACACCAGCATCAGCCGCGAAATTGCTGACGACAAACAGCTGTATTTTTACGTGGCTTGGCTGCTGTGCCTTGCCGGTTTGTTGGGAATTCTGGCCACTGGCGACGCCTTCAATATATTCGTGTTTCTGGAGATTTCCTCCCTCTCCACGTACACCCTGATCTCGCTGGGGCAAAAACGCCAAGCGCTGTGGGCCGCCTTTCGCTACCTGATTATGGGCACCATCGGCGCGACCTTTATCCTGATCGGCATCGGCTTCATGTATATGATGACCGGCACTCTTAACCTGGCGGACCTGGCAGAGCGCCTGCCCGACGCCAGCAGTTCCCATACGGTGTTTGCTGCCTACGCCTTTATCGTGGTGGGCATCGGCCTGAAGCTGGCGCTGTTCCCGCTGCACTTCTGGCTGCCCAATGCCTATACCTACGCCCCCTCAATAGTCACCGCCTTTCTGGCCGCCAGCTCGACCAAGGTTGCCATTTACCTGCTGATTCGCTTTAGCTATACCGTTTTTGGTGGCGACCTGCGCAGCGCGGGTTTACCTCTGCCAGATATTTTAATTGGGCTGGGGATTATCGCGGTATTCTCCGCCTCAACAGCGGCCATCTATCAGGCGGATATCAAACGCGCCATCGCCTACTCCAGTATTGGCCAGATCGGCTATATGGTTGTGGGCCTTGGCATCGGTGGCCTGCTGGGCCTGCAAGCCACCCTGCTGCACCTGTTCAACCACGCATTGATGAAATCGGCCCTGTTTTTATCGCTGGCGGCCATGGCCCTGCGGTTGGGTAGCACCCAGCTTGCCGATCTCCACGGGCTGGGCAAGCGCATGCCGATAACCGCCTTCAGTTTTGTAGTCGGTGGACTGAGTCTGATCGGTGTCCCCCTGACCGTGGGTTTTATCAGCAAATGGTATCTGGTGACTGCAGCTATCGCCGACGGCCGCTGGCCGCTGGCCCTGCTGGTGGTACTGGGCTCGCTGCTGGCCATCGCCTATATCTGGCGGGTGGTAGAAGCCATGTACTTCAAGGCCGCGCCCACTGGCAGCGCCACTGGCGAAGCACCGCTGCTGGTGCTGCTGCCCCTGTGGCTGATGATTACCGCCAACCTGTATTTCGGCATTGATACCCGACTGCCACTGGCGATTACCGCCGACGCCGCCCGCAGTCTGCTGGAGGCCGTGCAATGATGAGTCCCGGCATCCTGATCAATCTGGCTATTGCCCTCCCCCTCTTGGCAGCAATGGGCATTGCCATTAGCGGCCGCTTCCCCAACCTGCGGGAAGCCTGTTCCATTCTTATCGGCGTCTTGCTGATACTGGTCAACATCGCCATCTACCGTCAGTGGCAGGCCGGGGTTAACCTCGACGTCCATTGGCTCGATGTGCTGCCCGGACTGGGCCTGAGCTTCAAGGTAGAGGCGCTGGGAATGATTTTCGCCCTGGTTGCCAGCAGTCTATGGCCGGTCACCATTGTCTACGCCATCGGCTATATGCGAGGTCACGGCGAAGTTAATCAGACCCGCTTCTATGCCTGTTTTGCGGTGGCCATCGCCGCTGTAATGGCCATTGCCTTTGCCGCTAACCTCTTCACCTTGTTTGTGTTCTACGAAGTGCTGTCGCTGTGCACCTACCCGCTGGTGACCCATGCCGGCACCGACAAGGCCCGCCGGGGCGGCCGGGTCTATCTGGGCATTCTAATGGGCACCTCCATTGCCTTCCTACTGCCGGCCATGGTGATTACCTGGGTCGTCAGCGGCACCCTGGACTTCCACCTCGGCGGCATTTTGCCAGACAAGCTGTCCGGCCCGATGCTGTCGCTGCTACTGGCCCTGTTCGTGTTTGGCGTCGCCAAGGCGGCGATGATGCCCTTTCACCGCTGGTTGCCAGCGGCCATGGTTGCCCCCACCCCGGTGAGCGCGTTGTTGCATGCCGTGGCGGTGGTAAAGGCCGGGGTCTTCAGCCTGGTAAAAATCCTGGTGTTTATTGTTGGCATTGAACGCCTGCAGAGCATCGCCATCGCCGACTACCTGTTATATCTGGCAGGAGCGGGAATTCTGCTGGCCTCACTGGTGGCCATGCGTCAGGACAACCTCAAGGCCCGACTGGCCTATTCCACCGTCAGCCAACTGGGCTATATCAGCCTCGGGGTGTTACTGGCCACCCAAAGTGGGGTGGTGGGCAGCGCCATGCACATCGCCATGCATGCAGTGGGCAAAATCACGCTGTTCTTCTGTGCCGGCGCCATTCTGGTAGCGGCCCACAAGAGCGAAATCAGTCAGATGCGGGGACTTGGCCGCCAGATGCCATTCACAATGGCGGCCTTTTTTATCGGCTCCCTCAGTATTATTGGCCTGCCGCCCACCGGCGGCACCTGGAGTAAGTGGCTGTTGCTGACCGCCACCCTGGATGCCAGCGAACTGGCGCTGATGGGCGTACTGCTGATCAGCTCTCTGCTCAATATTGCCTACCTGCTCCCCATTCCGTTGCGGGGCTTTTTCCCCGCCCGAGGCGGCGAGCCTTGGCAGATCAAAGAGGCGCCACTGCCGTCTCTGATTGCCATGGGCGTGACCAGCCTCGCCTGTATCGCACTATTCATCTGCCCAGATTTTCTTTTCAACCTGGCCAGCAGTATTTTCCCTGAGAGCCCAACACCATGAGCCATTCCCAGGACTTTTTCGACAGACCGGAAACCATCAAATGGATTCTGCGCAGCCTTTACCTTATCTGCGGCCTGCTGGTGGCGCTGGACTTTATTATCCATCGTCACACTAAGCACCCCTGGGAGGGGCTGTACGGATTTTATCCCCTGTATGGCTTTGTCGGCTGCGTGGTGTTAGTGCTTGTGGCCAGACTGATGCGCCGGGGGCTAATGCGCCCCGAAGATTACTACCAGGAAACCAGCGAGGAGGACGGCCGTGCCAATCACTGAATTACCGCCTTTTCTGCTGCTCTACCTCGGCGGCGTGCTAGCCGTCTTCAGTCGCGGGCCACTGCGGACCGTTCTGTTGCTGGCCACCATTGCACTGAGTGCGGCCAACCTGTGGCTGCTACCTACCGATTTCACCATCCAGTCATCGCTACTGGGGATGGACTTGGAGCCAGTGCGCCTGGATCGACTCAACATACTGTTTGGCTATCTGTTCCACATCGCCGCGCTGATCGGGGTGATCTACTCCCTCCACCTAAAAGACACCCTGCAGCAGTCGGCCGCCATGCTCTACGCAGGCAGCGCCCTGGGCGCCGTATTCGCCGGGGACCTGCTGACCCTGTTCGTATTCTGGGAAATGCTGGCCCTCACCTCGGCGTTTCTGGTCTGGGCCCGGCGCAGTGAGCAGGCCTACTCAGCTGCCATGCGCTATCTGCTGATACAGGTCATTTCGGGACTGTTACTGCTAGCGGGGATCATTCTTCACTACCGGGCAACTGGCTCACTGGCCTTTAACTATATTGGCCTGGAAGGGACTGCCGCTTGGCTGATGTTCATCGCCTTCGGTATCAAATGCGCCTTCCCAACCATGCACACCTGGCTAACCGACGCCTACCCCGAATCCACCCCCAGCGGTACGGTTTTTCTCAGTGCCTTCACTACCAAGGTAGCGATCTACGCGATGGCCCGGGGCTTTCCCGGCACCGAGCTGCTGATTTATATCGGCGCCACCATGGCCTGCTTCCCCATCTTTTACGCGGTGATCGAAAACGACTTGCGCCGCGTGCTGGCCTACAGCCTGATCAACCAGCTGGGCTTTATGATTGTCGGGATTGGCATTGGCACCGAACTCGCCATCAATGGCGCCGTGGCCCACGCCTTTAATGACGTTATTTTCAAAGGCCTGCTGTTTATGTCCATGGGCGCGGTGCTCTACCGTACCGGTCGGATCAACGGCTCGGAGCTGGGCGGGCTCTATAAATCCATGCCCAAGACCACCATCCTGTGCATCGTCGGCGCGGCCTCGATCTCGGCTTTCCCACTGTTCAGCGGCTTTGTCAGCAAATCAATGATCATGTCGGCAGCCCTGGAAGAGCACTACAACATCATCTGGTTGCTACTGCTGTTTGCTTCAGCGGGGGTGTTCCACCACGCCGGTATCAAGATTCCCTACTTTGCGTTTTTTGCCCACGACTCAGGTATCCGCTGCAAGGAAGCCCCCACCAATATGCTGGTGGCAATGAGCATTGCCGCGGCCTTGTGTATTGGTATTGGCTGTTTCCCCGAGCTGCTGTACCGCAATCTGCCCTTTGCCACCACCTATAGCGCCTATGACGTGACCCATGTGCTGACCCAGACCCAACTGCTGTTTTTCTCGGCGCTGGCCTTTGTGTGGCTCAATCTGAAAGGCATGTACCCCCCGGAGCTGCCCTCCACCAACCTCGATAGCGACTGGTTCTACCGCCGCCCGCTGCCACGACTGATGAACACCCTGAGTCGAATACTGTGGACAACGGATGCTCGACTGCGGGGCGGGGCAATGTCGGCGCTGACAGCTTTTGAACAACGGCTGAGCAAGCTGCATCAAAACAATGGTCTGCTGTCCCGGACCATATCCACCAGCAGCATGGTGGCCTGGATGTGCGCACTGCTGGCCGTATTTTTATTGCTGCGGCATATTTAAATAAGCCTTTTGGCACAAACCGCCTGCCTTAATCTATCCGCTAACACTGCCTGCGAAAAGCAGGCAGCATCTATGCCTCGACAGAGGCCGAACCGCCAAGCAGCAAACCTTTGGCAAGGTGCTTAACTCTCGATAGAGTTCGTCAGTAGCGCAATCCCAGTCACACATTTGTCGACAGCCCCTGCCAAGCTCACTGCTGGCAAGGCACCTCAACTTATTCCGCCCTTCTCTTCCCCCTCACCCCTATACTTCTCCCACCTAACAAGCGGCCTTTGCAGATAAGCCGCAGTTTTTCAAACCGCTAAAAAAACAATCTAGTGAGCATCGCTCACCAAATACAAAAACACATAAATACCGATAAATTACTGTTTTTAAAGAGATTTAATTAGTAACAAAGCAAATCAAACTATTAGGCCCGATGCAATAAAGCCCACAGCCTATTGACATGCTGAGCAATACTCAGCTAATCTGAAATTTCCATAGAGAAACAAGCGTAGCGCCTCGGCAAGCTGCTCGCACAACGCCGCGCTACCAGCAACAGCAGCCCCAAATGGTGCGCCTGCTGCATTACAAACAAGAGCAACCGATTTATGAGCAAGCACAGCGCCGATGCGCTTCTAATTCTGGAAAATATCGCAAACCACCCCGACGCCTATCTCGCCGAGTGGAAAGCCAAACACCAAAAGCCCATTATTGGCATTTTCCCAATGAATTTCCCCGTGGAAATCATTGCCGCCACGGGCGCCCTACCTGTCATTATCCAAGATAGCCGAGAGCCCATCTCAGAAGGCAACACCATTCTTGCCGAGTTCTATTGTGGCTACACCCGCAGCATTGCGGATCAAGCCATGAAGGGCCAGCTGGATATTTTTGACGCCTTTATGAATGCCGATCACTGCATTCAGTTATTGGGGTCAGTGGACGTGGTTCGAGAAATGCTGTCTGACAAGCCGGTTTATTTTGAACACCTGATAGCGGCCATGGACGATTCCTGGACCAAGGTTCAGGTGCAGGAAAAAATCGACGCATTTATAGCCGAAGCCGAACGTGTCACAGGCCAAGCCATTAGCAATGAAGCTCTGGCGCGCTGCATCAAGTCCAACAACAGAAACCGGCAGCTGCTAAGACAGGTTTTTGAGGCACGCCGCAACGGCGACGCTCAATTCACCCCCGCAGAACTGCAAACCATGATTGTCTCCAGCATGATTATGGACAAAGACGAACATACCGCCCTGCTAGAAACCATTTTGGCTGATGCCGCCAGCAAACCCCGAGATAATCGCATTCGCCTGCATCTGTCTGGCCATTTCTGCCACGCGCCCCGAGTGGAACTGTTTGATTTACTCGAAGACTGCGGCGCGGTTATTGTCGATGACGACCTGTACACCGGCGCCCGCTACATCTCTACCGATATCAACGAATCACAAGACCCCAGAATCGCAATGGCAGACTGGTACTTTGCCAGAAACGAAAATATTCCCTGCCCGACCCGCGTGCAAAAATCCGTGAACTGGGACAGTTACCTGCTCAACGTTTTGAACAACAACGGCGCCGAGGGCGTTATTGTGCTAATGGCCAAGTTCTGCGAAGCCCATATGTTTTATTACCCGGAGTTACGCAAGGCCCTAAACAGCCAAAACATTCCCCACCTACTCATCGAAACCGAACACGAAGGCATGCCGGTGGAAACCATTCGCACCCGGGTCGAAGCGATGATCGAACGAATTCGTCGTAAATCACCCAGCCGCCAAACTACTCAGGAGTCAGCGTAATGAGCAAGCCAACACAAAGCAGTGTAAACCGCTTAAAAAGCAACGATGCTGGACGCCATATGATCAGCGATTACTGGGATCGTATTTTTTCTGCCAATGAGCGCGACGCCCAACTGGTGTGGTACAACGGCGCGGCCTTAAACCCCATTTTTCAGGCAGCGGGGCTTGAATGGGCCCACGGCGAAGCCTTTGCCGCCCGCCTTTCTGCACAAAAACTGGAAAAATCTGCTCAACTAGCGGCCCAGGAATACGGCTATGTGGGCGAACTATGCTCTTACGCCCGCACCCATTTAGGAACAGCACTGCTAGCCAAACAGGCCAGAGAGAAGTCCAAGCAAGGAATAGTTGATGAGGCCGACCGCGATGATCTCGCCAGCCGCCTCCCGATGCCCAACTTTATTGTTAATTGCTATGCCGGTTGCAGCACCGGCCAGCAATGGGATGACATTACCCACCGGGTACTGGGTAAAGACACGCCCATTTTTAATGTGTCGCTGCCCTATCTCTGGGGCAACGGCGACGACGCTGGCTATCTAAAAGGCAAAGAGTGGGAAGAGGCCTCTGATTATGTGGCCGACCAACTTTACAAACTGATTGATTTTATCGAAGGACAAACTGGCCGACCTTTTGACTGGGACGCTCTGCGCGAAGGCATGACCTACATTAAACAAGCCTCGGAAATCCGCCGGGAAGCCATGGCCATGTGTGCCAACAAGCCCGCACCCGCGACCTTTTGGGACTGGATTGCCAGCGTTGCCCATATTAACTTTTTGCCTGCAGGCCCTGAGTTGGTGGAGTACTTCAGCAATATCCGCGACGAAGTGGCTGCCCGTGTCGCGAATAACGAGAGCGCGATTAAAGATGAAAAATATCGGCTCTACTTTGACGGCATTATGAACTGGAACAAACTGGGCACCCTTGCCAGAGTGTTTGCCGAACGCAAGGTCGCCATTGTTGCCGGGCGCTACACCCACAACGCCTTTTGGCAAGAGCCCCAGCTAATAGATACCGATGACCCAATCCGCGGCATGGCTCAACATTATTTGCTGTGCCCGACTAACCACGGCTTTCAGACCATTAAAGAATTCACTAAAAACGACTGCGAGTTTTACGGCCTGGACGGCATTGTCTTCCACTCCACCCGTACCTGTCGCGCCTTTACCGGTCCCCAGCAAATGCTGGCCCGCGCCATGCAAAAAGAAATGGGCATACCATCTATCTTCTTTGAAGGCGATGTGGCCGATGAATCTTTTTACAAAGGCGAACTGCTGGAAAGCCGCTTAGAAGCCATGTTAGAAACCATTGACGTGCGCCGGTCTCGAGACTTTATTGCTTCGGCCTAAGCCGTCTAACCACACTCCGGGACCCGCGCCAGAACAAAAGGAATCTACTATGAGCACCGCGTATTTTATGGGTGTCGACCTTGGCTCCACCACCGCTAAAGCGGTGATACTGGACGACAACGCCAAAGTCCTGAGCGCTCGCATTGTACAGATGGGCGCGGTCAGTCGACGGGGTATGGAGCAGGCCGTGGAGAGCGCCCTTGACAGCGCGGGCATTAGCCAGCAAGACCTTAGCTATATTATTGGCACAGGGTATGGTCGGCGGCTGGTGCCCGGTGTCGGCCGCACTTTTACGGAAATCACCTGCCACGCCCGAGGCGTGGCTGCGCTATTTCCCGATGCAAAACTGGTTATCGATATTGGCGGCCAAGACAGCAAAGTCATCGCCCTGGATGAACAAGGCCTGGTAGATAACTTTGCCATGAATGATCGCTGCGCCAGCGGCACGGGCCGCTTTTATGAAGTACTGGCCCGGGCATTGGAATGTGATATTAGTGACGTTGGTGCATTAGCCATGCAAGGCGGCAAGGATTTGGAAGTGAGCACCATGTGCGCCACCTTTGCAGAGACCGAGATTATATCGCTACTGGCAGAAGGGGCAGATCCCGCCGATGTGGCAGCCTCGGTACATCGCGCCATTGCCCATCGAGCCTTGGGCCTGGTTGCACAAGTCGGAAAACGGGATTCCATTATCATGACGGGGGGCGTAGCCAAAAACCCTGCAGCGGTGCATTTTTTGGAAACCGCATTAAAACAGCCCATGCAGGTTCCCCATGATCCTCAAATTATGGGTGCCTACGGCGCAGCCTTGCTAGCGTTGGAGTTATCCACGGGTCGCCAAGTCACTGAATATGATCCCGCAAAAATAGACGCGCTGGAAAGCAAAGTAGAAGCTGCGTTTAAGCCTCAAAATCGCAGCGTACCCGACTGTATTAAGTGCGATTTATAGCACCCAAGTCGCCGCCGCGAGCACTACACCAAGGCTAATCTCGCAGCTTAGCAACCGCGGCGTCTATATCTCTAACCCCTTTTTCAATCGCCTCTAAGGAACGATTGAAAGTCTCGACATTTATCGTTGGCTCTACCGCCAAACCCTTAAAAACAATATCGGCGATCAGCCTGGCTGACTCATCCAAGGAAAAATCACCGTCGGCCAAAAGATAAGACCACACCTCGTGCTCAATGGTGCCAAAGATCATATTGCGGACCATAGTCGGAGGCACATCATTGCGAAAGACCCCTTGGTCAATCGCTTCTTGAACAACAAGCGTGGTGTTTGAGGTAAAACGCTTATTAAGCGAGTAGATTCGGGAGGCTCGGAAGCCCGGCTCACGCCGGATTACGATAAGTACAAATTTGGACAAAGCGGGCTCGGAATGAATAACCCAAAGGCTATACCGCACGACCTGACGAAGACGGTCATAAATACTGTCGTTCTTATTCAGTACTGGCGATCCTGCCAGCAGCTCCTCAACCCAGAATTCTGCCACCCTCACCAGCAAGTCCTGCTTGCTGGCAAAATAGCGATAGATTGTCGCTTCTGACACGCCACAATCCTGAGCCACTTCAACGGGCGAAAAATTTTCATGTCCTACCTGCCGAAGATGCTGCTTCGCCTTCAGCAAAATACTGGCAACCCGCTCATCCTTGGACATCCGGGTATTACTACTTAACTTCTTTTCCGCCACTTGGTGCTCCTTACTACGCAAGCGCAAATATTATCACAAGCAGCAGGAAACGCGCCGATGCCATTTAGTCACATTTACGATTTACGACTTCACCGCTGCTTTTTTATCGATATCCTGCAGTGTTAAATCACCCTTGGTGACGGCATCACGCAAAGCAAACTTCTGCACTTTTCCAGTTGGTGTCAACGGGAACTCTTCGACAACAGCCCATTTTATAGGTGATTTATGGGGTGACAAATGCGCCCGACAATAGGCGAACAGCTCATCAAAGCCAGGCACTGCCAACCCTTTTTCAGGAATAATCACCGCCGCAATCACCTCGCCCCAATACGGATCGGGAATACCGATAACGCTGGCCTGATTCACTGCGGGGTGATTAAACAGCACTTCTTCAATTTCACGGGGATATATATTCATACCACCGCGAATAATCATATCTTTCAAACGACCGGTAATTTTAATATAGCCCCGCTCGTCCATAATTCCGGCATCGCCAGTACAAAGCCAGCCGTCTTCACGAATGGTTTTTTGGGTGGCTTCCTCGGCATTAAAGTAACCATGCATATTCTGATAGCCCCGAACATAAATTTCGCCGGGTTCACCAATAGGCTGTATCTCTCCCGTTTCAGGATCGCTGATGCAAACCTCGGCATGGGGAAGAGGCAAACCTAATGTGCTGCTTTGATCTTCTGCCGTATCCTCAACCCGAGTTTGACTCACAACGCCATTCACTTCGGTTTGGCCAAATAAGATAACCAGATTACAGTCAAAAGCCTCTTTCGTGCGGTATACCAACTCTTTCGGTACATCGGCAGCGCCAGTAAGCAGCGTCGTTACCGAAGAAAGATTGCGCTTGGAAAATGACGGACTCTCCATCATCGCCAAAATCATGGTCGGCACCAGCAATGAGATATTGCCTTTCTCGGTCTCAAATAAATCCAGTATTAACTCTGGCTCAAAGCCCGGCACAATAACGTAGGTGCCCTGCTGAGACAGCGTTCCCAAGGAGGTCACCACCGTACCGGCAATATGAAACATAGGCATGGCATTCACACAAACCCCACCGGGAGGAAACCCCGCCCGCTTTGCCACAAAGCGCGAGGTATTAACCGCGCCAAGATGATGCAAGCAAGCCCCTTTGGGGACACCGGTAGTACCTGAGGTAAACTGAATTTGTAAAATAGATTCAGGGCGGATTTCAGGCAGCGCCACAGACCCATCGGCCTTGCCTGCAAAGCCTTCCAGCTCTTCCATAGAAAAACACAAGCAGGGATGCTTCTCACCCACCTTTTTCAATAAATCACCAAGGTTTCGGCCCCGGTATTCCGGCTGATAGAAAACACCCTTGGCACCACAGCGACTTAAAATCGTTTCTACTTCCTGCTCACCATAGGCAGGATTAACAGAAACCAAAACAATCCCCGCCAAACTCATGGCATGCTGTAACAAAATCCATTCCGCACTGTTAGCAGAGATGATGGCAACCCGGTCACCCACGTCAAACTCTGTAAGCAGCGACCGGGCAAGCGCTTCAGCGGTTGCCAACAGTTCTCGATATGTCCAGCGACGTCGCTGATGTATATCAGCGACACCATCGACCAAGGCGACACGATCCGGGCATTCAGCTGCGGCTTTTCGCAGCAAATCTCCCATCGTTAATTCCCATAAATCCTCAGATTTATCCGCTTGCCAATAGGATTGCGTTAACGGAAACGTCTGCGCCATGTCGATCACCTTTTAAGCTTGAACTGTTATTGTTTATTAAAATTGATACCGAACTTCTACACCAATCACCCGACCTTCGTTAAAGGAGGTAAAACTGGGAGTGGGTAGCGGACCATCGCCATCACCACCAAAGCTTTCAATATCCGGCAGCAATGAATCGTTGGTGCTGTTCACTTCGTCTAACAAGTTTCTCGCAAAAATTGCATAGCGGAACTTGCTGTCATCAGGGAGGATAGAAATATTGAGATCCAACATATCTACCGGGTTGTAATACCCCAAATTATTTTCTAAGTGATAGGCTTTATCTCGGTGGCTATAAGACAAGCGTGAAGACACCATACCGAAATTTTTCACCGGCGTATCGACTATTACATGTGCGCCATAAGTCAGTTTGGACGCTCGTGGCAAATGCAAGTTTTTATCTTTTGAGTTTATCTCGCCATCACCATCAATATCAAAACGTAGCGACTTGTATTGATCGTCTAGATAACCCACGAAACCACCAACGATGATGTAGTCTGTAATAGCCACCTGCCCATCTAACTCAATACCTTGAATCTCAACTTCGCCGACATTTTGAATAAGCTGCGCAATACCCGCGCCTTCGATAGGCACCTGAACTTCACGCTGAATATCTTTGATCGTATTGTGAAAAATCGCTGCATTCAATTGGCCCCGGCCACCCAAGAACTTGGACTTAAGGCCAAGCTCAAATGAATCCTGCTCTTCCGAGTCAAAAGGTCCAGGAGGTGCACCAGGTACAGTAGAACGGAAGTTATAACCGCCACTACGGAAACCCCGGGAAAACGCACCGTACAGATTGATATCATCATTTACAAAGTACTGAAAACCAATGCGGGGCGAAAGGTCATGCCATGATTCATCGTCGTTAAAGTCTGGTATAAAGTCCCGACTCGCGTAACTTCCCCCATCCGTTCTAATTGTACCGATATCGACGTCTTTTTCTTCTTCGGTGTAGCGCAGACCAAAGTTCAAGGTCAACTTATCATTTACATGCCAATCTACCGAATTAAAAATCCCCAGCACATCGGTATCACCTTCGCCGCCACCGCCGCGAATCACATCCCCGCCAGCCAGTATCCGCTCTTCGATATACAGCAGTGACTGGGTAAAGTAATAAAGACCACTGGTCACATCAAAGTCACCAAAGCTACCGGTAAAACGAAACTCATTACTGAACTGCTCTTGTTCGGTAATTTGATAAAAATGGAAAGATGTCATAGGCGTGCTATCAATATCGCCCAAGGCATCATTAGTCAGCTCACGCCAAGCGAGGATATTGGTAAAGGTACCAAAGCCCACGTTCCAGTTAAGCTCGGTGGTAAGACCGTCCACTTCCAGCTCACTAAAACCTGATTCATTCATCGCAAAGTCAAAGCTATCACGATCAAACAGTGCGCGGTTTTGACCAATAGAACCATCACTGGCGGCAGTGGTATGTTCATATCGAATCAACAACTCTGCATCGTCATTGATATCCCAAGCTAATGCCGGACGCACGGTTAACTGGTGTGCGGCACCGTGATCAGAGCCATCAAAGTCGTTGGTATACCAGCCATCGTCATCGGTATAATACATGGCCAGCTTGCCCTTCCAGCCACTCTCTCCAAGTGGGCCAGACACTGTGAAATCAGACGTAGTCTGCAAACCCGTCTCTGCAGTAAAACGCGCATCAAAGCTAAACTCATCCGTCGGCCGCTTGGTTCTTACCAAAACAGCGCCACCCGTCACATTACGACCAAACAGCACCCCTTGCGGACCCCGCAGCACTTCTACCGCTTCTAAATCAAAGTTATCCAGCAAGACACCGGCGTTAGTCCCTAAATAAACACCATCTATAAACACACCGACAGTGGGATCAATAGATGGGCTACCGCTATTCACACCCAAACCACGAATCGCAAAGTTTTGAAAACCGACTGTGGCACCATTGGTATCTAATGCCACATTGGGAATGGTAAATCCCAGAGAACTAATATTCTTGAAATTAAGCGCTTCAAGCTGACTCTCACCAAAGGCCTTAAGGGTTAATGGAACGTCTTGTACATCTTCCACCCCTTTCTTACGAGCCGTAACGACAACCTCTTCCATCATGGCACTGGCCGCACCGCCAGCAGCGTAAGTGCTGCTAGCGCCCAACCCCAGAAGAATGACACTAGGCAGTGCCAAAATGTACCGCAATGAAAACTTTGAAGTGCCGAGCACCAACGTTGAACTATTCTTCATTTTTATCACCGTTATTTTTAACTTATGGTTGTAAAAATTCCGTTTAATTTACAAACCGTCCCTCGACCCTTTCTCTTTAAAGAGAAAGCCAGAATGATTACCCAGCTGAAATACCACCATTGACGCTTATCGTTTGGCCGGTAACCCGTTTTGCTCCCGGACCCGACAAAAACACAATCATCGCCGCCAAATCTTCAGGATCTGCCACACCCAAACTTGCCAGCTTAGCTGCATTTTCAAAAAGTTTGGCACTAAAAGGATCATCCATCACCCGGTCATACACCGGAGTGCCGTCAATAAGCGAAGGTGTCAGTGTATTGACCCGAATACCGTCACGCTTAGCCTCTACCGCCAGCGTCCGACTGAACAGCGTGATCGCAGACATCGCCGCACCAATAATGGTCTCACCTGGGGTAGGCACTTTGGCAGCGTCCGATGCAATATTTGTGATCACACCAAATTTCTGCTCGCGCATATAAGGCAGTACAGCTCGACTCATCAGCAACGGAGCCAATGCCTGCTGATTAAGTATGCCTGGAATCTCATTGATATCTGTTTTGAATAACAATTTGGGAACATAGGATGCCGCGGTGGTATTAACCAAAATATCCAAACCGGCCAAATCTTGATGCGCCTGCTCAGCAACACGCTCAGCCTCGCTGGGAACATTGGCATCTGCCGAGATAAACACGACCGTAATATCCGCATTCTGCTTGCGAAGCACCTCAACAGCAGCGTTACCACGCTCACTATTTCGACCAACCAAAGCAATGCGAGTCGCTCCTGCCTCCACAAACTGCACGGCAGTCGCCAAGCCGACGCCGGATGTTCCACCCACGATGACCACCGCGCACTCATTAATTTCTTTCTGAAAAACCTGCTTCGCCATTGGCTTCTTTCTCCGCTTTTATTTCACCAGCGCTAACACTTACGGCTGTAATTTTGGACCACGATAGCTGAGGGCTACTCACCATGTCAACAAAAACAATGTGTAAAAACCATAAAATGTGAGTCTGACTCAGCTTCATATTGAGGACACATCGTGAATCTATTTTCGCTGCTTCAGCTAAAAATTCTTTTATTACAAAGAGTTATGAAGTCAATAATTATTGTTATTTAATACGAAAAATTTATTCCACTGAATCACAAGCCAAGAAAAGCCTAACTCAGCTATCGCCTTGATTACCTGCAGCCCAGTGCGGCTCACTCTCCAAAATACGGATTAAACTCAGCATTGGCGGGCTTGGAAGCCACTTAGAATGGTAGGCAATCGCCAGTGGAATAGGCTCGATTGTATCGATATCAAGAATAGTAAAACTTTGCTGAAACGCCTCGTTGTTGCGGTAATTAGCGCCGACGGTGCCAATGGTATCGGTGGCCGCCACAATTTTGCAGGCAGACGGAAAGTGGCCAATGATATGCAAGCGCTGCTCTGGGGGCACCTCTGGCGCACCAAATAGCTGTCGGGTTAACTCCGGGGTGGCGACACTTTTATCGGCCAGCGCCATGGGGTAACGATTGAGGTCTTTGGCTTGGGGCCGCGCTTTTTTTTCTAAGGGATGCCCCTTTCGAACAAAAAAGCAGATGGCAAAGTCCGCCAGCGGATGCACGGTAAATTGGGACTGCTGAAGAATCGACGGAGCGGGCCCCACCAGCAAATCGATATCGCGATTTTTAAGATACTGCACGCTTTGATCTATCCAACCCGCAGTTTGCTCTAGCCGCAGCTCAGGAAATTGTAAAATTAATTGGGGCATAGCCATATTCAGCAACGACACCAGTGACGGCGGACACACCCCAACCCGAATACGCGACCCACTCAACTGACGCCCTGCTTTGGTGTCTGCAGATAATTGGTCAATGTCCGCGACGATTCTTGCAGCGCGATCAATAAAGGTTCGCCCCTCGCTGGTAGTGAACACGCCTTTGGCGTGACGCTCAAACAACGCAAAGCCTACTTCTGCTTCTATTTCTGCAACCGACTTGGTGAGTGCCGACTGGGTGATATGCACCGCTTTTGCCGCCCCGGTGAAGGAACCAAAACGATCAACCGCGACGATATGCTTCAACTTTGCCGGGTTCATAGCTATTCCTAAAATGAATAATGCTGAAATAATATCATTAGACGGAATGCCGTGCATTTGTCAGTCTAGCGATAGTCTACAAGACCTGATCCTCACAGCCTCACTATTTTTGGCCTTAAGGACAGCAAACACAACGACTTAACCTAGGGGAAGCTCGATGCTAGCACGCTCACTTTACAACGAAGATCATCAGCTCTTTAGAGAGAGCGTTAAAAAAATGTATGACAAAGAACTGGTCCCCTTTGTCGAACAGTGGGAAACCGAAGGCCTTGTCAGCCGAGAATTTTGGCGTGCCTGTGGCGACAACGGCATGCTGCTTCCCGATATTCCAGAGCAATACGGCGGCATGGGACTGGACTTTAAATTTAACGCCATCATTCTTGAAGAAACCGCGCTGGCTGGCACCACCGGCCCCGCCTTTGGTGTGCACAACGATATCGTTGCCCACTATATCCATAACTATGGTAGCGAAAAAGTGAAACACGAATGGCTGCCCAAAATGGCCACCGGCGAAGCCATTGGTGCCATTTGCATGAGTGAGCCCAGCACCGGCAGCGATCTGAAAGAAGTCAGAACCAAAGCCACCCCCGTTGACGGCGGTTTTATCCTGAATGGCTCCAAGACGTTTATTACCAACGGCATTAACGCTGATGTTGCCGTCATTGCCGCTCGGGTGGGTGACGACAGTGGCGCCAAATCTATCTCACTGTTTGTTACTGGCTGTGATGTCGACGGCTTCACCAAAGGTCGCAAGCTGGACAAAGTAGGCAATCGCTCCTCTGACACCGCCGAGCTGTTTTTTGAAGATATGTTCGTCCCTACCGAAAACATGCTCGGTAAACAGGGCGAAGGCTTTATTTACATGATGCAGGAACTGCCCCAAGAGCGTCTTTCCATTGCTATCTCCTGCCAGGCGGCGGCACAACACGCTTACGACATTGCCGTTGACTACGTCAAGGAACGTCGGGCTTTTGGCAAAGCGGTATTCGACTTTCAAAACACCAAGTTTGTATTAGCCAATCTGAAGGCCCAACTGCAAGTGGGCTGGGCCCACCTGGACGCCTGTATTGAAGCGCTGGTAGAAAAGAAATTAAGCACCAATGAAGCCGCGGCCGCCAAGCTCTGGCATAGCGAACTGCGCTGCAAGGTGGTGGACGACTGTCTGCAAATGTTTGGTGGCTACGGCTATATCGAAGAATATGAAATTGCTCGGTTGTGGAGAGACGCTCGCGTAATGCGGATCTATGGCGGCACATCCGAAATCATGAAAGACCTGATCAGCCGGTCTATTTAAAGAACAAGGAGCTTATACGATGTCTCTCCCCAAATTTATGACCCAAAATCTGCGCCTGCCAGCGATGGCCGCGCCCATGTTTATCGCCTCTACCCCTGAGTTGGTGGTTGAACAATGTAAAGCTGGCATGATCGGCTCCATCCCCGCGCTTAATGCCCGCCCCCAAAGCCAGCTGGATGAATGGATTACTTATATTAAGGAAGAGCTGGCCAAGTACGACGCAGAAAATCCAGATAAACCCGCTGCGCCCTTTGCCATTAACCAGATATCCCACCCCAGCAACGATCGCTTGATGGGCGACTTGGATATTATTGCCAAACACAAAGTGCCCATCGTGATTGTCAGCCTGTATGTGGCGCCGAAAATCTGCGAGGTAGTACACAGCTATGGCGGCGTCGTGTTTAACGACATTATCTCTAACCGCCAAGCCAAAAAATCGGTTGAAGGCGGCGTAGATGGCCTGATCGCCGTGGCGGCAGGCGCGGGCGGCCACACTGGCACTATCTCACCTTTTGCGCTGGTATCAGAAATTCGCGAATGGTGGGACGGCCCACTGGCACTGTCCGGCTGCATCGCCACCGGCCAAAACGTGTTGGCCGCCCTGGCCACCGGTGCCGACTTGGCCTATATCGGCTCACCCTTTATTGCCACCGACGAAGCCAATGCAGTTCCAGAATACAAAGACATGGTTGTTGCCAGCACGGCCAAAGACATTATTACCTCTGACGCCTTTAGTGGAGTACCGGCTAATTTCTTAGTGGGGTCAATTACCCGTGCCGGACTCGACCCTAACAAGCTGAAGCGCGAAGAAGATAAGGCTATTGATATTAGCGAAAGCAGCCAAAGCTTTAACACCTGGAAGGATATCTGGGGCTGTGGCCAAGGCATCAATGCGGTGAAGAAAATTCGGCCAACCGCCGAGCTGGTTGCCGAACTCATTGAGCAATATCAAGCCGCGAAAAAAGCCTTTATTGCCAAGCTGTAATCACCTTTTACCACACGCACCACCGGCCCAAACCTCATTTCTGGGTGGTGCGTTTTTTCTCCCCACACTATCGATCTGACCCAGCCAATCACGCCGCCATTTATAGTGACTGCTAGGTCATTTTAGCAATCAGCCGCAATGGCAGTACTTTCATCAACAAGCCGACCGGCAGCCACGGCCACGCGGGCACCCATGCCTCACCTTTTTCTCTATCAATGGCCTTCACAATAGCCCGCACCCCGGTATCAAGATCCACTCTTAATGGAGCGCGTTTTAAATTTTCATTGATAGGAGTGAGAATAAAGCCGGGCAAAATACAGCTGACGCTTATCGGCGTGCCATGCACATCTGCGCGAATGCCTTCTGTTAAGGTACGCAGACCTGCCTTTGTTGCGGCATAGATTGACACCGAACGCGGTAGCCCCCGCAGCGCACTCATCGATGACACGGTGACTAAATGGCCGCTGTTTTGAGCCCGAAAAATGGCCATCGCCGCCTCGCACTGGGCCAGCGCTGCAACAAAATTGGTTTCCGCTGTTTGCCTATTGGCGTGGAAATACCCAGTGCCTACCGACGCCCCTTTACCCATTCCCGCGTTAACGATAATTCTATCGAGACTGCCCAGTTCTTCGGCAAAGATATGAAAAACCTCAAACACCTGATCGTACTGGCAAACATCCAATGCTTTGATACTTACCGTAATACGAGGGTGCTGTACTTGCAGTTCCGTCTTAAGTGACTCAAGGTTCTCTAGGCGGCGAGCACACAGCGCCAGATTATGGCCCTTAGCCGCATAGGCACGGGCCATGCCTTCACCCAATCCAGAGCTGGCACCGGTAATAAGAATATTTTTACGAAACACGCTCAAGAGACCTCCAATATTATCGTTTTAAGTATCAGCTGCTACTATGTA
This sequence comes from Spongiibacter sp. IMCC21906, assembly GCF_001010805.1. Taxonomy (NCBI): domain Bacteria; kingdom Pseudomonadati; phylum Pseudomonadota; class Gammaproteobacteria; order Cellvibrionales; family Spongiibacteraceae; genus Spongiibacter; species Spongiibacter sp. IMCC21906. The sequence continues at coordinate 720,793 of NZ_CP011477.1, read as the reverse complement.
AACATTCAAGATAACAAGATATGGAGCCACAACTATGACAGAAATTTCCCCCATCCTCGCCCCCGTGTTTCTACTGGTCATTTGGACCATATTGATCTTGTTCTGGATGGGCTCAGTCCGCCTGCCAGCCATCAAAAAAGCGCGGCTTGGTCCCAGTGCTGGCGAGCGCACCGCAGAGCTAGCCACACAGCTTGATCGCAAAGTGCAATTTAAAGCTGACAACTACAACCACCTTTTAGAGCAACCGACTATCTTTTATGCCATGGCGCTGGCATTTGCGCTCACAGGCATGGACAGTGGATTAAATCTTTATTTAGCGTGGTTTTATACTGCCAGCCGCATTGTGCACAGCTTAATTCATTGTACTGCCAATATCGTTATGCTGCGCTTCTCAGTCTTTATGCTGGGCACCTTTGCGCTGTTAATTATGGCGGTAAATGGTTTACTCGCGGCACTGTAACCACAGAACGGGTGAAGGTCGTCTACCGTTACGCAGGTAAACGACCTTTCATCATCGACGAACTAGCTTTCAGCATTAAGCCACGATATAAGCGGTAAGGCAGACAGCGCTTTAAGCGCCATAAACGGCGAGCCTCCGCATGGGGAAGAATGTAAAAATCTCCTTTTCGAATGCCTGCAAAGACCCGGCTGGCAATTTCGTCAGCGCCAACCTTTGCCTTACTGACCAGCTTTTCTGCCAAGGCTTTTGAATCCGCATCAGAAGCTTTCACCGACTCGAATAGATTGGTTCTAAAAAACGACGGGCACACTACCGAAACGTTAATATTGTCGCGATCAAGCTCTACACTCATAGACTCAGACAAGGCCACCACCGCCGCTTTTGTGGCGCAGTAAGAAGCCATTTTGGGCGGATGAATCAAACCAGCCAGCGAAGCAACATTGACAATATGACCCCCGCCCAAACGCTTTAGCAGCGGCGTAAACACCTTGCAACCACGCACGACACCCAACAGATTAACATTCACCACACCCTGCCAGTCTTCAAGGCTAAAAGCATCAATATTACCCGCGCTGGCAATACCGGCATTGTTAATTACCACGTCGACCCCGTCCCAGTTCACCTCCAGCCAATTGGCAGCGGCTTGCAAGTCTGCTTCTTTTTGTACATCGCAGTGCAAATACTGGGTAGTGGTTTTTTTAGCCAGGTCGGCTTCGGCAATTTCGCCGCGACCATCGTTAATATCGGCAATGCATACCAGATAGCCCACCTCGGCAAAACAGTGCGCCAATGCTAAGCCCAAGCCCGAAGCACCTCCGGTGATAAAAACCCGTTTAGTCATTATTATTTTCCTCGTCGACTTTCCCCTCATTGTGGCTAATGCCACGACGCATCACAAGCTGCTGACAACACGACCATTTAGCCAAATAACATCACACTGCGCTTTCAACATTCGCCATCCATCTTTAAGCTAGAAAGCTTATCCGTTCTATCTATGCAACGAGTGTCTTATGTCATCCGCTTCAAACACTTACCGACGTGGTTTTTGCCCTAGCGCGGGCAAACCTATGCAAAGTGGCGATGGCTTGCTGAGCCGGGTGCAACTTCTTGGCGGCCGACTTCAAGTAAAAGACTTGCAGCGATTAGCAGAGTGGGCCGAGACGCTGGCACAGCCCATTATTGAAATTACCAGCCGAGGCAAGCTGCAGCTACGGGGATTTTCTGAAATCAGCGAGGCACAATTTACCCAACAGCTGCAACAGCAAGGCTTGGCTTCTGCAACCCCAGCGGCAGAAGCCGCCCGAAAAGTACTTTGCTCCCCGCTGGCAGACCTCGACCCCCTCGCGATAACGGATCCCTACCCCATTGCCAAACAACTGGAAAACCGCATTGTTAACCAAGCCTCGCTGTGGCAATTACCCAGTAAGTTTTTACTTGTTTTGGATGGGGGTGGCGTTTCGTCTTTATCTCAGCTCAAGGCAGATATTTGCTGCCGAGCAATCGACACACCTCAAGGCTTACACTTTGAAATACTGCTCGCAACCGCAACACCCAAGGCTATTAACTTGGGGCTTTGCGCCGCCAGGGAATGTTCAGAAGCTATTGAGGCCTTATTGCGTTGTTTCATCGCTTTAAACAAACAACAGGGTAATCATGCTCAACGTCTGAAAGATGTTTTGATCGATGCACAAAGCACTGCAGCTTTTAAAGCATCTTTATTATCGACAACAATAAAGGCTCAACAAGCCGACAATATTAACAAGCAAGAGATTAGCCCATCTGCGATAACGCAAAATCCGCACAACGCAGTGCTCGGCAAGCACAAAAATTGGTTTGCCTGCGCGCCGACGTTTGGCGTGTTAAGCAGTGACAACGCCAAAGCAATCGTCGCACTGGCTCTTGCCAATAATATTACCGAGCTACGCATTACCCCAAACAAACAGCTCGTTTTTCCCAATGGCAGCGCCGCACTGGGGCCAGCACTCAAACAGCTGGATATGATTATTACTGCAGAAGACCCCCGCCTCTCACTTCACGCCTGCCCGGGTTCGCCCTCCTGTCTTTCTGGCAGTAGCGACACAAGAGGGGATGCACTGCGTTGGGCCAAAGCCTGTCCCGAGCTGTTCTCGACCACCGCTAACATCCACATCTCAGGCTGCGGTAAAGGCTGCGCGCACCCCCGCCCCAGCCCGTTAACCCTTACCGCCAGGCAAGGACGCTACGATATTATTATAAATGACTGCGCCGACCCGATTGACGACGATCACTGTCTTGCCAAGAATATTGCACCAGAAGAAGTGCCCGCCATACTGAATCGACTCACCTTATCGTCTTAAACTTAAGTCCAAACATTCTCTCCGCCACTGGGCCTGAACATGCGCTGATGTGTAGCATCGTAAAGCGCACTGTCACGAAAGCCTGTCTCACCCAGCGCCGGGCCGACAAAAATCAATGCCGAGCGTTTTTCAGTTAACACCTCTACCGCAGCCACTATCGTTGTCAGGCTACCACGCAGTATTTTTTCATCTGTGTGGCTCGCCCTAAACACCACCGCAACAGGGCAGCAGTCGCCGTAAAAAGGCCGCAGTCGTGCCACGACCTTCTCGATTCCATGCAGTGATAAATGTATCGCCAGTGTTGTGCCTGTCTGGGCAAACATCTCTAAAGACTCTTTATCCGGCATGGCTGAAGCCCGGCCTTGGGTGCGGGTTATCACCAGCGACTGAGCAACTTCAGGCAGTGTTAGTTCCTGCCCTAATACTGCTGCGGCAGCAGCAAAAGCAGGCACCCCCGGACACAAGGTGTAAGGAATGCCTTCAGCTCTTAAGCGACGGAGTTGTTCTGCCAAGGCAGAATAAATAGATAGATCACCCGAGTGTAAACGAGTCACATCTTGTCCCTGCCCCTCGGCTTGTCGGAACGCCTCTATAATGTCATCCAAGGCCATACCCGCGGTATTCACTAAGCGAGCATCTTTAGGGCAATGCTGCAAAATTGGTTCGGGAATAATAGAACCGGCGTATAAACACACCGGGCAACTCGCCAACAAGTCTCGGGCCCGCAGGGTAATTAAGTCTGCCGCGCCTGGCCCGGCGCCAATAAAGTGAACGGTCATCTAGTGTTCGCCTTTTGAGTTCAAGCTTTTTGAGTCCACAATTTTTTGCGCATGCCACACCGTAACGGTGCGCAATGTCTGCCACCCAGTAAAGCGACCCAAAGCCTCACTGCGCTCAACGCCAATACGAGTCAACTCACCACCATAACGCTCTCTGGCAGCATAGAGTGCAGCTTCACCTTCTACACTAACGGCGCTGGCCACACATCGGCCATTGTCAGCTAATGCCGCCCAGCAGCAAGCCAACAACCCCGGAGCGCTAATACCACCCCCAATAAAAATGGCGTCAGGCTGAGGCAAGTCAGCAAGCACATCCATGTTGGCAGCGTGAAAACAATGCAATGAAGAACTCACGCCAAAACGCCGGGCGTTTTCTTTTATATTGTGACAACGCGATTCCTTCTGCTCGACGCTGTAGGCCGTATTGCGGTTATCAGCCAACAGCCACTCAACAGCAATAGCTCCCGAGCCTGAGCCTAAATCCCACAAAACCTCAGCCCCCTGTGGTGCAAGATACGCAATAATAGCCGCCCGGACTTCTCGCTTAGAGATCTGACCATCGTGCACAAAAAGAGACTCATTTCGCCCAGCAAGCTTGGGTAAAATATTGTCTGAGTGATCGCGTATACACTCTATAGCTAGTGTGTTTAGCGCATCAACCTGAACATCACCCCATTGATTAGCCACCGCTGAGTAACGACTTTCTTCGCTGCCTCCCAAGCGTTGCCACGCACTTATCAGGCTGGCGCCGTAGCCGACAGCACACAGGGTTTTGGCCACCACTGATGGACTGCTGCCATCTTCACTTAACACCAGCAGTTTTTGCCCCGGTGCCAAAACACTGCGCAAGCGGTCAACATCTCTTGCTACCACGGAAAGACAAAGACAGTCCTGAAGTGGCCACGACTGCCGCGCAGCGGCTAATGAAAAAGCTGACGGACCAGGAAAACAACGCATGGCAGAAGCCGGTAATTGCCGACTCAAGGTAGCACCAATACCAAACCAAAAAGGGTCGCCACTGGCCAATACACAGACCATTTCTGTTGAGTGCTGCAAAACTTCATCAATACCGTCTTGAAGAGGTGATGACCACTGCAATCGCTGCTGACCGCTTATCTCTGGAATAAGACCAAGCTGTCGCGCACTACCCACTAACAACGAGGCTTGCTCAACTGCCTGTTTTGCATCGGCGGCCAATCCTTGCCAGCCCGCCTCTGTTAGCCCAACCAAACTCAACCAAGGTTGCTGAAATTTTGATATCGACAACGCATTTTGCTCTTTTCTCATTGTAAAATGCTGCTCCTTTTCATCGATGAGTGCTTGTAATGCATGTTCTAATTTTGGGCGGCACCCGAGATGCAATGAACCTTGCCGGGGCCTTGCTTGATCACCCAAAGTTCAGCGCCACTTACTCACTGGCAGGACGAACTCGTCGACCTCTGCCCTCTGGCCTGCCAACCCGCCGAGGCGGCTTTGGCGGCGTCGACGGTCTTTGCAACTATCTCAAACAACATAAAGTCGATGTCGTGGTAGATGCCACTCATCCCTTTGCCGCGCAAATGTCCGCCAATGCCGTTGCCGCCTGCAGTAAAAATCAACTCCCGCTAGTGCGTTTAAGCCGCCAGCCTTGGGCTGCAATTAACGGTGACAATTGGCTTGCCGCCCAGGATTTACCCCATGCTGCAATGCTACTTAAACAACACAGCAAGGCTGGCGACCGGGTGTTGTTGGCTACCGGCGGCCGCTCTCTGCAGCATTTTGAAGACATTAGCGAACGACATTTAATTGTGCGTTGTGTCGATCCTCCGCAACCTCCACCTAATTTTGACAGCTGGACCTTACTCACTCAGCGCGGCCCCTTCCTGTTAGCCGATGAACGCCAGCTGCTTCGTGCAGAAAACATTCATATTTTGGTCTGTAAAAATTCTGGTGGTAAGGCGGCCGAAGCAAAATTCACCGCCGCTCGAGAGTTGGGCTTGCCGGTGATTATCGTTAATCGTCCAGAAATACCCCCAGCCGACATCGAGTATTTTCACTACCGGGATGTCATCGTTTGTTTAGAACGTAAATCAGCGGGGTAATCTCTGGGGCTATACATCCACTGCCGACCCCCGTGGTTAAAATATCGGCTCTGAGAATTGCCCACCAACACCAAGGTGCTCATATCCACTAGACTGGGGTCAGCCTCTGCCAAACTTGTAAAATGCAACTTTTCATCCTCGCGACCGATAGCCCGGGCAAACACCACTGGCGTGTCTGGCGCTTGTTCTTGAGCCAGCAAATTAAGCGCTTCACCAAGCTGCCACGATCGCTGAGAGGATCGGGGGTTATAAAAGACCATGGCAAAATCCGCCTGTGCGGCAAGGCGCAGGCGATTAAAAATAACTGACCAAGGCTTAAGCACGTCCGATAGCGATATAACACAGAAGTCGTGTCCGAGTGGCGCACCGATTCGGGCCGCTGCGGCCTGCAAAGCGGAAATACCAGGAAACACAGCCAACTCAACATTCTGCCAACGCCCCTCGGGTGCCGAGGCAATGCATTCGCATACCGCCGCCGCCATTGCAAAAATACCGGGGTCACCGCCAGACACCACAGCAACCTGACGACCAGACTCAGCCATATCCAGCGCCACTTCTGCTCTTGCTAATTCTTGACGGTTATCCGAAATATGACAGCAGTGATGTGATTCGGCCACTCGGTTGATATAAGGGCCATAACCCACCAAGTCCGTCGCCTGCGCTAAAATTTCTCGGGTCTCGGGACTCAGCCACGCCGCCCCCGCAGGACCGGTTCCTACGACCCACACGGCGCCAGTCATACCCGCTCTCCTACACCGGGAATAAGCACCATTGAAAAGTAAGGTGCTTTTGTCACCCCCACCTCGGATAAACGCTGCACTTTTTGGTCGGGTAAACTCGCCTTTTCCACATACCACGCCCGATCATCCACACCAAGCTTTTTGGCAGCGTTGCAGATCCGCGCCAAATTACTACCCACCTTCATTATCACCGTTGCCTTGCTGGCCGCCATCGCCGCTTCCATCGCGCTGTCGTCCAGGGTACCGGGGATAACGGTAAGCACGTCGTCGCGCATCACCAAAGGCTGGGGCAGCAGCGCACCACAGGCCATCACCGAGTTCACACCGGGAACCACGGTAATATCAAAACGCTCTTTTAAGCGCAGAAACACATGCATAAACGAGCCGTAGAAAAAAGCATCACCTTCATTCAGCAGCGCCACATTTCTACCGGCATCTAATTCAACGGCCACCATCTCTGCCGCCTCATCAAAAAATTGTTCTATGCGGTCACGGTACTCTTGACTGTGATGAGATAGCTCGGTGGTAAGCGGGTACACTAACGGCAGTTCTTTATGCTGAATTGATAGGTGTGCAGCACAGTTGTTTCTTGCTCGTCCCAAGCTGCCACGTTTGCAAAAGTAGGCCACCACCGGAGACTCACCAATTAACCTGACAGCTTTTAAGGTAAGCAGCTCAGGATCTCCGGGACCAACGCCAATACCGTAGAGATGTCCACGCTGTTTAATTTCCATATTAAATTTCTCGCTCTGTTGCCAAGGCGTTAATAGCCGCAGCCGCCATTGCACTGCCGCCACGGCGACCGTGAACAGTAATAAAAGGTAAATTTTCTGTTTGTGACAGCGCCAACTTACTTTCTGCCGCACCGATAAAACCCACTGGAAAACCCAGCACCACAGCGGGTTTTGGACCGCCCTTGGCAATCAGATTTAACAAATGAAAAAGTGCCGTAGGGGCATTGCCTATCGCCACGATGGCGCCTTCTAACTGCTCATGCCACAAACCCAATGCAGCGGCACTGCGGGTGTTATTTATCGCCGCTGCCATCGCAGGTACCCGAGGGTCCCGCAAGGTGCAGAGCACTGGATTCTCTGCTGGCAATCTCGCTCGGGTAATACCGTGGGCCAGCATTTCGCTATCACAAAATATCGGGGTTCCTGCGGCCAGCGCCATTCTGGCCAAGCTGCCAGCACTGTCAGAAAAATCGATATCCTCTGCAATATCAATCATGCCTGATGCGTGAATTATCCGTACCGCACAGCTTTCCATATCCGGCGGAAAGCGGCTTAGCTCAGCCTCTTTGCGAATGGTGGCGAATGAGGCCTTATAGATTTCTTGCCCATTACGAATATAATCATGTCGCTCTTTCAATATTCCTTCTCCATAAATTCCTTAAAACCCCAAGCAAAAACTTCGGGCCACTACGATTTAATTCGCACACCACGATCTATTAAAAACCAAGCGAGTCCTGCCATTAGCAGCGTTAATAATGTCAGCACGACAAAGGTGATCGTGCCGCCATGACCCGGAATCCCTAATAAGCCATAACGAAAACCATCCACAACGTAGAGCATGGGATTGATCATAGAAATATCTGCCCAGGGAGCAGCTAAGGATTCCACCGGATAAAAAACGCCGCCCAAATAAATTAAGGGTGTGAGGATGAAGGTACTAATCAACGAGGTATCATCAAAACTGCGGGCGTAGACGCCGTTGATCACCCCGGCCAATGAAAATAACAGCGCACTCATGACTGCCACCCCGACAGCAAACCCTGCATGATGTAGCTGTAAAGAGGTAAAGGGCATTGCCATTAGCGCCACTAAACTGCCGGCAAGTAAACCGCGTATTACCCCCGCACTGACAAAGCCTGCCACAATGATCCAAGCTGGCATGGGAGCAATGAGCATTTCTTCGATATGTCGCTGCAAGCGCGCGCCATAAAAAGCCAAGGTGCAATTACTGTAGGCATTACTAATCACTGCAAACATGATCAACCCCGGCATTAAAAATTCGACATAGGCGACGCCGTCTCTGGCGGGCAAGTCCTTGCCCATCAAATGCCCGAATATCAGCAAGAACAATCCCGCCGTCACCAGCGACGGCAGCAGGCTTTGCACCCAGCTCCGCAGAAAGCGCCTAAGCTGTTTTATTAAAAGACCTTGATATGCATACCAATACACACTTGCCATACTCATTTCGCCACCTGCTGATCTGCGGCCAACAACTCTAAAAACCGAGACTCCAAACGCTTACCACCATCTTGCACACTGGCTACCTCCACCCCCTGCTCGGATAGCTTTTCAAACAGCGGCGCTAGCGGTAGTTTCAAAGGCCAATCTACTTCCAGCTCCATTGCTCGCCATGCCAACAACTGGCCATAGTTCAACACCGGAGGCCCGGCAATTTCGCGGTGTAAATTGAGCGTTAACTTTCGAGATTGCAGGCCTGATAACAATTGTTGCGGCGCATCTCTGGCGATGATTTTTCCCTCGTCAATAATGGCGATATCCCGACACAGCGATTCTGCTTCTTCCAGGTAATGCGTGGTTAGCAAAATGGTGGTGCCGTCACGATTCAAATCTTTAAGTAATGCCCAGGTTTGTTGCTTGGCTTCCACATCTAAGCCCGCGCTGGGCTCGTCCAGAATTAACACTTGGGGTTGATGCACCAGCGCCCTGGCGAGCATCAATCGACGCTTCATGCCCCCGGATAAACCCCATGCTTTTTTGTCAGCGCGATGACTGAGTCCAACCTTGTCGAGCAATTCAGCGCTGCGTTGGCGTGATTTTTTCAGCGACAATCCGTAATACATTGCCTGGCTTTCAATAATTTCCCGGACCGGCTCAAAGCTATTAAAATTGACCTCTTGGGGCACCACACCAACACAGCGTCTGGCTCGCATAGCCTGACGCTGATTATCAAAGCCCTGCACAAAAATTTTGCCCTGCTGCATATTGAGCAGGCCACTTATCAAGCCGATCAAGGTACTTTTGCCTGCGCCGTTTCGGCCCAACAAACCAAAAAACGCCCCCTGGGGAATACGTAGATCAATACCCGAGATCACCGGCTCGCCATCACCGTAGCGCTTATAAAGCTGCTGGATTTCAATCGCCGCGCTATGCATTATTTCTCCAAACATGATTGGTCACTGACATGCCTCACCGACATAGGCAAGCAATTTGCCTTGCCGATCGACAGCACACACCTCTAAGGCAATAGACTGGGGAAGATAGCGACGCGCCACCTGGACAGCCTTCAAGGCGATATGCTCTGCCAACGGCACACCCTGTTGCTGGCAATAATTCAGGGCTTGCAAACTGGTATTGGATTGCAGAATTTGTTCTCGGAGAACCTCGTCACCGTTCAGCAACATGGCCTGCTCCGCCAGCCACGGAAAATCAATCGCGCACCGGCGGCTGTGGGTATCCAGATGTCCGGCGGCGAATTTAGTGAGTTTGCCAAAGCCCGCCGCCAGGATAAGCGCGGGTACAGGGTGACGGCGCAGATACTTGAGCACGGCACCAAACAGGTCGCCCATTTCCACAATAGCGGCATCACATAAATTAAATCTTTGCTGAGCGTAAGCCTCGCTCGTGCCGCCCGTACAAGCCGCAATTCTTTGCAGCTTATTTGCGTTAGCAACATCGATGGACTGGTGGATTGAGGCGATATAGGCCGAACAGGAAAAAGGACGAACAATGCCCGTGGTCCCCAACACCGACAAACCACCGACGATGCCCAGGCGACCATTCATGGTTCGCAGCGCAATACGCTCGCCGTTGTCGATACCCACCGTCACCAAAAATCCGCCTTGGTAATCGGCGTCCATCGCCTGTTGCTGCAAATGCGCCACTATCATCTGTCGAGGCACCGGGTTTATCGCGGGCTCGCCTACCGGCAATACCAATCCTTTACGGGTGACCGTTCCCACCCCTTGGCCAGCCAAGAACGCCACGCCGGGTTCCGCTTTTAGCTGGAGTTTTACCCACAGCCGGGCGCCATGCGTCGCATCGGGATCGTCACCGGCATCTTTAATTACCGCAGCCAGTGCGGCATTAGCCGTTAACTGCAAGTCAGCGATAAGTAACTCTCTAAACTCACCTCTGGGCAGGCGAATTCGCGCGGCCTCGGTATGCTGGCCTTGAAGCAGCAAGCGTGCAGCCGCCAACGACGCCGCCGTTGCGCAGGCGCCAGTGGTTAAACCCGTTCGTAGTGTGCCATTATTTTCTGTTGTTTCTGGGCGCAAGCTGGGGGCAGACATATTCGCCAGCAACCCTAACAAAAAGACAGCGGCGAAAAGTGAAACGTGGGATAAACCAAGTTAAGAGAATACTGTTTACACACGATGTACAACTCCCTGTTAGCTCGCGCTTTGGCGAAACTAAATACAGGCGTGCGGTAAACAGGGATAACAGGCGGCGGACGAAGCGGAACAAGCACCAGTGAAGAATCCAACCGGCCTGTCGTCGCCCACCGCAACGCTCGGCTTAATATCAGGCCGGTCTCCGGGCTTATGAGTGGGCAAAAAACCCGAGGTGATCACCTTCCCATATCCGAAGATACAGTGGCATGAGATCACCCTGCACTCACTTACCGTTGCGGGGGCAGCGTTGGATTTGCGCTGCATAACAGCCGCTCACCAACTTCCCGTTTAATCCCACTGCGAAGAACCACAAGCAGGACACCTGAAAGAGGCCGCAACATTAACAGGGCGACAATAGCAGGTCAAACGACAAATAGAGGCGATTTAGAATCGAGGGAGAAGACACATTAACCTGACCCAATAGGAATATTGAGCCAGGTTATCAAGCAATGCGCTTAACTTAGTGGGTAGTGGGAAGGGTACGGCAGCATGGCCACGCCGCTATCAACTGCCGCCTGGGCGACAGCTGCCGAGACCACACCCAGCAAACGGCGGTCCACCGGCTTGGGAATGATGTAGTCTGGACCAAAGCTCAGGCTCTCTACTCCGCAGGCATCGATCACCACTTGAGGAACCGCTTCTTTTGCCAGCTCACGAATAGCGTGCACCGCAGCCACTTTCATTTCTTCATTAATCGCGGTGGCGCGAACATCTAGCGCACCCCGAAAAATAAACGGAAAGCCCAATACATTGTTCACCTGGTTAGGGTAGTCCGAACGACCGGTAGCGACAATCAAGTCATCCCGTATCGACAGTGCCAGCTCGGGTTCGATCTCGGGATCAGGGTTGGAGCAGGCAAAAACAATAGGCTTGGGCGCCATTGTACGCAGCATCTCTTCGCTGAGAAGATTGGCGCCAGACAAGCCAACAAAGACATCGGCGCCGTTAATAGCATCGCTCAAAGTGCGCGCACCCGTATCGTTTTGAAATTCTTTTTTGTATTTATTAAGACCTTCGCGGCCAGGGTAAATCACCCCGCGACGATCGATCATATAAATATTGTCGTAGCTTGCACCCAAAGAAACTAACAGGCGCATACAGGCGATAGCCGCAGAGCCAGCACCTAAGCAAACAATTTTTGCGGTCTCAATGTTTTTGCCTTGAATCTCAAGCGCATTGATCATGCCTGCAGCGGTAACAATGGCCGTGCCGTGCTGATCGTCATGAAACACGGGGATATTGCACTGCTCAATTAAAACCCGTTCAATTTCAAAGCATTCAGGGGCTTTGATATCTTCCAGATTAATACCACCAAAGGTGCCGGCAATACGTTTCACCGTATCGACAAATGCATCGCTGTCTTCAGCATCAACTTCGATATCAATCGAATCGATGTCGGCAAAACGCTTAAAAAGCAGAGCCTTCCCTTCCATCACCGGCTTACTGGCCAGCGGGCCCAGATCACCCAAACCAAGAATGGCCGTGCCATTAGAGATGACCGCCACCAGATTGCCTTTGCTGGTGTACTTGTAAACATTGACCGGATCTCTGGCAATTTCCCGCACAGGTTCCGCAACACCGGGGCTGTAAGCCAGTGATAAATCGCGCTGAGTTTCAGCGGGTTTGGTAATGGAGATTGCAATTTTGCCCGGTGTAGGCAATGCGTGATAATCCAGAGCCGCTTGTTTTACATCTTTGGACATGCTCAATTCCCAGTTATTGCGCCACTTCCCCTAAGGGGAAGGCGGCTTAAATAAATGAACGGGGACCAATAAACTACCCGCCCGGGTAGCTCCCCTGTGCAAAGCCCACCACATTACATGTCAGTATGTCATATGTCGGCTTTTTTGCGCTTCGCACTGCGGCCTTCTCTGGGCCTGTATTAATGCGCTCTGCAATCATTGCAGACCAGCATATCGGGGTGGCGTAAGTCCATTTTAAAACCTGCCATCCCCGTCCGCGGCGGCGTTCTTTTGCGCAGCCATCCCCGGACTTCAATCTGGTGCCCTATATAACTGTCTAACGGCACCGAAAAATATCTTAGCTCTGATTTTGCCAACCGCAACACTAAATCACCGTCCAGCCTCAACCACAATGCCGAACGGCTATTGCCGATGGACTGGAGCTGTCCCCGTACAAGGCGAAAGCCTTGATCCGCCGCTGTCAGCGCTGTCGTCGACAAGCTTGCTTGCGACCACACGCCAAGACCCTTCGACTTCGCCTCAGACTCTGCGGCACGCAAACACTGTCGATATGGCTGCGGACTGGGTGGCACAGCAATATGCCAAGCCGCTCCGGCCTTCAGCAGTGCTTCGCCAAGATGACCACCCTCCCGGCGTAAAAACACAGTGGCCAAGCTGCGACCATAGCGATCCAGACCCTGCTCTTGCAGATACACCCGCTGACCTGGGCTTAGCATAGCCGCCAATGTTTGCTTAGCCATGACAGCATGGGCCTCATCGGCCTTGCCATCTTTGCCCAGCTCCGGGGCGTTCACCGAGAGCAGACGCACTCGTCGACCATCCCGTAAGCGCAGGCTATCACCATCTGTCACCACAGACACTTGAGCAGACTTAAGACTAGCAGTACCCGGCAAACATTCGGCCTGAGCCCAAGCGGTCATTAGGAAGCAAACGATAAAAACAAAAATGCCCGGCGGATAAAGGCCGGGCATTCTGCGTTTCAGAGCGGCAAAACCTCGCCACTCTAAAAAAGTCACAATCAGGATTTAACGCTGCCGCGGCTACCGAAACGTTTGCGGAAGCGATCCACGCGACCACCGGTATCCAGCATTTTCTGCTTGCCAGTGTAAAAAGGGTGGCAAGCCGAGCACACATCAACGTGCAGGTCTTCAGCCAGTGTAGAACGTGTTTCAAACTTGTTGCCGCAGCTACAAGTGACGTTCATTGCTTCGTATTTTGGATGGATATCCGCTCTCATGGGTCGTTCCTCATAGTGCGCCGCTAACCCGATCTCTCTTTGCCGGGCACCGCGCCGGGTAATGACGTGGTTAAAAATTAGGCGGCGAATATTAACAGAATATTAGCCAGAAGCAAGAGTTTGGCCCCTTGCCGTCTCGGTTTATCAAGCCATCAGACGTCGCCACACTTTTCTTATACACTGCTGGCTTTAATTTTACCCTGAATTTTATCGCCACCGGCATGAATACACTGGTTTCCATTGCCATTCCCAGCCCTCTGCGCCGCCACTTTGACTACCTGTGGCCAGCGGAACTGACTGCGCCCAGACCCGGCGAACGGGTACTCGTGCCCTTTGGCAACCGCCGCCTTGTTGCCACCGTACTCGATTCACTGGCCAGCAGCGATGTTCCGACCAAGCAACTCAAAAGCGTATTAGAGCGACTGGATCAAGGCGAACCCGCCATCAGCAAGGATCTGCTCGCACTGGCGCGCTGGGCAGCGAGCTACTATCACCACCCCATAGGTGAGTGCCTGCAACAGATACTGCCAGTCGCCCTGCGCAAAGCCACACCACCCAAAATCGCCACCACCGCCTGGCAGGCACATGGCAATACAGACGAACTGGCTCCGTTACCCAAGCAGGCTCACCAGCAACGTGCGCTACTCAAGGCCATTCAGCAAAACGGTCAGCTCAGTCGGCGCCAAATTAAAGACATGGGTTTTAGCAACAGCGTCCTCAACGCCCTAATCAAAGGACATTATTTAAGCCCCTGTGCAGAAACTACTCCAGCGCCGCCAGCGCCTCAACCACCACTCACCCCCAACCCAGAGCAAGCGGCCGCCGTAAATACACTTACGGCAGCACTGGGCCGATTTGAGCGTTTCCTTTTAGAAGGTGTAACAGGCAGCGGCAAGACCGAGGTCTACCTGCAAGCAATTCACAGCGTATTGCAACGCGGCCAACAGGCGCTGGTGCTGGTCCCCGAAATCGGCCTGACGCCCCAAACCCTGGCCCGCTTTGAACAACGCTACCCCGGCCAGGTAGTCGCGCTGCATTCCGGCCTCAATGACAACGAGCGCTACCGCAATTGGCAGGCAATCAAACACGGAAAAGCCGCTATCGTTCTCGGCACCCGCTCCGCGGTGCTTTGCGACTTTGCCGAACTCGGATTGATCATTGTCGACGAAGAGCACGATGCCTCTTACAAACAACAAGACGGCTGGCATTATTCGGCCAGAGACATCGCCGTTAAACGCGCCGCGGACTGGTCTTGCCCGGTGCTGCTGGCGAGCGCCACACCAAGTTTGGACAGCCTCTATAACGTCAAGCAGGGCCGCTATCAACAATTGGTACTGCAGCAACGGGCCGGGGACGCCAAGCCGCCCAGCCAACGGCTCATCGATATTCGCCAACAACCCTTAGACGAAGGCTTAAGTCCGCTGCTGTTCAAGCAAATAGAGGACACCCTCAACGCCGGCAATCAAGCGCTGGTATTTCTCAACCGCCGGGGGTTTGCGCCGCTGGTGCAGTGCCACAGTTGCGGCTGGATGGCCGAATGTGAATCCTGCGATGCCCGCATGACTGTGCATTTTAATCGGCGGGAACTGCGCTGCCACCACTGCGACGCCCGAGGGGCACTGCCCAGCCACTGTCCCCAATGCCAGAACAGCAGCCTGACGTTTCAGGGCCCCGGCACCGAGCGTTTAGAAATGGCGTTAAAAAGGCGCTTTGCCGACACGCCTGTTATTCGCATTGACCGGGACACCACCTCCAACAAAGGCAGCATGCAAACCTTGGTGGACCGTATTCACAATGGCGATCCTGCGGTATTGGTAGGCACCCAAATGCTGGCCAAAGGTCATCACTTTCCCGATGTTACCCTCGTCGCCGTTGTCGATATCGATGGCGGTCTGTTCAGCCCGGACTTTCGGGCGGGAGAACGCACCGGGCAATTACTGTTACAAGTCGCTGGCCGGGCCGGGCGAGGTGACAAACCTGGCACGGTGCTGATTCAAACCCACTGCCCCGACCATCCCGTATTGCAACAACTGGTACACAGCGGATATGCCGGTTTTGCCAACACTTTAATGGCCGAGAGGGAATTGATGGGCTTGCCGCCCTGTAGTTTTATGGCGGTGATGCGTTGCGACGCCAAGCAACTCAGCAGTGCCGAGCAATTTCTCACCACCGTGAGTCAAGGTCTTCAAAATCACAAGCAATGCGATATTATCGGCCCTCTGCCCGCGCCAATGGCCCGGCGGGCGGGGCGCTTTCGTTGCAGCCTGCTCTTTCAGGCCGCAAAACGCAGTCAACTTCACACGGCCTTAAACCAAGCCTGCCACGTCGCGGAACAACAGCGG
The DNA here is from genome assembly GCF_001010805.1 of Spongiibacter sp. IMCC21906. NCBI lineage: Bacteria > Pseudomonadati > Pseudomonadota > Gammaproteobacteria > Cellvibrionales > Spongiibacteraceae > Spongiibacter > Spongiibacter sp. IMCC21906. Next base: position 704,749 of record NZ_CP011477.1, on the reverse strand, counting down.
CGCCTTGGCGACCTGCGCTGGTCTATCGATGTCGATCCCATTGAGATGTTTTAAAAGGCTTGGCACACGCGCCGCCCAGCTGGTGCATTTTTAAAGCTAAGCCGCCATAATATGCGGCCCCGTATTTTTTAATCCCAGCGGGCACTTAAAACGGCACCCTGCTCCGCCCACTACAAATGGCGGATGACTGCCAAGTAAGAGAGCATCAAACTAACCATGAAAGACACCGTCGCCGACCTTATTAACCAGGCCGTGCAAAGTCTGCGTAGCCGCGCCGATTGGCCCGAAGACCTGCCCATCAATATTCAAATTGAGCGCACCCGGGACAAAACCCACGGCGACCTCGCCTGCAATATTGCCATGACCCTGGCCAAACCCCTGCGCAGCAACCCCAGAGTCATCGCCCAGCAAATTATTGATGCCCTCCCCGCCAGCGACGCGGTAGTTAAAGTAGAGATTGCTGGCCCCGGCTTTATCAACTTCTTTCTCAATGAAGCCAGCGCCTACCAGGTAATTCACGATATTTTCGCCAAGGGCGACGACTTTGGACGCCTGCCCGCCAACGGCCAAAAAGTCCAAGTCGAATTTGTGTCGGCCAATCCCACCGGGCCGCTGCACGTCGGCCACGGTCGCGGTGCAGCCTACGGTGCCTGTGTTGCCGATATGCTGGAAGCGACAGGTTACGAAGTCTGCCGGGAATACTATGTTAATGACGCTGGCCGCCAGATGGATATTCTTGGCACCAGCGTTTGGCTACGCTATTTGCAGGCCTGCGGCGAAGAACTGTCCTTTCCTTCAAATGCGTATCAGGGCGATTACATCGAAGATTACGGCCGAGAGCTACTGGCCGCCGAAGGCGAAAAACTCCGCCACAGTGCGGCTGAGGTATTTAGCGGCATCTGCGCCGACGCCCCAGAAGGCGACAAAGAAACCCATATCGACGAGCTGATCAACAAAGCCAAAAACCTGCTTGGTGACGATTATCAAATCGTTTTCGACAAGGGCTTGAATGCCATTCTTAGCGGTATTCGGGTCGATTTGGCTGAATTTGGCGTCAACTACCAAGAGTGGTTTTCTGAGCGCAGCCTCACGGAAAACCCCAATCAAGTCGAAGCAGCTATCAGCAAGCTGCAAGAAAACGGCTTTATCGAAGAGCGGGACGGCGCGCTGTGGTTTCTGTCTACCCAGTTTGGCGACGACAAAGATCGGGTGGTGAAACGCGAAAATGGCCAAACCACCTACTTTGCCTCTGACATTGCTTATCACAAGAATAAATTCGAGCGGGGCTTTGATAAGGTCATTAATATCTGGGGTGCCGACCACCACGGTTATATTGCCCGGGTTAAAGCAGCCCTTCAGGCTTTAAAAATTGACCAGAACAAACTTGTGGTGCGACTGGTGCAATTTGTGTCGCTATTTCGCGGCGACCAGCAAGTACAAATGTCCACCCGCTCCGGGTCTTTTGTGACGCTTCGAGAATTACGGGACGACGTTGGCAACGATGCGGCGCGGTTTTTCTATATTATGCGCAAAGCCGACCAAGCCACCGACTTCGATCTGGAGTTGGCGAAATCAGAAAGTAAAGATAACCCGGTATATTACATCCAGTACGCCCACGCTCGGGTTGCCAGCATTCTTCGCAAACTGGCAGAATCCGGCCAGGCTTGGTCCCAAGAAGCAGGACTAGCACAATTGCCGCTGCTGACCGAAGACACAGAAAAAGCGCTGTTAGTGAAACTCAGCCGCTACCCAGAAGTCTTATCCGGAGCAGCCGAGCAATTTGAGCCACACACACTGGCCCACTACTTGCGTGAGCTGGCAGGGGATTTCCACACCTATTACAACGCCCATAAGATGTTGGGCGAAGACAAGCAGCTTCGGGATGCCCGACTCGCCCTGTCCGTGGCGGTACAACAAGTACTACGCAACGGGCTGCACTTACTGGGCGTAACAGCACCAGAGGAAATGTAAGCATGGCTCAAGGAAAGCGAACCACCCGAGGCGCCTCCCGCGCGCCACAAAAACAGGGCGTACCTGCCTCCGTATTGCTGGGGGTCGGCTTTATCGCCGGTGTTATCTGCTCGGTATTGGTTTTCCAAATGGGCAATGACAGCTCACCCGCGGTGGCCACTGTCGCTAAACCTGCGCCAGCCACAAAGAAAAAAGCAGACGAAAAGCCCGTTACAACCAGTACCAAATTTGATTTCTTTACCCTCCTGCCCGAGCGGGAAGTTATTGTCCCCGATGAAGCCTCCGCTGCAAAAGCCGTGGCCAGCAAACCGGCACCCGACAATAAACCCCAGCCACAGAAGCCCGCTTTGCCAGACGGTGAAAAATACATTCTACAAGCTGGCTCCTTCCGCCAATCAGCCGATGCCGATAGACGCCGAGCTCAGATCTTATTGCTGGGCTTAGACGCCAAGGTTGAGGCCGTAGAAGCCAATGGTGATCGCTGGCACCGGGTTTACGTTGGCCCCTTCACGTCTCACAACACCTTGTCCGATGCCCGCGCCAAACTCATTGACGAAAGCATTGACACCTTGGTGGTCAGACAAAAGAAACCATAGTCAGTCCGCATCGCCAAAACACATCTCAAAAAATACCGTAAGTTAGCGCTCCCTATCGTTGTTCTCACGATAGGGAGGCGCCCCTCCCCTTTGGCCTCACCACTTCACAGCAAGCAATATGAATCCGCAACTTCGCCCTTGAAATACGCACTTGCAGCCACCATTTAAAAGGGAATCCATAGAACTTTATCCTCAGAAAATCAAAAGGAGCCCCGCGTGGAACAGTTTCGCGGCACCACCATTCTTTCTGTACGCCGCCAAGGCCAAGTTGTCGTTGGCGGTGACGGACAGGTCACCATGGGCAACACCGTTATGAAAGGCAATGCCCGCAAGGTACGCCGCCTGCATAACGGCACCGTTATCGCCGGCTTTGCCGGAGGCACTGCCGACGCCTTCACGCTGTTTGAGTTATTTGAAAAAGAACTCAGCAAACACCAGGGCAAACTCACCCGTGCCGCCGTGGAGCTGGCCAAGGCCTGGCGCAGCGAACGCTCGCTGCGCCAACTGGAAGCACTACTGATCGTCGCCGACACCGAAACCACCCTGGTGATCAGCGGCAACGGTGATGTGATAGAGCCAGAAGACAATATGATTGCCATCGGCAGCGGCGGCGCCTTTGCCACTGCCGCCGCTCGGGCACTCATGGATAACACCGAGTTAAGCGCCTTGGATATTGTCGAAAAAGGCCTGAACATTGCCGGTGACATCTGCATTTACACCAATCACAACCGGACCATTGAGTCCCTCGAATATTAGCGGCCTGCCCCCAGGCCAGAGATACCGGAGTCCGCATGTCCAACATGACACCCCGTGAAATTGTTCACGAACTGGATAAACATATTATTGGCCAGCAAGATGCCAAACGCGCCGTGGCCATTGCCCTGCGCAACCGCTGGCGTCGCATGCAGCTGGATGAGTCGCTACGCAACGAAATTACCCCCAAGAACATCCTGATGATCGGCCCCACCGGGGTAGGTAAAACGGAGATTGCCCGCCGTCTGGCAAAATTAGCTAAAGCGCCGTTCATCAAGGTAGAAGCCACTAAATTTACCGAAGTCGGTTATGTTGGCCGAGACGTAGAATCGATTATTCGTGATTTGGTTGACGCCTCTATCAAGCTCCACCGTGAGGAAGCGATGGAGCAAGTGTCCCATCGCGCCCAGGATGCCACCGAAGAGCGGATTCTTGACGCGCTGCTTCCCCAGGCCCGCGGCGAAAGTGAAACAGAGCAAGGCAGCAATACCCGGCAAATATTTCGTAAAAAACTCCGGGAAGGCGAACTGGACGACCGGGAAATCGACGTTGAACTAAACATGGCTCCCGCGGGTATAGAAATTATGGCGCCACCGGGAATGGAGGAGATGACCAATCAACTCCAAGGCATGTTTTCAAAAATGGGCAATGATCGTAAAAAATCCCGCCGCCTGACAATTAAAGCCGCCTACAAACAAATTCAAGACGAAGAAGCCGCCAAACTCGTTAATGAAGAAGAGCTTAAGGCGCGCGCCGTCCACGCAGTGGAACAAAATGGTATTGTCTTTATCGATGAAATAGACAAAGTCGCCAAACGCCAGGAAGGCAGTGGCGGTGACGTTTCACGCGAAGGGGTGCAACGGGATTTACTACCGCTGATAGAAGGCTGTACGGTCAGCACTAAACACGGCATGATCAAAACAGACCATATTTTGTTTATTGCCTCTGGTGCTTTTCACCTCAGCAAACCCTCAGACTTGATTCCTGAACTTCAGGGTCGTCTGCCAATCCGGGTAGAACTGGCAGCGCTGACGCCCAATGATTTTGAACGCATTTTAACCGAGCCCCGCGCGTCGCTAACTGAGCAGTATCAAGCCCTGCTAGCCACCGAAGGCACCGAGATAGAATTTGCTGCCGAAGGCATTAGTCGCATTGCCGAAACCGCTTGGGAAGTAAATGAGCGCACCGAGAATATTGGTGCCCGCCGCCTGCATACTGTCATGGAGCGCTTGCTGGAAGAGCTGTCTTATGAAGCCAGCAACAGCCAGCAGAAGCTGGTAGTCGATGCCGCCTATGTCGAAACCCAGTTGGGTGAACTGGCAAAAAATGAAGATCTAAGCCGGTTTATACTGTAAGCACATCAACGTTATCAGTGCCTCAAACCCCATGGCACGTCACAGTAGGGTCGGTGCCAGCACCGACCCTACAATAGGGCAGCAACATGATACCCAGCGACATTACCCTTCACAAAAAAACCCGCGAGCTAGAGCTGCAATACGCCAATGGCAGCAGCTATCGTCTGAGCGCGGAATTGTTACGGGTCTACTCCCCGTCTGCGGAAGTGCGGGGCCACGGTAGCGGCCAGGAAAAGCTTCAAACCGGAAAACTGCATGTTGAGATCAAAGACCTGATCCCAGTAGGCAATTACGCCTTACAGCTGGTATTTAGCGACGAACACGATAGTGGTATTTATTCCTGGACGTATTTATACGAGCTGTGCCAGAACCAAGAGTCTAAGTGGGAGCAGTATTTACAAGAGCTGGACGCAGCAGGTGCCAGCCGCGACCCCGACGAGCAGGTGGTTAAATTTTTTGGCTAGGCTGTTTTTTGCTGGGGAATTTGCAAAACAGAAGCGCTTAGCCAGAGGGCATCATCACAAAAACGGGCTTTTGCTTAACTCCGCATATTGAGAATAGGGTCAAACTTTAAATCACCATTTTCTTCCAGCAAACCCAAGCGCAAGCCTGAGGCATTCTCTACCACCACAGTGGGCGGCTCAAAATGCGGTTGCCTGACAAATTTAAGCGTCCAGCCAAAATTCTCAACACGGCGTAAACTTTTAACCTGACCATCAGTCAGCAAGGCTTCAAGGTTGCCGGGAACGGGTGGCTTTTTAAATCGTTTTTCAAAAATCATGGCTGCGACAGGTACAGTAATTGGGTGAGGGTAATTTAGCACCTCAACAACTCTGCAATACAGCGTGAGTTAACCCTATTGACAAACCCCCGGCGTTAGTTGTTACTCATAAGCAACCCCGAGGGTCAACGCCTTTACCTTATAAGTTTTCTTCCGCAAATGCCGCCAATCGCGAACGCTCAATACCGTTCACATGCATGATGCCCGCATGGGGAAAATGCTTACTCTTTTCTACCAGATACGTTAAGCCTGACGTCAACGGCGAAATATATTTGTTATCAATCTGGGCCAAGTTACCCAACACCACAATTTTTGAATTAGAACCTACCCTAGTAATAATAGACTTTAACTGAAACTGCGTTAAACCCTGAGATTCATCAATTACAATATACGCGTTATTAAACGACCTTCCTCGCATAAAGTTTAGCGATTTAAATTGAATGTTAGCTTTGTCTTTTACATATTCAATGCTACTAAACGGTGACTCATCGCTGCCATGCAGCACTTCAAGATTGTCGTCAAATGCGGCAAGCCACGGCGCCATTTTCTCTTCTTCGGTCCCGGGCAGAAAGCCGATGTCTTCTGCAATTGGCGGCGTGGAGCGAGCTACAATTAACTTGTCGTAACGTTTTTCTTCCAAAATCGCGTGAAGCCCGTAAGCTAGCGCTATCAAGGTTTTACCCGACCCGGCCGGACCAGTTAACACGGTCATATCAATATTAGGCCGCGACACCATAAAAAAAGCCATGGCTTGTTCAAAGTTACGGGGTTTTAGCCCCCACATATGTTGATTCATCATCTGCTCTTTGCAGAGGTCCAACAGCTCAATGCGTTCGCCCTCTACCGATCGCACCTGTCCCACAAAGCCACTATCGTCGAAAATAAACTGATTAACATGGGCATGGGGCAACACGTTTCGGCTCAACACATGCACCGTTTGACTGCCTTCACGAATGGTGTCAACGGTATCCACCTGATCCCAAAAACGCCCCGGCAAATGCTCATAGCCCTTGGCCATATACTGAATATCATCCAGCACTCGGTCCCGCCGATAGTCCTCAACATTTTCCAGTCCGGACCCTTTAGCCTTCAAGCGCATATTAATGTCTTTTGTGACCAGACATACATAAGCTCCCGGGTTTTTAACCTGCAAATGCAAGGCAACATTGATAATGCGGTTATCGTTGGCCTGCTGCTGACTGCCATCCAGATACGCCGCAGCCGTATCGTGATTAATAAGCTGGTCGGGAAAAATAGCCAACAAGCCGTTTTTATCTCCCTCCAGACTGTTGGGAATTTCCACCCCTTCTTGAATTGCCCGAGGGCTGGCATTAAACAGAATTTTATCGATGGCATTAATGGCTATTCGAGCCTCCCGGCTCACGTCTTTATCTCGCCTGTCCTTGATATGATCCAACTCTTCTAACACCGTCATCGGAATAACCACCCGGTGTTCCTTAAATGCGCTAATTGCCATGGGATCGTGCAGCAATACATTGGTATCAAGAACAAAGATTTTTTCCATAAGGCTCTCTCTGCAGGCAGGGAAGTGTAAGTCGGCCAGCGGCCGTTTTTATTGATAGAGCATGGGGGCGAAGCTGCCCGAAATTTGAGGTACACGAAGATTTGAACTGAATCGTAGGGGACTGCGGCCGTCGCGTTAAAGCACAGTCGGGGGTATATGTCTTGCTGTTAGCCAAAAGGCAAATTTGCACTGAAAACAATCGACCAGTCCAAAAGCGAGATGTGTCTTGATTATTGGGAGCCAAGGCGCAACTTGTCAACCAAACTTTATAGGAATCCTCGCTTAGATCGCATTTTGCATTACGCTGGGGCGAACGCCCACGAATACGCACCATATTCGCGCTACATGGTCTTTAACGGAAGACGCCACCGCTGTTTTCCGCTACCCTGTAGCCCCATTTTTCGCAGCACAGACAGGTAAGACGGCATCATGCTAGACCCAAATTCGCTGGCGCAACTTAATCAGTTAAAGACCGACATCATCGAATCTAAGGATCAAGGCGAAGGCGAGGTCAGGGGTAGCCAAAGGCGCTTTGGCTTTGTCAAGCTCGACGATGGTCGCGATGTATTTCTTGCGCCGGATGATATGCAGCGCGTATTCCCTGGCGATCGAGTAAAAATAACCGTCCACACCGACGACAAGGGCAAATTCAAAGCCGAGCTGGAAAAACTGCTCAAAAGCCCGCTGGATACCTTTACCGGCCGTTACGTTATTCGCGGCCAAGGCCATTTTGTAGAGCCCGATCTGCCGCGTTTCAATAAGCTGTTATTCATTCCCCCTTCGCAACGCAAAAAAGCCGCCGAGGGTGATTTGCTGCATTGCAAGGTCAGCCGCCACCCCTTCCGTGACGGCAAATCACAAGTCAACGTGCTGGCACGCATTGGCAGCCTGAACGAGCCGGGGGTCGAGGCCCGCTACACCCAGTACAAATTCAACCTGCCCAGAGAGTGGCCCAAAGGCACAGAGACACTGAACGATCAGCGCGCAGACAAGCGTGACGATCTTAGAGCGACACCCTTTGTCACCATCGACTCTGCAGAAACCCGGGACATCGATGACGCGCTGTGGGCTGAAGCCAATGAGCAAGGCTGGCGTCTACAAGTCGCAGTGGCAGACCCCGGTGCCTACATCCTGCCTGGCAGCGCATTAGATAAAGCTGCCGCCGCAAGAGGCACTAGCGTCTATCTGCCCGGCAAAACCCAGGTCATGTTTCCCGAAGCCATTACCAAAGACCTGTGCTCGCTGCTGCCAGAACAAGATCGAGCCGCCCTTGTTTGCACAATGCAAGTCAGCGAACACGGCGAAATTAGCCAAGTCAGCTTTTGTGAAGCACTGATCCGCTCCCATGCCAAGCTCAGCTATAACGGCGTGCAAGCCCAGCTAAATGGCGATGAAACGCTAGAGCACCCGCAGCTCAAAACACTTGAAGCGGTCAGCAAAGCACTCAATAGCTACCGGACCGAACATGCGTTGATCATGCCCGAGCAAGCCGACTTCCGTTATGAATTAGACGATGCCGGCCAGATTGCAGCCATTACCAAGGTTTTACGCAACGATGCTCACCGCCTAGTCGAAGAATGCATGTTGGCGGCAAACCGTAGCGTCGCTGAGTGGTTTGCCGACGGTCCAGCCATATTTAGTAGTCATGCTGGTTTACGGGAAGACCGATTAGCGAATGTTCGCGCGGTGATGGCCGAGGCGCTGCCCGAGCTACAGGATTGCGACATCAGCACCTTAGACGGCTATCGCCAGCTGATCAATGCAACCAGCACCAGCAGCTCAAACCTGCCGCTGCGGAGTATTTTCGCCAGAATGCTACAACCCGGCGAACTTAGCCTGGAGGCAAAACCGCATTTTGGCCTGGGACTGGAACGCTACAGCACATTTACGTCGCCGCTGCGCAAATACAATGACTTAATTGCCCAGCGCTGCATTCGCGCCAAGCTCGACAACACCCAAGCCAGCTTACCCAGCAGTGACGCACTGCAGGCATTACAAGACACTCTCCGCAACGCTCGTCAGGCCAGCCGCAATATGGAACGCTGGCTGCATTACCAGTTTTTGGCCAAGCAGCCAAAGGATCAGGTCTACCAAGGCCATATCGCCCACTTAAACGGTGGCGGCTTTACAGTCGAACTGGACGACACTGGCATTAACGGTTTTGTCGAAGCGCGCTCCATTCCCGAGAAACTCAGCTTTGACGCCAATAGCCTGCGTCTATTCAATGACAAGCGCCTGTTCCAGCTGGAAACGCCGGTTACAGTGAAAGTCGCTGAGCTCGATCCCTTTGCAGGCAAGCTATTGTTCAATGTCGTCGAAGACGAAGCGACAACGCCAAGCGACCCGGCAGAAGCCGCCACAAACACGAAAGAAAGCAGCTAAAACAGAAGAACGAAGCTAAGGCCCTTGCCCTTTCCAGCCGAAAGAGGCAAGGCTGCCGTCCTTAAAACTCAGCGTGCCGGGGTACCCTTGGAAAAGGAATCGCATCCCGCACGTTTTCCATACCGGTTATATAATTGAGCAAGCGCTCAAAGCCCAAGCCAAACCCCGCATGGGGCACCGTGCCGTAACGGCGCAAATCCCGATACCAGCCCAAACCGTGTACATTCTGCTCAGCCATGCGGGCATCCAACACATCTAAACGCTCTTCCCGCTGACTGCCACCAATAATTTCGCCAATTCCCGGCGCCAGCACGTCCATGGCGGCAACGGTTTTACCGTCATCATTCATGCGCATATAAAACGCTTTAATCTCTTTGGGATAGTCGGTCACCACTAGCGGGCCGCCTATATGCTGCTCGCAGAGAAAACGCTCATGTTCCGATTGCAAATCGGCGCCCCACTTCACCGGATACTCAAATTTTTGCCCCGAGGTCTCGAGGATTTTTACCGCCTCGGTATAGGTCATGCGCGCAAAGCCTGTTTCCGCCACTTGCTGCAATCGCGCCAATACGCCCTTGTCGATAAACTCATTAAAGAATGCCAAATCCTCCTGACACTGCTCCAGAACCTGCCCCAACAAATAGCGGAGAAAATCTTCGGCCAATGCGGCATCGTCATTTAAATCGGCAAACGCAATTTCCGGCTCTACCATCCAAAATTCTGCCAAGTGGCGACTGGTATTGGAGTTTTCCGCCCGAAACGTAGGACCAAAGGTATAGACCTTCGACATCGCCAGCGCATAAGCCTCGGCGTTGAGCTGGCCCGACACGGTTAAAAATGCCTCCCGGCCAAAAAAGTCTTCACCGAAATCCACCCCGCCTTTTTCGTCTCTGGGCAAATTCATAAAATCCAGCGTCGATACCCTAAACAGCTCTCCAGCACCCTCGCAATCACTGGCGGTGATAAGCGGACTGTTAATCCACTGAAAACCCCGCTCAAAGAAATAACGATGAACGGCATTAGCCAAGACCGTGCGCACCCGAGTGATCGCGCCAAAGGTATTGGTTCGCGGGCGCAAATGGGCCACGCTGCGCAAATACTCAAAGCTGTGGCGTTTTTTGGCCACCGGATAACTATCAGGGTCATCCACCAAGCCCACTACCTCGACCTTGGCAGCTTGAATCTCCACCGCCTGCCCCTTGCCTTGGGACGCAACCAGCTCGCCCTCAACAATAACGGAGCAACCCGCAGTAAGCTGCAGCAGTTCGCGCTGATAGTTTTCTAACTCACCGGGCAAGACAGCCTGAATGGCAGCGTGGCAAGAGCCATCGTGCACGGCCAAAAAAGAGAACCCGCCCTTAGAGTCACGTCGGCTACGCACCCAGCCTTTAACCGTAACCGCTGAACCTATCTCCGCTTCGCCAGCTAATAGCGCCTTGATCGAATATACGGTCATATCCCTCCCCTTAAAAACTGTCATCGCGCTTTCAAAATTAGTCGGCATTATAGCCATGGTAACGGCTTATGAATAAGCATGAGCGCAGCAACTTTAGGGTAGCTCAACATAAATACCCCGCCGCCGACTTTAAGCGTCGCGCGATAAAGACTACAGTAGTCACGGCCCCGACACTTTTGGACCTCTCATGCTCGCCGATAATTTTGTTGCACACCGCGGCTGGCGCCAGCACTACCCAGAAAATACCTTACTCGCTTTGCGTCAGGCTATTCGTGCTGGCGCGGTAAATATTGAACTGGACGTGCAGCTCAGCGCAGACCAAGATGTTTTTGTTTTTCACGACGCCAGCCTAGAACGACTCTGCCAGCAACCCGGCATGATTTGGGATTACCCAGCGGACACCCTGCTCAGCTTTCGAGCGGGTGAGGCCATCCGTTTTGGCGATCAATTTGCTAACAACCCGATGTGCCCACTGAGTGAAGTGGTATCACTGTTGCAAGAGTTTCCCAAGGTCACAGCGTTTGTAGAACTGAAGGCCGAAAGTATTCGCCACTTTAATGTGAGCACTGTCGTGGCGGCGGTATGTCGGATTTTAAAACCAGTTGCCCAGCAATGTGTGCTGATCAGCTTTGAGCTGGACGCATTATTGCTAGCAAAAAACCAAGGCTGGCAGCGACTCGGCGCTGTTTTTGATTATTGGCCAGATTGGCAATTAGCCTCGCTGGCCAAGCTTAATCCCGAAGTGGTGTATTGCGATCGCAACTGCATACCCACCGACGCCGACCTCCGCGCACTTCCCTGGCCCATTGTGGTCTATGAAGTGGGCACTGGCGTAGAGGCAAAAACGTGGTTTGATCGCGGCGCCAGCGCCGTTGAGACCTATCTTATTGGAGAATTACTACAGGAGTTTAATCTTGTCTGAGCAGCATATTGAAACCGAAGTAGCCGTCATTGGCGGCGGTGTTCAAGGCGCAGGAATTGCACAAGCTGCCGCTGCCGCCGGCTACAAAGTGACGATATTTGAACGTCACCACTGGGCCGCAGGCACCTCTCAACGCTCCAGCAAACTGATTCATGGCGGCTTGCGCTACCTGGAAACCGGGCAAATCCCCTTGGTGTACCACAGCTTGCGGGAACGCGCGCGCCTACTGAAGAATGCGCCAGAACTGGTTAAACCCGTGAAATTTTTTATTCCTATCTACAAAGACACCAGCCGTCGTCCCTGGCAAATCCGCGCGGGCCTGAGCCTTTACTACATTCTCAGCGGTGGCGGCCCGCTGGCGCGTTTCCGCAGTTTGCCCAAGGCCGAGTGGGAACAGCTGGACGGTTTAAGCACCGATGGCTTGCAAGCGGTTTTTCAATACTGGGATGGCCAGACCAACGATAAACTTCTCACCGAAGCGGTCATTCGCTCCGCCCAGGAAATGGGCGTGACCACCTTGGCCAGCGCAGAACTGATGGAAGCCAGCAAAACTGACGATGGCTACCTGCTCAATATTCGCACGCTGGAAGGAAAAATAAACTGCCGCTGCAAATGTTTGGTGAATGCTGGCGGTCCCTGGATTAACGATATTGCCAAACGCATAGAATCTGACACCACCCCCAAAGCCATCGATTTAGTCAGGGGAAGCCATATTCTAGTGAATAAAAAGCTGGATAACGGCGTGTTCTATATGGAGTCGCCCAAAGATGGTCGAGCCGTCTTTGCGATGCCCTGGGGCGACAAAGCACTGATAGGCACCACCGAAGTGGTTCACCAAGAAAGCGCGGATGCTGTCACCCCCAGCAACGAAGAGCTTAGTTACCTGCAAGAAACCTTCGGGCACTTTTTCAAAAATGACGACGCCACGATTGTTGACAGCTGGGCAGGCTTACGGGTGCTTGCCAAATCCGACGAGCTCGCCAATAAACGTGACCGAGATACGTTCTTTTTGTGCGACGACCCCAAGCAGGCCTCTCTCATTGCCGTCTACGGTGGCAAGCTCACCAGCTACCGCCACACGGCAGAGCGAGTGATGGACTACATTATCAAAAGCCTTGGCAAAAGAGAGAATGTAGCTGATACCCGCACATTGCCGTTGAGCCCCTTGCCCCAAAGCAGCGAACAAAGCAGCTAGCGGCAGCAAATGTTACCGCCTTTTAATAATGGAAAAGCTTGTTTACTTTCTATTAAAAGGCGGTGATCCCGCCAAAAAATATTATTAAGCTATTGATTTAAATAGATATAATCTAAATCCACCCCATCCAAAATCCGCAGCAATGGCTTCTGGCCCACACCAATACATAAATTTTACGTAACCATAGGTAACACTTTATCCCCGTATACTGGATACCAGTGAAGCACAAAACCTAGGAGTTACATTATGTCACAAGAGAAACTGCTTACTTACGCACAGAATTCCGACGTTGCCGCCGAAATCGCTGCTAGATTCAGCCTATTTCTAGGTGTTACCGTCGTGGTCGCGGCCTGCTTGATCAGCCTCGTTTAACACCGAAGACCAGCTGCCCGGCACACCACTGACCGATACGCCAGCAGGTCAGTGGCAAGACGGCCATTGCTCCTCACAACGGTGGGCGTTATTTTGTTAGCTAAAATAACAACACCGTGAGAGGAAATGGCCCATGCGCGATCTGCAGCAGTGGCTGGACGAGTATAGCGAGTCCCACCAAAATCCGCGCAACAAGCGTATTCATTACTGGTGTGTTCCGGCAATTGTCGTCTGCACTGTGGCGCTACTGTGGCTGATACCCCTTCCCTACACTGACGCCAATATCGGTCAGCTACTGCTGATTTTTGCGATGGGTTTTTATGGCCTATTGTCGCTCAGACTAGCCCTTGCAATGCTACCTTTTATGCTCGCCATCGCTGTGGGCATTATGGCGTATCAGGCGCATATCGAGCTGGCGCTATGGATTCCCGCAGGCGTTATTTGGTTGATTGCGTGGTATTTTCAGTTTGTGGGCCACAAGGCCGAGGCCAAACAGCCGTCTTTTTTCACCGACGTTTTATTTTTATTAATTGGTCCATTGTGGATATTAGCGGCGCTTATGCAACGATTGGGGATGCGCTACCACTAGTTAGTCGCTGCTCGTTTTGTGCAGCGTATTTTTGCACAACACATGCACATAGCGACCAAGGGCCCAAAAGGGTTCCTGAGCACCATACTGCCATTCGATGGCCTCGACATCGTCGTAGCTACGGGCATCGCGAATGGCCCGTGGCATTAGGTCATAAACCAAACGTATACCCCGCTTGGCCTGCACCTCAAGGCCCAGCTGCTGTAGCTGATCAATAACTTCGTGGGGTCGCCGGGGCGAAGGCGGCGTGAAACTCCCCGGATGCCCCGCAAAAGCCTCGTCCCGAAGCTTATAGAGATTGCCCTTGCCAATATTGCTCAACACCAAGGCATTGAGGTTATAAAACATCAGCGACAATACACCACCAGGTTTCAGGCAACGTTTGAGCGCTGCCAGCAAAGCCGGCCCGTCCTCGACCCATTCCAACACAGCGTGACAGACGATGACATCAAATCGCCCAGCCATAGCTTGCTGTGCAGCCACGTCCTGAATCGATTGCTGAAGAACCGTCACCCTCTCCGCCGCAGAATGACTGGCTAGCTCCAGTGTAAAGCCGTCTGCCATTTCACCCGAAAGGTCACTGTAAAGTAATTGATGACCTAACTCTGCCAAGCGCAGGCTCATCTGCCCCAAGCCACCACCGGCATCCCAAATGTGTAACGGCGCCTCGCCTTTCAAGCCAGGAAGCTGCTCCAACAATTCCCGCCAGCACAAGGCCAGCCGCAGCTGTCCCTTGGGGCTATCGTAAATATTTTTACGAAACCGCTGACTTAATCCGTCAAAACTACGATCTTTGTTGGTCATCTGGAAGACTGGCTGCATCAAAACAGGGAGCAGCGGAGAATACGGGGAATTCAGGCGAAAAAAAAGCCAGAGCAATGCTCTGGCTTTTAATGTTTAAGACTTCCTTGTGTCGCACGCAATCCATTGCGCGCCGAGGTCTTCCTGACAGCGGCTATTATGCCCTAGGCACAAATACTTAATAGGCGACATTCCCTACAGGCCTTGTGAGACATATCTCACAAGCAGTCACTATTTGATCTGCTAGGCATCTAAATCGGGAATCAATGCGTTTTTTATCCAGCTGATATTGTCTTTCAGCCGCAGCTTTTCTTTTTTAAGCCGCTGCAACAGCAGCTGATTTTGATAAGGGTTGTCTGAAAGTAGCTTTATTTCTTCGTCCAATGAGCGATGCTTACGCTGTAATTCCAGCAATCGCGCACTTAGAGACGTTGGGGATTCCATGTAAGGTCGCCTTATGCAACACTGCTAGCAATGTCACCGTTTTACCTGCTGCCAGACCTTGGCACAAGCCCCTTTATAAATTTATCCTTGAAGCTCGCGCTCAGCCAACACTCGTTCCACCGTATCGACAATGGCCTGGGTTTGCCTATCCACTTCAATATTCACCCGACTACCGACCCCCAAACGACCTAAATTGGTACTGCGCAGGGTCTCAGGAATCAGGCAGACCGACATAATTCCGCTTGTTTTTTCTAGCTCGGCCACAGTGAGACTGCAACCGTGTAAACCAATAAAGCCTTTTGCAAAAACATACTTCATTAAGTCACTGGGCAATTTAAACCGTAGCGTGCAATTATTCTCTGGCTGCTCTATAGCGACCAATTCTGCCGTGGCATCAACGTGGCCAGAAATTAAATGCCCACCTATCTCTGCCCCCTGCTTTGCCGAACGCTCCACATTCACGTACTGCCCCTCTTCAAGGTCACCCAATGTGGTCAACGACAAGGTTTGCTGCATGGCATCAAAGCTCACCAAGGCGCCGTCAATTGACGTCACCGTCATACAGACACCATCAATACCCACGCTAGCGCCAATATCTAAGCCTTCCAGCAACACCGCAGGCAAGGTCAGCGAGAGGCTATTCAAGCCCGGACGACGACGAATCTTGGTCACTGTATAAGCACCATGAACAATTCCGGTATACATTAAACTCTGTTCTCCTGAGCAAATTTGCCCGCATTCTTTAAGGGTCGCACTATAACACTAGCCGCCAATTATTATGGCCACCGAATCCACCACAGCCACCCCGCATCAAAGTGCATAACTGGGTGATAGCAGCTTGGCATGAGAGCTGCTAGCATTCTGTATATTCAGCTTGCCCACAAAGGGCAACTCCGCACACCGACATAACAGGGCAGTACAATGAAACGGGTTATTTTCAATCAAAAAGGGGGCGTAGGCAAAACCAGTATCAGCTGCAACCTTGCCGCTATCAGCGCATCGAAGGGCTTCAAAACGCTAGTGATTGACCTGGATATTCAAGGCAATAGCAGCGAATACTTGCTGGGAGAGCAATATCGAACCCTTGAAGACAACGCTGCCGACTTCTTCAAACAAAAGTTGTCCTTGTTTGGCAAAGCCAAAGAAGCTGGCGACTTCATTTACCAAACCGAGTTTGAAAACCTGTTTGTCATGCCGTCAAACCCCGAACTAGCGGTAATCGAACGGGAGCTGGAATCCCGCCATAAAATTTACAAACTCAGAGATGCCCTCAATAAGCTAGAAAGCGAGTATGAGCACATCTACATTGATACCCCACCGGCGCTGAATTTTTACAGCCGCTCGGCGCTAATCGCTGCAGATACCCTGGTGATACCCTTCGACTGCGACAGCTTTTCTAAGGTCGCACTAATAGGCCTGTTAGAAACGGTTGAAGAAATTCGCGAGGATCACAACCCAGAGCTGGGTTTGGACGGCATTGTCGTCAATCAATTTCAAACCCAGGCCAAGCTGCCCCAGCAATTGATTGCCGAAATGATTGAAGAGGGGCTGCCCGTTTTTGATCAATACCTGAGCAGCTCAGTAAAAATGAAGGAATCACGCAGCCAGCAAACGCCGCTGATCTACTTGGCCCCATCCCATAAGCTAACGCAACAGCTCTGCGCCCTTCACGATAGCTTGGGCGAACTCATGGAGGCGAGACGCGCCAAATCGGCTTAAACGAAATACCAAGGCCAGCCTCTGATCAGCATTAAGGGGCTGGCGTACCCAAGCCAATATTGCCAGATTTGTTCACCGTAATATCGCCCACACCAAAATTCTCAACGGCAGCGGTGAGACTCAGTTTGTAATCAAGATCTCCCGTCGTCGACATCAAGCTGCGAATCAAGCCCAATCCACTCAGCAAGTTCACGTCCACCGGCACCACAATATTGGCCCGGTCATTGGCCGGTATCATCAGCGCCTCATTAAAACGCCCACCTGCCAGAGAGTTACCTGCCAAGCTAATGGTATAGCGTAAACGACCCAGATTCAGGGCAAAAGCATTGGGGTTATCTAACTGCAAACCAACCAGAAGCTGCTGCTGAAAGCCATTGGACGTCCCCATATTTAAGCTGGTAATAGCCACGTTGGGCTTTTCAATCGGATTGAGTGCAGAACAGGCTGACAACAACACCAGCAATGCTAGAGCATAGAGTCTTTTCACAAGAGATCTCCCGCAGTATTCAGCGGCACATAGAAATGAACTTCAGAATAAAGCTCACCTAAAAATAACGAGCTGCTCGCCAGGAGCGAGCAGCTCAAAGGGTTGAGGCTAATTACTGCGCAGGCAGCATTTCAATCTCAACGCGGCGGTTTTGCTCACGACCGCTTGCTGTACTGTTGTCAGCAATCGGATCACGCGGGCCATAACCTACGGTGCGAATACGCGATGCGGCCACGCCTTGATTCATAAAGTAGCGACCAACGCTGCTGGCACGATCTTCAGACAATTTCTGGTTAGTCTGAAAGCTACCCGTTGAGTCGGTGTAACCGTTAATCTGCATAAGGGTTTTATTAAACTCTTTAGCAACCAAGACAACGCTATCCAGCACAGACGTAAAGCCGCCCTTCACTGCAGAGCTACCAGTATCAAAGGTGATATTGCCCGGCATAATCAGCTTAATGGTATCGCCAATACGCTGAACACCCACGCCAGTCCCTTCCAGGCGAGCCCGCAGTTTAGCTTCTTGACGGTCCATATAGTAACCGTAGCCACCGCCGGCTGCTGCGCCCGCTGCCGCGCCGATAATAGCGCCTTGCTCGCGGTGATCTTTATCAGAAACAGCGGCACCCAATACGGCACCACCTAAGGCACCCCATCCAGCACCTTTAGCCGTATTACTGGTTTTCTTCTCACCAGAGTACGGATCGATAGTACACGCAGTCGCGAATACTGCTACTGCCAGAACGGCCATCCAACGGCTGGCTTGTAATGCTTTCATGTGTAACCCCCTTGTGCGGTTTTAGTTTTCTTCCTGATAGCTTCAATAGTGACACAACGCCTGTTAAAAAAAACATAGCATTATTCACAGCTTTTGAATCATGTCACTGAGTCTATGCCGATCTTATTAAGCTTATGACCAAAATATTACACAACAGTTGCAACGATATTGAGACGTGGATGCGTGCAGCCAGTTATTGCACCCAATGTATCCTTTAACCATTCCCTTTTAAAGACGCGGGTTTTAATGGGATAGGCGGTGACCACTTCCCGTCGCCATCGGCATCAAGAAAAATAGGATTGCTCACCGCTAAAGGTTCCAGCTCCGGAAGCAGCTGCTTATAAGCTGCACTTCCTTTACCTTTAACCTCAACCACGATGTACGCATCTTGTTGGCTGATCAGCTCAATAACCGCGTGATCACCCGCTGCCGCGTCAGTGCTGCGATACAGTTCACCGTTAACCCAAACATTCAAGGTATCTACCGGCACCCAGCTTGCCGCTTCAATTTGCACATGTAGCTCTGCACGTTTCGCCTTGAGCACATCGCCCAAACGCGCTTCGTCACCTTCGCCGTTGCGCATCACCACATCAATTAACGGGCCCGTGGTAAAAAAGCTACGGCCCTCAAGCAAGGCTTGGGTAAAGTCAGCCTCGGAAACCGGCAGCGCTCCATGACTGGGCATGTAAATGTAATTTCGAGGCGCGGCCACCGGACTGTGTAAATCATGCGAGTCACTATTGCCCGTGGCGGTACGCACCGCACCCTGATTCAATAACGAAAACCAATCCTTGCGTAATTGCGCATAAACCGAAAACTCCGAGCCATTAAGCACCTCAATAACATCAAAATCGATATCTCTAAAGCCGCTGCGTTGATCTACCTCGAGCAAACTTCGATTAATATCCGCCACCAACAGCTGATCGGGGTCGTAGTTGCTGCCGATGGAAAGGTGATCAAAAAAGGCCAGATCCGCGTCGATACCAGGCATGGCTCGCGGGTGATTAAGCTGAAATACCGCCTCGGGCCAGTGCTGTTTAGCCCCGGCAATCACCTCTCTCAAACGCTGATTTTCAACCGGAATAATGCCACCGGAATACTCCTTTGCTTCAGCCTTAACCGGAAACACATTACTATGACCAATGGTAAAGGGCGCCGAGGCACTTCGAGCCAAACCGGTCAATTCCGTGCCTGTCACGACCTGAACCTGATCCGTCAGTGCCATTTTCTCGGGGTAATCCTGATAATCCACAATCCGATTATGCTCACTGGCTACCAGTAGCTCTGCCCCTTGGGCGACAAAGCTGCGCAACCGCTCAGAAAATGGCAGCGTGCTATCAAAACTGGCCCCGCTATGCACATGAAGGTCGGCGCTTAACCAATCTTCCCCTTGCCATATCCGCTTGGGCGCCACCATCGGCAACACGCTGGTCATACCCGGAATAATGGTTAGCAGGTACTCTTGGGTTTCGTACTCAATACCCCGGCTGCCGATAACCCGATATTGCCCAGGCGGCAAATCCAATAACAACGGATCACTGTCAACACCTGCTAAATCAACCCGATTTCGATACATCGACCCATGCACCGGCAGAGCATTCTCGGTAAAGCCCAGCAAGTCCCGGCCAAATTCAGGATTTGGGGTATCGCCAATACCAAAAAAAGTCATACTCATTGCTTTGCCCTGGGGCAATTGCAACTGACCTTTCTTTTTAAAGAACCAGCGACCGCTATCGTTGCGGGCATCGCTGATATTGAGCTCTCGGGTCATCTCCTGCCCCCAGGGGGCCGTCGCTTTTAACCTGACGCGACTCGTGCCCTTGGGTAACCGGATACTAAAACTGCCGTCCTTATCCACCCTCGTCTGACTGACAGGCCGCTCGTTCTGATCCCACACCGCAAAGCTCACCCCCGGATGGTTGCTATAACCCCGAAGCTGAGCACCACGGTAAATCTGATCAGTCACACTGGCCACATCGGCACGACCACCCAGCAAGACTTGAAAGCTCGCAATCAGCCGTTCACCTTGCTCAATATCCATAAACTGGTTTTGCAGCATGGACATCCAATTCAATTTGTCACTATTGAGCCAGAGCGGCCGACTCATCCAACCGTGCAAACTGTAATTGGGGAACACCGCCAAAAATCGCGGCAAGGTTTGCCGGCTGCCATTGGCTTTTATCAACTCGGCGGAGCGTAGCTGCACCCCGTAACTGATGGCAGATTCATAATTGTCCGACCCCACCAAGATATTCCAGTCACTGGCTTTGAGGCCGTTGATTAAAGAACTGATACTGCTGCGATCTATTTCCGGATGCTGAAAGCCCAGGGTGGCTTCAGGCGTGTAACTAGACAGCGAGAAAGGAGTGAGACTGCGCTGGGAATACAGGGTAAACAGGCCACTCATACGCACCGCGCGACCATCGCCAATGCGAAGAATCTGCACCTCAATATCGAGGGCATCGCTATCTTCTCTGAGCCGGTAGTGAATGGTCTGTCGCAAACCATCCGCCTCGCCTACTGTCGTGATTTCAGCGTAACCGTCGGTGACTTCGGCAGAGATTTTTTGGTTAATGATGGCGGTTTCTTTGGCAAGGCCGGTGAGCATATTCGCGTAGGTCCACTGGTCGTTAGCCCCATCGCAAGAAAATACATCGACCAAGGTGCCACCACCGCCAACAATGCCACCATCGTGGCCAATATCACTGACCGCAGCGCAAACCTTGCCATTGGACAACCACCAGTCGCCCACCCCCGCCACGGCGTCGGGGCCACCTCTCGGAAAGCTATCCAGCCTCCTTTCTCGAATCTGCTCCGCTCTTAACAGCGAGCTGCTCTCAGGCTCATCAACCGCCGTCAGAAACGCTTCCAGCTTTGCCTTTAATTCGGCCGGCGTACTTTCCTGTGGCGTCTCAGCCCAAACCGGCATAGACAAAACCAGCAAAGCGGTCACTTTTAACATCCGGTACAACATCATCTGCTTTAAGCCGCCATCACAAATAAAGACACACAGGAGAAAAAGCCAACAATAAAACTCAGCGACCGCAAAATGTCTAAATTACAGATATAAAACACGGGATAGAGCAACCGCGCGACAATAAATATCACCCCGGCGATATCCGCTTTAGTTTGATCCAGGCCAGCAAGATAAGCCACTACCACCGCAGCAACAAAAACAGGCAATGCCTCCCAAGCATTTTGCTGGGCTGCCACTGCCCGGGCACCCGCGCCTTCCATTGCCGCACTTTGCGTTCTCGGGTGTTTATTATCGATAGATCCAAACTGCTGATACCGATACCAGCTACTAAGCCACGCCGTTAAAACAGGCAGTAAGCAGGCAACAAAAACACACCAAAATGCGATAGTCATGCTGAGACCTTCCTTTAAATTATTTTGGTTTTCATCATTCACGCACCAAAACCGCGCGGCATAAAGATAAACAGCTGCCGGGACAACGAATAGCCTCAGTGTTGAATAACCATGCTTTCCCTGTTGTTATCGATTGACCATAATCTCGGCCATTTCTTCAGGTAACACCTTCAGCAGAAAATGCTCCGCATCCTGCTGGCGACCAACACCCAGTGCAAATTGCGATTCTAAAAACGCATACACCGCCAAGGTGGTGAGCCATTGCTGGCGCACAGGGTTCATGGCTTTGGCAAAATCTTGTTGCTCACATAAATCTGTCGGTGCCTGGATGCCACCCAGCCCCTCGCCCATGGTGTCTTGCCACGCTGGATTATTAGATTGAGCCAGTTCGCTACGCAACTGATTGCAACCTAACCAGTCAGGATTATCCAGCCAACGTAAATACCGACTCAAGGCGGTGAAACCTGTGTGCGAAGCATTCTCCATTCGCACCAGCACCGCACCCGGCACCCGCTGGGGTATATCCGCCGCATTGCGCTGGTAGTTCACCATGGCATCATCCGGGGCGGCAATCATCATAAAGGGAAGTTGGCGCCCCGTAAAAAAGGCATGAGGCAAACCATAACTCGGCCCCGCGATCGACACGACGGCCTTTACTCTAGAGTCACCCAATTGGGGATGGTAACCGGCCAATGTGCTTGTTAAGCCCCCCAAGGAAAAGCCAACAAGCGCGATGCGGTTTGCGTCCACCGCAGCAAAAAACTGGTGGCCACGCTGCTGATTCCAAGACAAAAACTGATCCAGCAAAAAGCGAATATCACCCAGTTGATTTGCCACATCATTTACTGAAGGGCCCCCCGGCGCACCAAAATGACTAAGGGGGTAATCCATCGCCGCAACGATATAGCCATGACTGGCAAGGTGCTCAGCCAGATAACTACCGCCACTGCGCATCGACATAAAACCATGGCTATAGATCACCAGTGGATGCGGTAGATCCAGACGCTTGGGATGCCAGATGCGGGTTTTTAATACGCGTTGATCGCTGCCCGCATAATCACCATTGGCCGGTGTCGGGCGGGTACTATCAACTAAACTAACATCAAAATAACTGCTGTCTTCAGGGCCACTTTTTAACCACTGTCGACTTTGGGAGGATTTTGGCAGTGGGTCGGGCAAGCCGCCAAACTCGACGTAAGCCCAACCTGCAATAAGCAGGAGTAAAAAAATTACCAGCGCGCGTTTAAACATTCCATTTTGCAGCCCAAATTATAAGGCCCTTTAAGTTAACAAGGCTGCTTCTGAGACTCCACTCCTTATTTTAAAGCCGTTATAACAAAAACGACCGCCATGCCATTGGCAAAGCAGTCGTCAACGTTTGGTGAGCAGCCCACCAGGGCACAAACAACAGCGGTATAAGCGTGGCGATTAGTGCTCTACAAACGCTCGCTCAATCGCGTATTCGCCCAAGATACCTTTGCGGGTTTCTTTAAATCCGGCGGCATCAAGTAATAAGCCACTGTCTTTCAGCATGGCCGGACTGCCACACAGCAAAAACCGATCATGTTCAGTATCCAGCGCTGGCAAGCCAATATCACGCATCAATTTACCGCTGCTGATCAAGTCAGTGAGCCGTCCCCGATTCACATAAGCCTCGCGGGTGACGGTGGGATAGTAAATTAACTTTTCTCGCACGGCTTCGCCAAAATATTCATGGTTGGGCAAGTGGTCATTGATAAATTCTTGATACGCCAGTTCGTTTTCATAACGCACGCCATGGGTCAGAATAATTTTATCAAAGCGCTCATAAACGTCAGGGTCTTTGATAATACTCATAAACGGCGCCAAGCCCGTTCCCGTGGCCAACAAATATAGGTTTCTGCCGGGAAGGATATTATCGACCGTCAAAGTGCCGGTAGGCTTGCGGCTGACCAGCACTTCATCGCCCACTTGGATATTTTGCAGTTTTGATGTTAACGGACCATCGGGCACTTTAATGCTGAAAAACTCCAGCTCTTCCTCATAGTTGGCACTGACAATGCTGTAAGCGCGCATCAGCGGCCGATCTTCCTGTTGCAGGCCAATCATGGTGAAATGGCCGTTTTCAAAACGAAAGGAGGGGTCACGGCTGGTTTTAAAGCTGAACAGGGTGTCATTCCAATGATGAACACTCAACACTCGCTCTCGCATAATATTACTCATTGCAATCACTCCTAAAATCGTCGTTCTCGGGAATCTCCCCTTTGCTTGCCAATACTGTAAGGGCAGACTACCATATCGGCAAAATGATTTATTACGATATTAATAATCGGATTTACTGATATGCGATATACATTAAGACAGCTCGAAGTCTTTCTCGCCGCCGCCCACACAGAAAATATCACCCGGGCCGCCGAGCTTTTAGCCATGTCCCAGTCAGCCGCTTCCAGCGCCCTCAAGGACATGGAGCAGCAATTTTCCATTCAGCTCTTTGACCGCATAGGCAAGCGTTTACAGCTCAACGAGCTAGGCCGGGCGCTACGCCCACAAGCCGAGGCACTGCTGGAACAAGCCAAGGCGCTGGAACAGGGGTTTCGTCAGCACAACCAAATTGGCGAATTGAAAGTCGGCGCCACCCTGACAATTGGCAATTACATTGCCGTGGATATTACTGCCCGCTTTATCAATCAATACCCGTCTGCGCGCATTCATCTCAATGTTGCCAACACCGCCACCATCACCCAACAAGTGTTAAATTTTGATTTAGACCTCGGTCTTATTGAGGGTGAACTCCAGCACCCCGACCTCAAGGTCAGTCGCTGGCGAGAAGACGAACTGCAAATTTTCTGCAGTCCCGAGCACCCGCTAGCAAACAAAAGCAAGCTCAACGCCAAGGACTTATTAGCTGCAGAGTGGATATTGCGCGAAAGCGGTTCAGGGACCCGACAAGCTTTTGACCGCGCCATGTACGACCTGCTGCCAGATTTGGATATTCGCCTGGAACTACAACACACCGAAGCGATAAAGCGCGCCGTAGAAACCGGCCTGGGAATTGGCTGCCTGTCCAGAGTCTCGCTGCAAACCGCCTTCGACAGCGGCCGCCTGATACCACTCAATGCCCCAGACCGGGACTTTCGCCGCAGCTTTTACTTTATTTTGCATCGCCAGAAATACCTCAGCGAAGGCATTCTACGCTGGCTGGATATGTGCAAAGAAAGCTAAACCGTCAATCCGTGATACCCATTCGCTGCTGATAACGGAGCAAGGCCCCGTAAGAAGGCACAATCAACAACGCCAGTAATGCTGACACCAGCATGGTCGTCGTCATCGGCCACATTTGCTGGCTATGAAACTGGGTAGAGATCGCACTCACCACTGCGGCAATAAGGTATTGGCCACTGCCCAACAACGCCGATGCAATGCCGCTGTGATGGGGGAAAAACTGCAGCATACAGGCCTGAGAGTTACCCATGACCCCACCCAGCGCCCCCACCGCCAGCATCACCATTGGCACCACCAGCCACAACGGCGGATTAAATGCCGTCATCGCAAACAGCGCCAAACAAGCCAGAAACTGCAGAGCCACCGACGCCGTTAAAATGCGCGCCGACGCCATCCGGTTTAACAGTACGCGATTAACCCGGTTCAGCACCGCCAGCGTGGCGACATTACAGGCAAACAAGATAGAAAACGTACTCTCGCTCACCCCGTAGCTTTCGATATACACCAAGGAGGCGTTCGCCAAAAACGTCATCATCACACCAAAGCCCAAGCCCTGGGCCAACAAGTAGCGCATGGCAATGGGATTACCCAATACATATCGATAACGGGTTAATAAACTGCCCACCGCGGGCGACTGTGCCCGAGGCTGCACATGCAAGAAACGCCACGTAATAAGTCCCACCACCGCGGCATAGCTTGCCAACGCAAAAAACACGGCCCGCCAGCCACTTAAGGCATAAATCAGCGTGCCCACCGCCGGCGCGATTCCCGGCGCAATAATGGTAATCAGTGCAATCAACGCAAATAACTTGGCGGTCTCCTGACCTTCGGTGCGATCACGAATCATCGCGGGCACCACTACTGAGGCAAAGCCACCGCCCACCGCCTGAATAAACCGCGCCCCCCAAAATACGGCAATGGATTGGGTCGTAGCCAAGACAATACTGGCAACGCAAAACACCCCAAGCCCCCAAAACAAGACCGGCCGACGGCCACGATAATCACTCAATGGTCCGCCGATAAACTGGCCTAAACTCAAGCCCAAAATATAAATGCTAATCGTCAGGGCAATATCTTGCGTGGGCACACTCAAGGTGTCCGCAATGGCGGTAAAGGTAGGCAAATAAAGATCAATGGCCAGTGGCGAAAGCGCAAATACCAGCGCTAAAGTAGCGGCCAATCGGGTAGAGGACATACGGGGGGAAACTCACAGAATGTATCGCAAAATAATAGTAGATGGATTTTATCTTTCTGGCAAGATAAAATCCATCTACTATTCACAACCAGTATTTACCAATTAGGCGGCGACAAACGTGGACGACAGACGAATTAGCATTGACGAATTAAGACAGCAGCAACAGGACAACTGGCCTGAAATGCACGCTGCCAGCAAGCCTGCACTGCTGCGTTTTCTTCGTTTGAGTGATTATGTGCTCCGGGAAGGCGCGAGAACGCTGCAACAAGTCAATCTTCTCTCCGCCGAGTTTGATGTACTGGCCGCATTGCGCCGCCAGCCCCCACCCCACACCATCAGCCCAACCGAATTGTGCCGAGCCTTGTTGATCAGCTCAGGAGGGCTGACCAAGGTGTTGTACCGGCTGCAAGACCAACAACTCATCAGTCGTCCAAACAATCCCAGTGATGGCCGCAGTTTATTGGTGGCACTGACAGAAACAGGAAAGCAACGCGTCGAAGCAGCGACCGTAGAATTAATGGGCCTGCATCACCGCCAAATCAATATGCTGGACGACGCCGAGCAAGACACTTTAAACACGCTGCTTGAAAAAATGTTGCAGAAAGCCGCCGAGCGAGCCGCGGCTAACTGAACCAGCCGCGGGTTTTTTTATTGCGGCGACTAGTAGCGCCAGCGCAACCGCCAAAAGAAGTCCGCCTCCATATCGCCACCGCGGCGCTCATCAGTTACGTCTTCATGCAGAGACGCCGCTGCCAACAGCTCGGTTTCAAAGCCTTTGGGGAGCGCGAGCTTCAAGCGCACCCCCGCATCGCTGAGACTTTGCGTCTCGCCAAGTGTAGAGCTGGCATCGACAAACTGACTGGCGCCGTACTCAAAAAATACCCCCGGCTCCCAATCCAGGCCCCACCACTGCTGCTTACTGCTTAGCTCCAGCTTGAGGTAGTAACCTGCATCGCCAATCAACACCCCCGGTAAATATGCCGACAAACTTTCCATGCCGCCAAGCACAAACTGCTGCTGCTGGGGCAACTGCTTATCGTCCGTCAACTGAGCCTGAAAGCTCGCATCCAACTGCAAGCCCGCAGTCAGATCTCGTTGATACGCAACTTGGGGCCGAAGAATCACAAATTCGGCAGAACGTTTACCGATACTAACGTCATTGCCAGACCCCGCATCAGAGTTCGTACCAAAGCTACCATCATCGTCGCCCAAGCCCACACTCAGCTCCAGCTCCGCTTTCAAAAACTGCGTAACATTCAGCTGATTTGCCCGAGATGAATACCGCAGCCCCACAGTGGCCGTTTCGTAGGACTCATCCAACAGCTCAGCACTGCTTCCCGCCAACTCAATCGACGAGTCAGTATGCTCAAGACGCTGAAATAAATTCAAGCGGCGCACCGGATTGCTGTACAGCACCTGCTCGCCGGTCAACGCCAACTCGGTGATTTCGGCATCCAGCTGGACTGACGCCGTATCCGGCTCGCAGCTGATTAACGGCGGCAGACAGATGCCCCCTAAAATGCCGCCCTCAGCCATGGTTATTTCAGGCTCACGCTCATAGCGGATATGACTGACATCAATGCCGTACAAGCCAAAAGTAAAGGGGTGATCTAAACGAAGCTCCAGCTGGTGGTACTGATCGCCATCCCCGGCCTCACCCAAATCTGGAAAGGCCGTTTGATACACCAGCGCCGCCTCGGTGCCGCTAGAAAATTGCTGCCGGAGGCCTGCAGCCCCAAAATAACGCCCTAAAAACCGGCTGCCGCGATTGCTGGCATCCAGTGTGAACTCACGGGGCTGATAGGCTGGCGCGTCTTGGGTTTGGAAGTTAAGAATGACCTGGTCATCAAAATGCTGTTCATAGCTAATATTGTAGCTAAGGCCCCGACGCTTGGCCTGCAGATCTGCCAGCACCCGGGCCCGATCAAACTCCGCCAGGCTCAAATCCGTATCGCCAATTAAAGATTGAAAATGACGAGTCACCTGAGGATCGCCCCGCAGGCCTTTCACAGCACTTTGGCTCACCAATACCGTCACCGTATTGCCGCTGCGAAAATACCGCAGACTCACCAGCAAATGACCCGCACTGTAATAGCGGCGCGTTAACGCGGTAATGGCCTCAGAAGGCGCCTTTGCCCGGTCCAGCACTGACTGCACTTGATCAGCAGAAAGCAAGGTATTACCCAAGACCTTAAGCTGAACCCCCGCGATGGTGGCGCTCACCACGGACGCCGAACTGTCAGCCACGGCATTTATTTCTTGCTGGCTCGCCAACTGGGGGGGCATCACCGGCGGCAAATCAATTGCCATCAAAATCTCCTTAGGGCCTGTTAACACTGACTGAATTGCCACTGCTGGCGGTCATTTTGCCTCCAGCTAGGCGGAGTGAGTGAGGCTTAATCATGCTAAATAAACGAATTCCAACAAGACTGGGGGCAAAAATGGTCCCAGCCTAACCCGCAGCGCCCATTTTAATCAGCTGAAGCTCAACACGGCGATTTTTAGCACGCCCCACTTCGCCACTGTTATCCGCAATCGGCTGCTCTTCACCAAAACCTTTGGCCTTAAGCCGATCCTTATTAATCCCTTGGGATTGTAAGAATTGAACCACTGCGGCCGCCCGGGCTTGGGATAAGCGACGATTACTGTCAGCACTGCCCTGGTCATCCGTATGCCCAGCCACCAACACCCGGTAGCCTCGATTCTGCTTCAACAGGGCAACGGCTCGCTGCAACTCAAACTCTGCGGCACTGGTGAGTGTCGCACTAGCCGGCAAAAACACCACCCCATCCAACCGCAGTGATACCGGGCCGTCCAAATGGCAGCCATTATCCATAGTGGCAACCCCATCTGGGGTATTCAGGCACTGATCCTCTTGATCACAGACACCGTCCTGATCTTTATCCGAACAGGAAAGCTTGGCAATTTGTACTTGTCCGCCTTGATACCGGGGGTTTAATTCGGGCCTAACCGCCACCGCAGGCTGATCATTAGCCTGCCGGGCAACCACAACGGCCACCGGTGCCTCATCGGCAAACAGTTGCAGCGCGGCAAAGTCTGCCTCTGATAAATCCATGGCGGCAAGCTTACTCTGCTCGGCGCTACTCATCTCCAGGGGCAATGTGGCAGGACTATTTAACAAAGTCGCGAGCAGGGTATCTAAAGACTGGATGTCATTGTCCAGAGCCAAACCAGTGGTATTGGCAAGGGGCGCAATCAATACGTCCAGCCCCGTTAATTTTAATAAGGAGACAAGAACCCCGGCCTGACTGCTGGCAGAAGCAAGCGTCATCGCAAGGGCGAAGACAATCGGGAGAGGTTTTGTCATTTTTGTGTGATACGACATGCTGACTGAGGAAGCGCTCCTTCGCAATAAACCTGATTAGGACAACAACAGCGAACAGGCCACTAATGTGCCCCAGTCAGAGAAAAAACGCTACCAAAGGGATAACATCTTGGTCAATCAACGGCTTTCTTGGTTGATCACGGTCGCTTTCGCCTTTTCAAACTCATCGTCTGTCAGGCTACCCGCCCGCCGCATTGCGTCTAGTTTCTGCAGCGCCCCCACCATTTCTTCGCCATCGGCGGGTTCAGCATCTGCAATTTCTTCTTCCATTTCCTTACTCAGCCCCAGCCATTGCCCAATCTTACGAAAAATACGGGCAATGCCCCGCCAGAGCTTGGGCAGCAACCAAATAAGCAGCAGCAGAAACACGACAAACAGCACTAAAAATAGTAGCGGATGGTTCAAGGCCAACCAAAGCCCGCCAAACACCGCCAAATCCTCACTTATAGAGGCCGCCCAGTTTGTCACCGGCTCCGGCGACGTATTGATCAAGACCCGGGTACTGGCCTTTGCCGCATGAGTGACCGAGGTCACCGAACCCCCGGCAATCCCCGCCGCCAGCTGTAACGCGGGACTGACATCCCCCACTGTATTGGCCGCCAACAGGGCGCCAGCAGGAATCCGGATAAAGGTATGCAAGGCATCCCAACCCGTATCTAAGCCCGGCACTTTATCGGCAAAAAACTCCACCGAAAACATCAGCCCCGCAGCCAACATGACCGCAGGGTCTTGCACTATTTGTAAATTTTCGGGGAGATCAATGCCACCGCTAGAACCGCCCAAACCCAGCACCAGAATAGCGGCGTACAAATTGAGACCACTGGCCCAAGCCACCCCCATAGTGAGGGAGATCACGCTAATTAACTGTTGATATTCGTCCAAAAGGCTTCTCCAAGTGCAAATTCGGGAGTAATAGTTCTACCCTCTATACGTAGGCGTACAGTATAGACTGGAAATTCAACACGCATGTAGGGAGGAATTAATACTGAGAGGGAGGTAATAGCCGAGATGAAACAAGGCAAGGAGCAGGGTGGCTTACCTTCTACCCACCACCGCCACTACGGGTAATTACGCATATTTCTTTTTGACCCAGCGATCTACTATGAATCCAGCTATCACTGATTGAGCCAGTGATTAGCGTCTCCATAGTAGCACCCCCGCTTGGCACTCGAATTTCGAGTGCTTTTTTTTGGCCAAAATTAAACCGCTGTAGCAAAACAACATTGCCGCAAGTCACGCAGCCTTATTTCAGCAGAAACACCACCTGAAGCTTAGCCGTGACAGCTTGCTTACCAAAGAGCATAGACGATTCACTGCTCCCTTTTGCATCCATCATCAATCGCGCCCGCTCTGGCATAACCGGCGCTGCGCCAGATTCGTCGACATGGAAAACACCATCCAACTTACGCCCAAAGCCCTTTGCCAACACCTCGGCCTTGGCCTTGGCGTTTGCCACTGCCGCCTCCAATGCTTGTCCGACCAGCTCATCAAGATTAGAAAGATCAAAGCTGACGCTCCCCAACTCGGTAATGCCTGCCAGCACCAAGCCATCTAAGAGGCTGCCGTAGCGGCTGAGGTCTGTTAATTTCAGCTCAACAGTGCGCTCAACCCGCTGACCACGCAGCAAGCGCTTGCCCTCGTTCCACTCATAATCAGGGTACACACGAATCTGTGAGGCGCGGATATTTTCTTCGCTCACACCCTGCTCTCGAGCAGCATTAAGCGCCATCTTGGTACGTTTATCGACCTCAGCCTTAGCCGCACTGGCGGTATCCCGAGTTTCAGAGATTTGCAGATGCAAATGGGCAATATCCGGCACAGCCTCTACTTCCCCCTCTGCCGCAACAACAATATGAGGCTGATCTGGCAGGCTTGCGGCCAAGGCCACCATTGGCGCAAACGCCAGTAAAAAAATTGAAAATCGTTTTATGACACTAGGCATGGTTATTTATCCTCTATACAAACGTGTTGTCACCGTCACAAAAAAGGTATCTTGGTACCTGACCGCTTTTCTAACTGAGTGCTGACGTCAGACCTCAACAATAAAAAAGAGTGCCCGGCCAGTACAGCTTCACCATAGCAGCCCATCCGAGATGAACAAATAACAATGTCAGAAGTCACTATTAGCTACAAACACTTAAGGCTATGCTAGGCTGAATTAAACGCGGGTTTCGGAGGTTTGCTTGGCACTAAAGACATTGGGTTGGCGAGAGTGGCTATCACTCCCTGATTTGGGCATCGACACCATAAAAGCGAAGGTAGATACTGGCGCCCGCAGCTCTAGCTTGCACGCCTTTGATATTCAAACCTTTGATCGCAATGGCCAAGACTGGGTTGAATTTAAAATTCATCCCGCCCAGCACAATCAAGAAACCATTTTGCAGTGCCAGGCCCCAGTAAAAGATTTTCGGCAAGTCACCGATTCAGGTGGCCACAAAAGCATGCGTTATGTAATTGAAACCACTATCCAACTGGGTCAGGATAGCTTCCCAATAGAAGTCACCTTGGCCGACCGAAGCAACATGCTGTTCCGAATGCTGGTAGGCCGCACGGCCATGAAAGGTCGCTATTTAGTCGACTCCAGCCGCTCGTACTGCACTAGCCAAATTTCTGAATAACCCACGAGTTTTGTCATTATGAAAATCGCCATTCTGTCGCGTAACAGTCGCTTGTACTCCACTCGTCGCCTTGTGGAAGCCTGCAAAGAGCGAGGCCATGAAGTACGGGTGCTAGACACCTTAAAATGCTATATGGAACTCAGTTCCCATGAACCCGCCATTTGGTACAAAGGTGAGCGACTGGAAGATTTTGACGCGGTCATCCCCCGTATCGGCGCCTCTATTACCACCTATGGTCTCGCCGTTATCCGCCAGTTCGAAATGATGGGCACTTACAGCCTTACAGAATCGGTTGCCCTTGGTCGCTCCCGTGACAAACTGCGCGCCCTGCAGTTACTGTCCCGGAAAAAAATCGGTATGCCGGTAACCAGTTTTGCCCACGAAGTTCACAACACGAAAGAGCTAATCAAGCTGGTCGGCGGTGCACCTGTAGTCGTTAAATTATTGGCCGGCACGCAGGGTCGGGGGGTGGTCTTGGCAGAAACAGCCAAAGCTGCCGAATCGGTTATCGATGCCTTTAGAGAACTAAAAGCCGACTTTTTGGTGCAGGAATTTATCAAAGAGGCGGGCGGCTCAGATGTACGTTGTCTCGTCATTGGCAAAAAAGTGGTGGCCGCCATGCAACGCACTGCAGCCAGCGGTGAGTTCCGCTCCAACCTTCACCGGGGCGGCTCCGCGGAGCTAACCCGTCTCACCCCCAGTGAGCGAGCAACCGCCGTCAAGGCCGCCCAAATAATGGGCTTAAACGTCGCCGGGGTGGATATTTTGCGCTCGTCCCGGGGCCCACTGGTAATGGAAGTGAACTCGTCACCGGGGCTGGAAGGAATAGAAAATGCCAGCCGCAAAAATGTCGGGGCCGAGATCGTTAAATTTATCGAAGAAAATGCCGCGCCCTACCGCAATAAAACCCGCGGCAAGGGGTAACGTCCACTGGCACCTGAGCCGCTGCTGTGAACACCCACCCAGCAGTGGCCCGATGTAGCGACGCGGCTGCATTCGCCCTTCCCCCCCCAAAACATAATTACGTGTAAAATCAGGACCAGAATTTTAAACAGGGCCAAAGCAGTCTATGAGCGAGAAGAAAAGCCCACGCCAAAGCCGCAAAGAAATAACCATTGCTGGCACCGAAATACTGCCCGGCAGCCGCAGTCATATAGAACTCCCGGTCGCCAAACTGTATACCCACACCGAACTGTCCATCACCGTCAAAGCCCTGCGAGGCAAACGGGAAGGACCGACCCTGTTTGTCAGTGCTGCCATTCACGGTGATGAAATTAATGGGGTAGAAATTGTTCGGCGACTGCTTGAACACAAGGCCCTTCGTTCTCTTAGAGGAACGCTGCTGGCCATTCCGATAGTCAATGTCCATGGTTTTTTAAACAACGAACGTTATCTACCAGACGGCCGCGACCTCAACCGCTCCTTTCCGGGCTCTCCCAAAAGCTCCTTGGCCGGGCGTATGGCGTATACTTTTTTCAATGAAGTCGTCGCAAAATGCAGCCACGGCATCGACCTGCATACCGGTGCCAGACACCGTAGTAATCTCCCGCAAATTCGCGCCGACCTTCAAGATACCGAAACCCGCGCCATGGCAGAAAGCTTTGGCGCGCCGGTTATTCTCCACTCCCGCACCAGAGACGGTTCTCTACGAGAAGTCGCCAGCGACGAGAACATCCCTATTCTGCTCTATGAAGCGGGTGAAGCCCTGCGCTTTGACGAGGTAGCCATTCGCGCCGGGGTATCAGGCATTATCAGCGTCATGCGCAACATTGGTATGCTGCCTGCCTCCCGCAGTAAACGCACCCGCCGCAAACCGATGGTCACCGACCAATCTTATTGGGTGAGAGCTGGCGTCAGCGGGGTATTAAGAGCACTGGTGCCGCTGGGGGCATTTGTTCCCAAAGGCGCCGTCATTGGCATCATCTCAGACCCCATTGGCGACAGCAGTGGCGATGTGGAAGTTTTTGCCAACGACGAAGGCATCGTCATCGGCAGAACCTTTTTACCCTTGGTGTACGAAGGCGACGCGCTGTTCCATATTGCAAAATACAAAGGCGATACCGACGATGCCTTTGATCATATCAGCGAGTTCAGGGAAGCCTTTGAACCAGAGGCCTACCCTTACCCCAACGAAAGCGACCAGGATCCACCGATCATCGCCAGCTAAAACACACTTATTGTGAGCCAATAGAAAAATTCCTGATGCTGCGCAATCAGGAATTTTCAAGGGTAACTCAAGGCTGAGTCGCCATCGCCCAGCCCTTAGTTAAGCCAACACTTGCGGCGGAATATTCTACTCAAGCTGCCTGCTCCTCTTCGCCAGCGACAGAGCTGCGAATCAAGTAATCAAAGGCGCTTAAAGCTCCAGCGGCCCCCGCACCCATCGCGATAATGATTTGCTTATAATGCACAGTGGTGGCATCGCCTGCAGCAAACACGCCGGGAATAGAGGTCTCGCCTTTTTCATTGATAATAATTTCACCCCGAGGACTCAAGGCTATACCGCTGTCTTTAAGAAACTCGGTATTAGGTATCAAGCCAATTTGCACAAATATCCCCGCCAATTTGACGCTGCGGGCATCACCGCTCACGCGGTCAATGTAGTTCAAACCGGTGACTTTCTCGCCATTGCCGACAACTTCCGTTGTTTGGGCGTTGAGAATAATCTCGATATTGGCCATGGACTTCGCCTTGCGCTGCAGAACCTCATCGGCCCGGAGCTGACGATCAAACTCCAGCACCGTGACGTGCTCGGTAATGCCTGCCAAATCAATCGCTGCCTCAATGCCAGAATTACCACCGCCAATCACCGCAACAGATTTACCTTTAAACAGTGGCCCATCGCAATGCGGGCAGTAGGCAACACCCTTACCGCGGTATTCTTGTTCACCGGGTACATTCATTTCTCTCCAGCGGGCACCCGTTGCCAGCAGCACCGAACGGCTGCGCAAACTCACACCCCCTTCAACTGCCACTTCAAGGCTGCCATCTTGCTGAACGCTTAACCCTTCCGCGCTGTGGCCCGCCATAATATCGACGTCATAATCTTTGACGTGCTCTTCCAGATTGGCCACCAGCTTCGGACCCTCGGTGGCGCTCACCGAGATAAAATTCTCAATGCCGACCGTGTCCAGCACCTGACCACCAAAGCGATCGGCTACAATCCCAGTGCGAATCCCTTTGCGCGCCGAGTAAATCGACGCCGCTGCACCAGCGGGACCACCACCAACCACCAACATATCAAAACGGTCTTTTTCAGCCAGCTTTTTAACGCTGCGGGCAGCAGCATTTTTATCCACTTTTTTAAGGATATCGCCAATGCTCACCCGACCTTGAGAAAAACTTTCGCCATTCAAAAAGACCGATGGCACCGCCATCACTTTGCGGCTATCAACCTCGTCTTGAAACAAGGCGCCATCGATCATTTCATGGTGAATATTGGGGTTGATGGCCGCCATCATATTCAGTGCCTGAACGACGTCGGGGCAATTCTGGCAGCTTAAAGAAATAAACGTCTCGAAGCTGTACTCACCTTCGAGTTCTGCAACCTGTCTAATCACCTCTTCGTCCAGCTTAATAGGGTGGCCACCGCTGTGTAGCAACGCCAATACCAGTGACGTAAATTCATGCCCCAGCGGAATACCAGCAAATCGCAGCTCGGTATTTTTAGCCACCGAACGCACAGTCATCGACGGCACTCTAGCTTCGCTGTCATCACCTCTGGCCGCAGTCACCAGCGGCGACAACGATGTAAGTTCATCGATCAGTTCGCCAAGCTCACGGGACTTATCATCATCACCCAAATACGCCAGCAGCTCGACCGGGGTCTTCAGGTTCTGTAAGTAGCCTTGCAGCTGTTCCTTCATATTTGTGTCTAACATAATAACTCCAGAAAACTCGATATATGTTCAGGGACTCGCCCTTAAAAAAGGCCTCGCGGACGAGGCCAAACATGGGGGTTTCTTCATTCAAAGCGAAATAAAATTGTTAGCAGTGATAGCAAAATAATGCTCTCAATACGCAACAATATTTAGTCGCTTCTTAGATTTTGCCGACTAAATCCAGCGACGGAGACAAAGTATCGCCACCGGGTTGCCATGCTGCCGGACAAACTTCGCCATCGTGCTCAGCAACGTATTGGGCCGCTTGTACTTTGCGTACCAGCTCTTTAGCAGAGCGACCAATACCCAGATCGTGCAACTCGGCCACTTTGATTTCGCCTTCTGGGTTGATCACAAAAGTGCCTCGCAACGCCAGACCATCTTCTTCAATCATCACCCCAAAGTTGCGTGAAATCTGACCGGTGGGGTCACCAATCATCGGGTACTGAATTTTGTTGATGGTGTCAGAGCTGTCATGCCACGCTTTGTGGGTAAAGTGAGTGTCGGTTGATACCGAATAGACTTCTACGCCCATTTCTTGCAACTGTGCATAATGGTCTGCCATATCACCCAGCTCAGTGGGGCAAACAAAGGTAAAGTCAGCAGGGTAAAACATCACCACAGACCATTTACCTTTCAGATCAGCATCGCTGACATCTATAAAATCGCCGTTGTGATACGCCGTCGCTTTAAACGGTAGAATTTCAGTGTTGATGATTCTTGGAAACATAATCTCACTCCTAAATATTGAAGGTTTTGCTTAACTCGGGGACTATCCTATAAACTCCGAAAACAAAGCTCTAATCGATTGTCTTTATTATTTTGATAGGTGCTACCGATGGTTAAAATCCGAGACCTGCAATACCTAGATGCCGTTGCCCGCCACCAGCACTTTGGCCGGGCCGCAGAGGCCTGCTTTGTCAGCCAGCCCACTCTTAGCGGGCAAATTATGAAGCTGGAAGAACAACTTGGCCTGACGCTGATTGAGCGCCACCGCAAACGTATTATGCTGACCCCTGCAGGAGAGGAGCTCATTTTGCGGGCAAGAACGGTACTGCGGGCAGCCGACGACTTTCAGGAAGCGGCCAAAAATCTGTCCGATCCATTGGCAGGCGATATCCATTTAGGCTTAATCCCCACTGTCGCACCCTATCTTTTGCCCCACATTATGACGGCGCTAACCACCGCGCTGCCTAACGTAAACTTCTTTCTGCACGAAGATCAGACCGACGTATTAATGCAGCAACTGGACGACGGTAAACTCGATGCCGTCATTCTGTCCTGGCTCAACACCATGAGCGGCGTTGAGCGCTATGCCTTATTTGAAGAACCACTGGTGTTGGCTACCCATCAGAAACACCCGCTTGCCGCAAAAAAAGAAGCCACACTAGCTGACCTCGACGGTCAGTGGGTGCTCACTTTAGAAGACGGCCACTGTTTGAGAGACGAAACATTGGATTACTGTTTTACTGCTGGCGCTCAAGAAGACACCCGTTTTCAAGCTACCAGTTTGGAAACCCTGCGCTATATGGTCGCCAGTGGTTTGGGAATTACCTTGATGCCCGAACTGGCTATCAATGCTGCCGATAGCGAGCGAGGCTTAAGCTATGTGCATTTCAAGTCACCGCCACCCAGTCGAGAAATTTGTCTTCTGGTGCGACCCAATTACTCCCGCATGGCCTGTATTCGCACAGTCGTGGCCTGTATACGGGAAGCAATGAGCGCTGCAACCGCCCTCAGAAACTAGGACTTTCCGCTTGATTTAGCCGAACTTCCTCGATTTTACTCCCCAAAACCTCTATAGTGCGCGCCCCGCGCACATCTATCTAACGCTCACTTCCTCAGGACAACACTGTGATTTCTGCTGCCAACATCACCATGCAATTTGGTGCCAAACCGCTTTTTGAAAACATCTCCGTCAAATTTGGTGGTGGCAACCGCTACGGCCTGATCGGCGCCAATGGCTGTGGCAAATCCACGCTGATGAAAATACTGGATGGCAGCCTCGCCCCCAGCGCTGGCAACGTCTCCACCGAACCCAATGTACGTCTTGGCAAGCTACATCAAGACCAATTTGCCTTTGAGCAATACTCGGTAATCGATACCGTCATTATGGGTCACAGCGAACTCTGGGAAGTGAAAAAAGAGCGGGACCGGATTTATTCCCTGCCGGAAATGAGCGAAGACGACGGCATGCAGGTCGCCGAACTGGAAGTGGCTTTTGCCGAAATGGACGGTTACAGCGCCGAGAGCCGCGCCGGCGAAATTTTGCTGGGTGCAGGTATCGAAGAAGCCCTGCATTTTGGCCCCATGAGCGAGGTTGCTCCCGGCTGGAAATTACGGGTGCTGCTGGCCCAGGCGCTATTTTCCGATCCAGATCTGTTGTTGCTGGACGAGCCTACCAACAACCTTGATATCAATACCATTCGCTGGTTGGAAGATGTACTCAATCAGCGCAAGAGTACCATGGTCATCATCTCCCACGATCGCCATTTTTTGAACTCTGTTTGTACGCATATGGCCGATATCGACTATGGCGAACTGCGGGTCTATCCCGGTAATTACGACGATTTCATGACCGCTGCCACCGCCGCCAGAGAGCGCTTACAATCTCAAAACGCTAAAAAATCTGCCCAAATTGCTGATCTACAACAATTTGTCAGCCGCTTCTCCGCCAACGCCTCCAAGGCCAAGCAAGCAACGTCCCGGGCCAAGCAAATCGACAAAATTCAGCTGGACGAGGTTAAAGCCTCCAGCCGACAATCGCCCTACATCCGTTTTAAACAGGATAAAAAACTCCACCGCCAAGCACTGACCTTAGAGAAGCTCAGCCACGGTTTTGAAAACGAAGAAACGCTGTTCAGCGGCGGCAATTTAATCCTGGATGCTGGCACCCGACTGGCAGTCATTGGTGAAAACGGTGCGGGTAAAACCACATTTCTACGCTGCCTGATCGGCCAGCTTGAAGCCAATAATGGTGTCGTGAAATGGGCCGAAAACGCCAGCGTTGGCTACTGCCCCCAAGACGCCAGCAGCGACTTTGACAATGATTTAAATTTGTTTGACTGGATGGGCCAGTGGCGCAAACCCAATCACGACGATCAAATTGTGCGGGCCACTTTGGGACGCCTGCTCTTCTCTGCCGACGACTTCAACAAAAAAGCCAAGGTCTGTTCAGGAGGAGAAAAAAACCGCCTCTTATTTGGCAAATTAATGATGATGGATTGCAATGTACTCATCATGGATGAGCCCACTAACCATCTGGATATGGAATCTATCGAATCGCTGAACATGGCTTTGGAACATTTCGAGGGAACACTGATTTTTGTCAGTCACGACCGGGAATTTGTTTCCTCTCTGGCCACCCGTATTGTCGAGATTCGCGATCAGCAGGTTCACGATTTCCAAGGCAGCTACGAAGAGCTTCTGGCACACCAAGCCAATCAATAGCCTTAGGGTTAAACCGTGTTTGTCAGGCGCTAAAACCTGACATAAAAAAAGGCGCGGTGCATATGCACCGCGCCTTTTTTGTAAAGCGCGTAAAACCCGCTTATCAGCCCATCATATAAATTGACTTATATTGCTGATACGCAGAAATCGCTTCTGGCCCCATTTCACGACCCAAGCCGCTGGACTTAATACCACCGAAAGGCGCATTAAGATCTGGCATATAGCCGTTCACCCCAATGGTGCCCGACTCCATCAAACGGGCAACCTGCGCTGCATGTTCGCTGTCTTTTGACCATACGGTGCCGCCCAGACCATACTCAGAGTCATTGGCAATGCGAACCGCATCGGCCTCATCCTTATAAGAGATAATCGACAATACAGGGCCAAAAATTTCTTCTTGGGCGATGACCGCAGAGTTATCCAAATCAGCAAAGACGGTCGGCTCAACAAACCAACCCTTCTCCTGGCTAGCCGGACGACCACCCCCTGTCACCAATTTCGCTTCGCCTTTACCTTTGGCAATATAGGACTCAACACGCTGACGATGCGCAGAAGACGCCATTGGTCCAACCACGGTGTTGCGATCCAAGGGATTGCCCACAGGGAAAGACGAGACACCGGCGGCAATGGCTTCAACCACATCATTGTAGCGGCTGGCGGGTGCCAGAATACGCGTACAAGAGAAGCAGGCCATACCGCTGTTCAGCATAGACACCGACGGTACCGCCTGGACAAACGCATCCAAGTCCATGTCATCCAACAAGATCGCCGCTGACTTACCACCCAGCTCCAAGCTCACCGGACGCAGTAACTTGGCACACTCCTGGGCAATAATACGACCCGCCCCTGAAGAGCCAGTAAAGGCCACTTTGTCGATACCCGGATGAGAAACAAGGTAGGCGCCCAATTCACGACCGCCGGGGACCCAACTAATCACACCCGGTGGTAATTGTGCCTCTTCAGCCGCCTCAGCAATCAGCACGCTGTCCAGAACCGTTTCTGGTGAAGGCTTCAACACGATGCTGCATCCTGCAGCCAGCGCTGGCGCAATTTTCATCATTGACAAAATAACCGGGAAATTCCAAGGCACGATGGCACCAACAACCCCAACAGGCTCGCGGCGTACCAGCGTCGTCGAACCCAGCGGTGAAGGACGGCTTTCTTCCAGCTCAAGACCTGCAGCTAACTCGGCATAGTAGCGCAGCAATGCGACACAATAACCCGCCTCCAGCTGCTCCGACATCACAATCGGCATACCGTTTTGGCTACTCACCGCCTCAGCGATTTGGGGGGCGCGTTTTTCAATGGCGTCGGCGAAACGATGCATGGCAGCGCTTCGCTCAGCGGGAGTGGCTTGACTCCAGGCAGAATCTTTTACAGCTTTGCGTGCGGCATCAATCGCCCGGTCCATATCGGCCGGGCTGCCTTCAGGCACACTGCCGATGACGTCTTCTGTCGAGGCACTGATCGCCTCAATGCGGTTTGTCGAGGCGGGTTTAACCCACTCACCACCGATGAACAGAGTTTCCTGATGAACTGCCATTATGTGTTTCTCCTGAGCATTTTATTGTACGGGGTATATTGGACCGCGACAGAGTCGGAGCACCACACTGGGTGAGTGCCAGTAATGACTAACCACGGAAAATTGTTCGTAAGCTATCTTATAAGATAGCATGCTACCTTATAAGTTTTCAGCTAATCAAATACTTTTACGAGCATCGCCAAGCTAGGCAAGTCTCCGTTTAGCCCCCTCAAACTCAGCAATCAACAAGGCATCTGCGCAGAAAGGGATTCCAACTCCCCGGTACTGCCTTTAAAATGCCCCCCTTCAAAAATTTTCAGTGGAATATCGCAATGGGCCGCGCCTACCAAAATCGCAAAGACTCCATGGCCAAAACGGCTGATGCCAAAACCAAGGTCTACAGTAAATACGGCCGGGAAATCTATGTCACGGCTAAATCGGGTGGTGTTGACCCCTCGGCCAACCTAGCTCTGAGGGGCTTGCTGGATCGGGCAAAAAAAGACCAGGTCCCCAGTCACGTTATCAAAAATGCACTGGACAAAGCCGAGGGCGGCGCGGGGGAAGACTACTCCCCCGCCCGTTACGAGGGCTACGGCCCAGGCAATTGCATGGTGATTGTTGACTGCCTGACAGATAACCCCAATCGCACCTTTGGTGATGTGCGCCTGGCTTTTACCAAAACCAAATGCAAAATTGGCACCCCCGGCACCGTCGGCCATATGTTTGATCATTCTGCTATTTTGGTCTTTGCCGGTACCGA
Organism: Spongiibacter sp. IMCC21906; assembly: GCF_001010805.1. Lineage (NCBI taxonomy): Bacteria > Pseudomonadati > Pseudomonadota > Gammaproteobacteria > Cellvibrionales > Spongiibacteraceae > Spongiibacter > Spongiibacter sp. IMCC21906. The sequence continues at coordinate 663,281 of NZ_CP011477.1, read as the reverse complement.
CGAAGAAGCGGTCTTGGAAGCACTGATGGAAGCGGACGTCGACGTCACGGATATTGAAGCTGAAGATGACAAAATTTCAGTCTTTGCGCCCCATACCGACTTTTTTAAAGCCAAACAGGCAATATTAGACCAGTTTGGCGAGGTGGAATTTGAGGTGGAAGAGATTCAATTCATCCCCCAAACCACCACCCCCATCAGCGAAGAAGATATGCCCATGTTTGAGAAATTTCTCAATATGCTGGACGAGCTGGATGACGTACAAAACGTCTATCACAACGCAGAGCTTTAACACTGGGTGCCGGGGGCAACATAGGCCCCCGGCCCTTACGCGGATCGTTTAACAAACTCGCACAAAATAACAATACGCTGACCGCTCACCCGACCTTCAATCTGGTCGGCATTATCAGCCACCAGACTAATGCCCCGCACTGCTGTACCACGCTTGGCGGTAAAATTGGCGCCCTTTACATCCAAATCTTTAATCAGCGTTACCGTATCGCCCGCCTCAAGCACCGTGCCGTGACAGTCTTTGTGAATCACCCGGTCCGACTCGGCAACCCCGTCACCCTCGGCCCTAGCCCACGCCAAGGTTTCATCATCTAAATACATCTGCTCAAGCAATTCTTGCGGCCAGCCTTCGGCACTCAAGCGATTCAGCATTCGCCACGCCACAACCTGCACCGCGGGCTCGGTGCTCCACATGCTGCCGTTTAAACAGCGCCAATGATTAGGGTCGCGGTTGTCGACCGTATCAATTTGGCTTCGACACAGCCCACAGGCAAAAATCGCTTTATCAACGCGCGGCTCAACCGGCGCCACAAAATAGGCTGCCAGCTCATCGCCGCTGCCGCATAACTCGCAGCACTGTCCAGCGCGCTGGGCCAAAGACTGTTCAATACTCATAAAGATCACCGTGAAAATTCCGGCGGCATTATAACGGAATCACAGAGAGGGTGGGGCCAGCACCGAGCCCCGATATTCAAGGGAAGGAAAATCCAGGACCTTTCAACAGACCCTAAAACACAAGCAAGGGATAAGCCCCTGGCTCACATCATCAACTCGGCTTCATCACCGTATTTTTCCAGCCAGATTTTGCGATCACTGGCGCGTTTTTTCGCCAGCATCATATCCATCTGCCCCATGGTGTCGTCGTTATCTTCAATTGACAGTCGGACCAGACGTCGCGTGTCGGGGTCCATAACGGTTTCCCGGAGCTGGAGCGGGTTCATTTCGCCCAAACCCTTAAAGCGGGTAACTGACACTTTGCCGCGTTTTTTCTCGGCCTCGATACGGTCTAAAACGCCACTTTTCTCGGCATTATCCAAGGCGTAATACACCTCTTTGCCCACATCGATGCGGTACAGCGGCGGCATGGCAATAAAAACATGACCCTGTTCGACAAGCGGGCGAAAGTGCCGCAAGAAAAGCGCACATAGCAAGGTAGCAATGTGCAGGCCGTCCGAATCGGCGTCGGCGAGAATACACACCTTGCCATAGCGCAGGCCTGCAATGTCATCGCTATCGGGCTCAATGCCCAAGGCCACAGAAATATCGTGCACCTCTTGCGAGGCTAAAATTTCGGCAGAGTCGACTTCCCAGGTATTCAGAATTTTACCTCGCAACGGCAGTATCGCCTGGTACTGACGATCCCTCGCCTGCTTGGCACTGCCCCCTGCCGAGTCACCCTCAACCAAAAACAGCTCTGAACGCTCGGTATCTACCCCCGAGCAGTCGGCCAATTTACCGGGTAATGCCGGACCCGCAGAAACTTTTTTACGCACCACTTTTTTCGATTTACGCAACCGGGTTTGGGCGCTGTCAATACACAGCTCAGCCAGCCGCTCGGCTTCTTCAGTGTGCTGATTCAGCCATAAGCTAAAGGCATCTTTAGCAACACCGGCCACAAAGGCGGCGGCTTCTCGGGAGCTTAAACGCTCTTTGGTTTGACCGGAAAACTGCGGATCAGCCAGCTTGGATGACAGCACATAACTACAGCGATCCCAAATATCGTCGGGGCTGAGCTTGATGCCCCGAGGCAGCAAATTGCGAAACTCACAAAACTCCCGCATGGCATCTAACAAGCCACTGCGCAGGCCATTCACATGAGTACCACCTTGGGCGGTAGGAATCAGGTTAACGTAGGATTCCGTGAGTAATTCACCGCCCTCTGGCATCCATTGCACCGCCCAGTCCACCGCTTCACTGCGGCCACTAAACTGGCCGATAAAGGGCACGGCGGGCAGGGTTTCAAATTCTTTGGTGTGGCTAGCTAAATAATCAGACAAGCCATCTTCGTAATACCATTCCTCGCTCTCGTCGCCAGTCTCGTCTTTAAAGAAAACTTTAAAGCCTGGACATAATACCGCCTTGGCCCGGAGCACATGTTTGAGCCGACGCACTGAAAACTTTGCGGTATCAAAGTATTTTGGGTCCGGCCAGAAGTGGATAGAGGTGCCGGTATTACGTTTGCCGCAGCTGTCGACTACTTCCAACTCAGAAGCCTTATCGCCGCCGGCAAAACTCATTCGATACACACTGCCATCGCGTTTGATTTCGATATTCAAGCGACTGGAAAGCGCATTGACCACCGACACCCCAACCCCGTGCAAGCCCCCGGAGAACTGGTAGTTGTCATTGGAAAATTTACCGCCAGCATGGAGGGTACACATAATCACCTCAACCCCCGGCAAGCCCTGTTCAGGGTGAATATCCACAGGCATGCCCCGACCATCATCCGCACACACCAAAGAGCCATCGGCTTTCAAGGTGACAACAATTTGACTGGCGTGGCCCGCCAATGCCTCGTCGACACTGTTATCAATGACTTCTTGGGCGAGATGATTGGGGCGAGTGGTATCGGTGTACATACCCGGACGTTTGCGAACGGGCTCAAGACCGGTGAGGACTTCTATCGATTGGGAATTATATTCAGCCATGTGTTTCCGTGTTGCGGTGTTATGCCGCTATTTGCGTACAAAAGAGGCGACGCAGTCAAAGCGCCCTGCGGCTCAAAAAGGTGTGTATTGTTAACCAAGCAGGCCCAGAAATTCCACCACCTCGGGCAAATAGCGCTCAAAGCCTTGAAAACTGTGGTCACCACCCGGCTCGCAGGTGACCCGTGCCCCGCGATAAAACGCCAGTGCATCACGATAATCCAAGGTTTCATCACCTTCTTGGAGCAGCGCCCAATAGTCATCCGGGCTACGTAACTCGGTGATAGCTAAATCATGCAACGCCAGCACATGCGTCTGGCCAATACTAAATTCACTGCCGGTATAGGGGTTTGAGTGATCGCCAATTAAGCGCGTCACCAATCGTTGCGGGTGCACCACCGGATTAATCGCCACCGCTCGAAGCCCGTAGCGCTGCGCCAATACCGTCGCTAAAAAACCACCCATTGAGCTGCCGATTAATGCCACCGGACCGTCAGCGCGCTCAAGACACTCTTTAACCACGGCCTCGGCTGTTTGCGCAGCCACATCCGGCGTATCCCCCAAAGCAGGGACCCGGTAGTGGATACTGGGATGATGTTCTTGTAAATACTCCCCGGTAATAACGGCTTTATGTGACTGGGGAGAGGAGATAAACCCGTGGAAATAAATCAGTGTTGCGCTCATTGATACCCGCTTGCCGAACGATCTACAAAAAACGCCAAACCCTCAACGCGTTTTACCTGCGTCTCGACACTGCCATCCGCATCGAGCCGAAAACAGCGATAACCAGGATTGAGTGTATCTAAGGCAAACTCAGCGCTATTTGGCGCAAACTGAATACACGTAGACGGCGTGGAAAGTTGACGTAGACCATTAATTGTTTGATCACTTTGCTGATGCACATGACCGCACACCACCGCTTTCACCTGAGCCTGGCCCTGTAATAATTCGCAAAGTGCATCACCGTTTGCAATCTTTTGCTCATCCAGCCACGCACAACCCACCGCAAACAGATGGTGGTGCATAAACACTAACGTGGGTTTGGGTGTCTTCAAAGCAGTGCGCAACGCCGCCAACTCAGAATCAGCCAAATGGCCGCCCACTTGCCCTGGCACAGCAGAATTCAAAAATACACACTGCCAAGTATCCAGCAGCAACACCGAGGGCATTAGATCCTCCCCCAGGGCGCGACGCATTTCTACGGCGTCATCGTGATTTCCCGGCAACCAGACAATATGCTTTGCCAAACCCGCTAACCGCGGTTGTAAGCGATAATAAGCCGCCATGTGACCATCGCTGGAGACGTCGCCTGATACAACTAACAAATCCAGTTGCTCATTCTCCGCCCGCAGCTGCTCAATTACCGCGTTAGCACTATGATCAGTATCCATGCCCAATAGCGTATCGCCCTCTCGCTCGCCGAGATGGCAATCACTAATCTGCGCGATACGCAGCGATTTTTTAAGGGGAACAGCTGACACTGAGCGGGAACCTTTCACCGTTAACATAACTCCGTTTATACGGTAAGGAACTACCCAAATCTAGCCACGGTCAGGCAATTTTCGCGTAGTCGGTCATATTTCCAGTATTTTTAACGGATCGTCCAAAGAATGACCTTGCGCAAGACAGTGACAAAGAATCTCACCGAGATAGCGGTTAAGCTGGCGCTTTTCATCCCGCTGTAGCATTTTCGGGTTGGGATAGGGCAATCTAGCCTTCTTGATACGAATCCCCTCCACTGCGACGACTTCAGCCAGACCTGCATCGTGATAAACCTGCACCGAGAGCACTGGTGGTGACCAATCTGGCACCAAAGGCTTGGCCAACTCGACTTCCAAAGAAGTGGTATAAGGGGCACATTCCACAACTCGAAAGTAAACAGTGGAATCCACTAGACCAAACTCCAGGCAGCTATCTGCCCGGCAATGACGGGGCACCAGCTTCTGAAGCCGCAAATAGTTAAGCTCACAATCGGCTAGATGCTCGCTAAGATTGACTTGGTAGCCTTGAATCCGCACACTGCTCCCAGAATTTAGTTAGTGGCCTACGTAAATTTACGATAATGTAATAATCATTATCGTCCTGTATTCCTTTGTTACACTGATCACTGACACCTCAACTTGGGCGCCAAGCTCTCCGAATTCAGAACAGGTTACCCTCAATGATTGTAAAACGTCATCCTTTATACGCCGCAATTATGGCCGCAACACTGTTTAGCCAAGCATTCATCAGCCCTGCAAGCCAGGCAGATACGCTGCTGGACGTATACGAGCTGGCCCTGCAAAACGACCCCGTATTAAAAGCCGCAGAAGCCAACTACCGCGCAAACATAGAATCTGAAAACATAGCCCGTTCCAGTTTATTGCCTCAAGTGGTCGGCGAAGCCTATTACGAGGACGCGGAAACCGACAGTAATCGCAAAAGCACGACCATCGCCCCTGACGGCATGGGCGGCACAACCGCGGCCATCATCGACCAAAGCAGTAATACCGACTCTGAAACCGAGGCTTACTCGGTGTCATTAAATCAGGCGATTTTTAATTTACCCGCCTGGTTTAGCTTTAAAGCAGGCAAGGCGCTCAGCGAACAAGCCACCGCTCAACTCGCCTATGATCAACAAGACTTAATCGTGCGGGTCTCTGACGCCTACTTTAATGTACTGCGGGCCAGAGAGAACCTCGACGCCGCTAAAGCAGAAGAAAAAGCAGCCCAGCGCCAGCTGGAACAAACCCAACAACGGTTTGATGTCGGCCTGATCGCCATCACCGATGTCCACGAAGCGAGAGCCGTATACGACACCATCGTCGCCCAACGCCTTGGATTTGAAGGCACATTAGCAATCGCCAGAGAAAACCTGAGCACGGTCACCGGCCAAGCTCATCACAATCTTTGGTCTTTAGAGGACAACTTCCCCATCGCCATGCCCGAACCTGCAGACCGGGCCAAATGGGTAGACTTTGCCCTGACCAACAACCACCTGTTAAAAGCAGCTGGTTCCGGCCGGGATTCGGCCTACCAAAATGCCCGCTCTAAAAAGATGGAGCACCTGCCAAAAATCACCGGCAGCCTGATTTACAGCAAGCAAGACCTTGACGGCAGCACCACCTTTAACCCCACCAGCTCGTTTGCCACCCCGCCCGACAGTTACACAGAAACCGAGGCCGCTCGCATAACGCTGACCGTGCCGCTCTTCGCTGGTGGCGGCATCAGTGCCGCACGACGCCAAGCGTATGAGCAGTACAACGCTGCCCAGCAAAATAGCATTAGCGTTCAGCGTCAGGTTATCGCAGGCACCCGCGCCCAACACATCGCGGTGAATACAGATGTGCAAACGGTAAAAGCCCGCAAACAGAATATTATTTCAGCACGCAGCGCGCTGGATGCAACAGAAGCAGGCTATGAAGTGGGAACCCGGAATATCGTCGATGTGCTTGAGGCGCAGCGTAATTTGTATGCCGCCATTCGCGACTACACCAACGCCCGCTACGACTACGTTTTGGATGTGTTAAAGCTGAAGCAAAACGCCGGTACCCTCAGCCCCGCTGACATCAACGAACTCAACAAGTGGCTGAGCGCCCCCACTGCCCCCACCGTCTCTGACCGAGTGAGCAGCTAAAACTCAGTCACTCATCAACGCGCCTTCGACAATCGCAATAAGCTTGTCGAGGGCGCCACGATTTTGCTCCACTACATTTAGAGCAGCAGCGCCCTGACGCTGACTCAGGTCACTGTCACCAAGCCACTTCCCCACTTGCTCAGCCAGCTGTTCAACCGTTGTCACTTTACGCAAACCGCCCCGCTCGCAGAGCAATTGACTGATTTCAGCAAAGTTATAATCACTGGTCCCGGTTACCAACGGCAGCCCCCAGGCAGCAGGCTCCAACATATTGTGGCCACCTCGATCAACAAGACTGCCACCAACAAACGCCACCGCTGCGCCACCATAAAACATCATTAACTCGCCCATGGTATCGCCCAACAAAACCTGGCTGCCAGCCTCAATAGCGCTGCTGCCACTGCGACGCTGAAAAGATAATTTTGCGTCAGCAAGCAATGTAGCCACTGCGTCAAATCGTTCGGGGTGCCTCGGCACTAAAATAAGCAGCGCGGTTGGCAAAATACGCAATAAACGGTCATGGGCTGCAATAATAATTTCATCCTCACCAGGATGGGTGCTGGCGGCAATCCAAACCGGCCGGGAGCCTATTGCCGCTTTGAAGACACCAGCTTGCTCCCGCAGCAATGGCGCAATCGTCACATCAAACTTGATACTGCCGGATACCAACACCCTCTCTGCCGACGCCCCCAAGGCGATAAAGCGTTTAGCATCGTCGTCGCCCTGGGCCACCACATGCGCAAACGCGGCAAAAGCAGAAGCGCTTAAGCCCTTTAATTTGAGGTAACCCGCCGCCGAGCGCGCAGACATTCGGCCGTTGGCCAAAATAACATCAACCCCCCGAGCCGCCGTCTGACACACCATATTTGGCCAGACTTCGGTCTCCATGATTACCGCCACTTTCGGCTGCACCTTGGCCAAAAACCGATTCACCGCACAGGGTAAATCGTAAGGCGCATATACGTGACAAACCCGGTCGCCAAACAATGCAGTGACGCGTTCAGAGCCCGTCGGCGTCATGGTGGTCACCATCACCGGAAGCTGCGGGTGCACACGGAGGAAATGCTCAATGAGTGGCGCCGCCGCAATGGTTTCGCCCACTGATACGGCATGCACCCAAAGCCCCCCCGCGAGCTAAGCGGTGCGGCAAAAAAACCAAAACGCTCAGCAATACGCTGGCGATAGGCGGGGGCTTTTCGGCCCCGCAAAAACAAGCGCAAAAGAATGAATGGCGTAAGTAGGTACAGCAGCGCGCTGTATAAAAACCGGGGCATTAGCAAACTTTCTGTGGTGAACGGAGGGTCATTTTAGAGCGGGGCCGGTAACCATACCAGCTCAGTGTAACGGCGATGTTTGTAGCGGCGCTTTTCATCCTGACCTCAAGATTCATCCAGCTGTTCCAGGCCCTGCAACTCGTCTAACCACACCGCCAAAAGCCCTTCCCGAAGGCCCAGCAAAGAAAGCTGCATTTCTGTTAAACGCAAACTGCCAAACAACGCGACAACAATCGCCAACCCCGACGCAAACACGCCGCGCCGGTCTTCACTCAAGCCACCATATGCCACTTCGCCCAAGGCATCAAAACGCGAAATATCCTCTGCCAACCATGTCAGGTCCGCGACATGAATGCCCGCCCTGCTTTTGCTAGTCGCCTTCAGTACCGCCTCCACCGCCAGCAGTGAACCTGAGCTGCCAACCACCGTCACCGGCTCTGGGGGGATATGCGGCAAAAACTCAACAAACTGTGCCATCGCTTCTTGTTGCGCCGCCAAAAATGCCGACGCGCTCAAGGCATTATCCACAAAGAATCGCAAATAACTCAGGCAGCCCACATCAAAACTTCGATGCGCCAGCAAGGTCTTGCCGCGCCCCAACGCTAACTCCGTGCTACCGCCACCCACATCCACCACCAAATACGTTTTCTCGCCGGTGAATTCGGCACACACGCCGCGATACACAAACCGTGCCTCATCTTCACCACTTAAAATCTGCGGTCGCACGCCGCACAGGTCCTCAGCTGCCTGTAAAAAAGCGGCACTGTCCACCCCACGAAGAGACGCAGTGGCGGCGATACGCAACTGGCAGGGCCCGTGTTCTTTAATACGGGCCAGATAGAGGCGCAAGCAGCTTAGTGCCCGAACCACAGCCTCATCACACAGGCGCCGCCCCTGCCGGTTCGCCGCCAACTGTACTTTGCGCTCATCTCGACAGAGCGGCTCCCAACCACTGGCTTTCGGCGCGGCTATTAACAGATGAAAGCTATTGGAGCCCATGTCGATTACCGCTAAATTATTCTGAGCCATTACCACCACAGCCTTTTCACATCGTGTTTACACCTGTGATATGATCTCACATCATTTCATTCTGATGTTTAATGCGGAGATTAAAGATGAGCGAGAACATCGTTCACGTCACCGACGCCAGCTTCGAAGAAGAAGTACTGAAGTCCGAGGTGCCGGTACTGGTTGATTTTTGGGCGGAGTGGTGCGGCCCCTGTAAAATGATCGCCCCCGTCCTCGACGAGCTTGCGGGTGAACTAGGCGACAAAATCAAGATCTGCAAAATTGATGTCGACGCCAATTCAGAAACCCCTGCCAAGTTCAGCGTTCGTGGCATCCCTACGCTGATGATCTTCAAAGGCGGCAACTCTGAAGCGACCAAAGTCGGTGCTCTATCCAAGACCCAACTGACCGAGTTCGTCAACAGCGCGCTGTAAAATAACGACCTTACCCAGTCCAAGCCCTTATTGGACTGGGTATTTACAACACTGGACGCCCCCTCCGTTCGATGATAGAGTGCGGCTGTTCCTGCAAAGACTACTCAAATAATTAACCTTTTATTTTTTTCGCTTCTACCGAATTTGTCGAGTACGTACCGGCTTCTGTTCCCGCCATTCCTGCGTCCTCGGATATCTCTTCCATTGAATTAACAACTTCAAACCTATGAATCTTACTGATCTTAAAACCAAGCCTGCCCAAGAACTGCTCGATATTGCCAAAGAAATTGGCCTCGACAACATCGCCCGCTCTCGCAAACAGGATATTATCTTCTCCATCCTGAAGCGCCACGCCAAAAGCGGCGAAGATATTCACGGCGACGGCGTACTAGAAATTCTCCAAGACGGTTTTGGTTTTCTGCGCTCTGCAGACTGCTCATACCTGGCTGGCCCAGATGACATCTATGTGTCGCCCAGCCAAATCCGCCGCTTTAATCTGCGCACTGGCGACAGCATCGCTGGCAAAATTCGCCCCCCCAAAGAAGGCGAACGCTACTTTGCCCTGCTCAAAGTAGACGAGGTTAACTACACCAGACCTGAGCAATCCAAGAATAAAGTCCTGTTTGAAAACCTGACCCCATTGTTTCCCAATGAGCGCCTGACGCTGGAACAGGGTAATGGCTCAACAGAAGATTTGACCGGCCGGATCATCGACTTGGCGGCACCCATCGGTAAGGGCCAACGCGGCTTGATTGTAGCGCCACCCAAAGCCGGTAAAACCTTAATGCTGCAGAACATCGCCCAAAGCATTATTCGCAACAACCCCGAATGCTACGTTATCGTGCTACTGATTGACGAGCGCCCAGAAGAAGTCACCGAGATGCAACGCTCGGTGGGTGCAAAAGGGGCCGAAGTGGTTGCCTCAACCTTCGACGAACCCCCTGCCCGTCACGTGCAAGTGGCCGAGATGGTAATCGAAAAAGCCAAGCGCCTGGTTGAGCACAAAAAAGATGTCGTGATTCTGCTCGACTCCATTACCCGCCTGGCCCGAGCTTACAATACGATTGTTCCTAGCTCCGGCAAGGTACTCACTGGCGGTGTTGACGCTCACGCGCTGGAGCGCCCCAAGCGCTTCTTCGGTGCGGCACGGAATATCGAAGAAGGCGGCAGCCTGACCATTATCGCTACCGCGCTGATCGATACCGGTTCGAAAATGGACGAAGTGATCTACGAAGAATTTAAAGGCACCGGCAACAACGAACTGCATCTCGACCGCAAGATCGCCGAGAAGCGCGTTTACCCTGCCATCAATATTCGTCGCTCGGGCACCCGTCGTGAAGAACTCCTCACCGGCGAAGACGAACTGCAACGGATGTGGATTTTGCGCAAACTGCTGCACGGCATGGAAGACACCGGCGCGATCGAATTCCTGATCGACAAGCTGAAGGACACCAAGACCAACAGCGAATTCTTCGACTCAATGAAAAGGAAATAAGCTAGGGCCTGTTAACACTAATTAGCGTTAACAGGCCCTAGGCGCTTTCGACCTAACTTTGGCATTCGGCTATGAAGCACAAAGATCTTCGCGAGTTCATTAGCTACCTGGAAAAACAGGGTGAGTTGCAACGCGTCACTCACCCTGTTGACCCCAACCTTGAAATGACCGAAATCTGTGATCGGGTGCTACGCGCTCGCGGTCCCGCGCTATTGTTTGAAAACCCCATCGGCTACGACATGCCCGTATTGGCTAATTTATTTGGCACCGAAAAACGGGTGGCAATGGGTATGGGGCAAGACAGCATTGAAGCCCTGCACGAGGTAGGCGAACTGCTGGCCTTTCTGCGCCAACCCGATCCCCCTAAAGGCCTGAAAGACGCGTGGCGACAATTGCCGGTGTTTAAACAAGTTTTAAACATGGGGCCCAAGCTCGTTAGCAAAGCGCCCTGCCAAGATGTGGTGCTAGAAAACGAGGCGGTAGACCTGTACAAACTGCCTATTCAAACCTGCTGGCCCGACGATGCCGCGCCATTAATAACGTGGCCGCTGGTGATTACCCGGGGACCCAACAAAGAACGCCAGAACCTCGGCATTTACCGCATGCAGTTGATCGGCCGTAATAAGTTGATTATGCGCTGGCTATCCCATCGCGGTGGCGCACTGGACTTTCAGGAATTTCAGGCAGCCCATCCCGGCGAAAACTTTCCTGTTTCCGTTGCGCTAGGCGCTGACCCCGCCACCACGCTGGGCGCTGTCACCCCAATACCCGATACCCTTAGCGAATACGCTTTTGCAGGATTGCTCCGGGGTGAAAAAACCGAACTGATCAAAAGCCTGAGCAATGACCTGCAGGTGCCCGCCTCATCAGAAATTATTCTGGAAGGCTATATTGCCCCCGGCGACATGGCCGACGAAGGCCCCTATGGCGACCATACCGGTTATTACAATGAAGTCGACTGCTTCCCGGTCTTTACCGTGACCCATATCAGCCATCGCAAGCAGCCGATCTATCACACCACCTACACCGGCAGGCCGCCAGATGAACCCGCCGTACTGGGCGTCGCTTTAAACGAAGTGTTAGTGCCGTTATTACGCCGCCAGTTTCCAGAAATCATTGATTTCTACCTGCCCCCAGAAGGCTGCTCTTACCGAATGGCGGTTGTCACCATCAAAAAACAATACCCCGGCCATGCCAAGCGGGTCATGTTTGGGGTGTGGTCATTCCTGCGCCAATTTATGTACACCAAGTTTGTTATCGTCTGCGATGACGACGTGAATGCCAGAGACTGGAACGATGTGATTTGGGCCATCACCACCCGTATGGATCCCCAACGCGACACGGTAATGGTCGAAAACACCCCTATCGACTATTTAGATTTTGCCTCGCCGGTATCGGGCCTCGGCTCAAAAATGGGAATGGACGCCACCAACAAATGGCCCGGCGAAACCGAGCGGGAATGGGGTCGCCCCATTGCCAAAGATCCCGCCGTCACCCAAAAAATTGACGACATTTGGGACCAACTGGGCATCACCCTCCCCAAATGATTGGGCCACAATGAGCCTACCGCCACTGTCTTTATATGTGCATGTGCCTTGGTGCGTTCGCAAATGCCCCTACTGCGACTTTAACTCCCACGCAAAAACGGCTGAGCTGCCAGAAAGCGCTTATATTGATGCCCTTATAGAAGACCTGGATCAAGATGTAAGCTTCATTCAAGACCGCCCCCTGCAAAGTATTTTTATTGGCGGCGGCACGCCTAGCTTGTTTAGCGCCACGGCATATCAACGATTATTAGCGGCGTTAAAACAACGGTTACACTTTAGCGACGATATTGAAATCACCCTAGAAGCCAACCCCGGTACGCTGGAACAAGGCCGATTTGAAGGCTACCGGGAAGCAGGTATCAACCGACTCTCGATAGGTGTGCAAAGCTTTGACGGCGAACAACTGACAAAGCTGGGCCGTGTTCACAATAGTGACGATGCGTTAAAAGCCATCGCCACCGCCCAAGCGGCAGGCTACTCAAACTTTAATATCGATTTGATGCACGGCCTCAATGAGCAGAGCCAGGCTGATGCGCTGCAAGACCTACAGATCGCTATCGATGCCGGTGCCCCACATATTTCCTGGTATCAGCTCACCATCGAACCCAATACCGAGTTTTACTCCCGGCCACCAACGCTGCCGGTAGAAACCGAAATTATGACCATTCAACGGCAAGGCTTTGCCTTGCTGGCGAAGGCGGGTTTCCAGCGCTACGAGGTATCGGCCTTTGCGCGAGCTGGCCATCAAGCACGCCATAACCTCAACTACTGGCAGTTTGGCGACTATCTTGCTCTGGGCGCAGGAGCCCACGGCAAAATCACCACCGCCAACGGCGACATTCTGCGCTACCAAAAAACCCGCAAGCCCGAAGACTACTTAAAACGCAGCCCTTCCCGAAGCAGCAAGTCTGAAGTTATCGCGCCTGAAGATATTCCATTAGAGTTTATGATGAACGCCCTGCGCCTCAGCGAAGGCTTTAGCCAAACATTGTTTGAACAACGCAGCGGCCTCAACTGGACCATCGTCGCCGATACCATAAAAACCCTGCAAGCTCGCGGCTTAATTCAAGAACAGGCCGGGCAATTTAAAGCCACTCAACGAGGCTTTGTCATGCTCGATAGTCTTTTAGGCGAGTTTTTAGCCGAGTAGGCAGCTCACCCCACGAATAAAACCAACCCCGCCTTAAAAACCAGAAGCATTGCATTTTATATTGAATGCCCGATGATAGAGCACAATGCAAACACCCAGCGGAGTCGCCTATGAAGAAGCTCGCCAACGAGAAAGAACTGGTACGCAAAGCCTTAGCAGTGGGTGGTGCCTACGCAGAAAAACGCGGCGCCGCTAAATTTGAAGAAGGGGATTCCGTAACTGAGCGGCTCGAATTTATCTACCGTCTGCTAGTGCGAGATAAACTGATCCAACCCATGCCCGAATTACAGATTTCACAGCAGACCATCCGTCATCGCTTAGCGCTTTGGGCCGCCTCCCTAGAAAAAAAATAAACAGCAGCCATATGAACTGGGCAAGCCTGCATGGCACACAGCACTGTGCAGAATAGGCTTTACCATGAGCCTGTTTATTGGCTCACTCGCCGTTGAAGAGTCCGGGGTTAACCGGGTTTTGACAAGCGTTTGGGCATTATTATCAGTTCACTGCTATTCGGCATACTGGGATACATAACACTCAAAATCAGCCTCAAAAAGACCTGACTCTGGAAGCGATATGAAATACTGCCCACACTGCGCCACTCCCCTCAACGACACACTGATTGAAGGAGAAATTCGCTCAGCCTGCGCCGGGCATGACTGCGGTTTTATTCACTTCAATAACCCCACGCCGGTTGTGGCGATGATTGTTGAGCTTGAAGGTGGCGTCGTCATGGCCCACAACGTCAGCTGGCCTGAGAAATTCTACTCCATCATCACCGGCTTTTTAGAAGCTGGAGAAGACCCGCTGGAATGCGCCAAGCGCGAAACGCTGGAAGAACTTAACCTCCATGCACAGACCGCTGAACTGCTTGGCGTTTACGGATTTCCCCAGCAAAACCAAGTCATTATCGCCTATCACATTCAGGCTCACGGAGAGATCAAACTCAACGAAGAGCTAGACGACTACAAAATTATTCCCCCAGAAAAACTCAAAGGCTGGAATATGGGCACCGGCCTGGCAATTAATGATTGGCTGGCTAAGCGCGCCAAGCCTTAGGCCAACTGAGTCAAAGCAGAAGAAAAAGGGGGAGATTTATTTCATTCTCATGAGCCCCAGCATTTGAAGTTAGTTATTCTGAGCAAATTTCAGCCGATTGTCAGACATGGCGACTATTGAAAAACCTCTTTGAATTTTTCCTGATCAAGGTACTTTTCAAAACCGCCTATAGATTGTCCTACACTTGGATCGGCCATTAATTCCTGCATTGCAAGCTCGCCGACGACTTTGAATGCTTGCTCAAATGCTGCGGAGCCCATAACCTCTGAAGCCGTCCTGGCTTGTTCCGGGCAATCTTCTGTTATCAGTCGTGTAATTAACTTACCAACATATTGATTAGAATTATCGATATCACTTTCTGAGACATTTGAATAAGGCTTAATCATGCTATGAGCTGACATACCCATAAAAATCCATTTTGCTAAATTTTTTCTCTCTTTTCCGCTCATCGAATCTGTAAGACAGACACCAAATTGCCGTGCCTCTTGGCCTGCCTGGGCCATACCAGAACAAACGATACTAAAGAATACAGCTAATATTGCGACATGCTTGTGCATTACTTAGATTCTCCCCTTTCTTTATTCCTTTAATACAACATTGAATACTAGCTTGGTGGATTGTGCTTCATCACAAAGTTCATCGCCTCTTGAAGCATTTGTTGACGGGTGGCCTCTCGGGACAAGTAATGGTCTTCGGTTTTCAACTTTACAAATTTATACGGTTTATCTGCACGTTTTAATTTTTTTGCCATACGCGTGCTATGGGATATCGGTACAACGAGATCATCTTCACCGTGTAGCAACAATATGGGGGCATCCGCTTTTTTCGCGTGAGCCAATGGCGAAATATTTTCCAAAACATCATCCCTCGAATTTTTTGCACCCATAAAATCTTGCCAGTAACGCTGTGAGTTGCGCCGCCGGTCCACTTCTAGCTCACGCAACATAGCGACAGGGTCTGATACGCCAGCAATAGACACCGCGCACCGGTAAATTCCCTGTTGTAAGGTTACGCCAGCAAGTGCGGCATAGCCTCCATAACTACCACCAATGATACACACTCGATTAGGGTCAACGCGCTTCTCTTTCACTAGCGCGGCAACACCGTCGGACAGGTCGCTTTGCATTTTTCGCCCCCATTCATTAAACCCGGCATTACGAAAGCCTAGACCGTAGCCACTGGAACCCCGAAAATTTGGCTGTAATACCAAGTAGCCACGGCTGGCAAAAGCTTGAGCCATCCAATCAAAGTGCAACCGATCTTTTACTTGCGGACCGCCGTGGGGCATCACGATTAACGGCATATTTTCTGTTGTACCGCTAGCAGGCTCGGTGATAATCGCCTCAATCGCGAGACCATCTTGCGCGGTGTAGTGCCAAAGACTAAATTTTCCTACTTGGTTCGCCTTAATACCTGGATAGCTTTCACCAATAGGCGTGGCACTGCCTTCACCAATATTCACCAACCACCAAGTACCAGAATCGTCACTGCCTTCGGTGTAAACAATAATAAGATCAAGCCCTTTGCTCCATGAAACAAACCGTACCGTACTATTGGGAAAAGCTTTGCGTGTGCCCACGACTCGAGCCTGTGCTTTATCATCCAACATTGTTAATTCTTCAACTGGCCCCTCAGCCCAATAACCGCTGAAAAATCCCGTCAGAGGATCAAAAGCTAGCGAAGTCGTGTCGATATCTGCATAGAGCTCCACCGCCTCGCCTTTACCGCTCAGAGGTGATTCCATCAACCGGTGACTTCCGCGAGCATCGGCGAGGGAATACAAAATTGTGCCCGGTGTGCGGCCCCGACCCAGAATTACATTATGCCCGTAGCGTGACGGCCCTTCTGCAAGTATTGTTGCGTTACTAAAAATAGTGTCGGCTTGATTGCTCGCTTTCAATACCCAGCGTTGCTGAGCAGTATTATTTAATGCATGAGCCAGCACTTCTAACTCTGGACCCAGCAACCAACCATCGCCGTTTTTGCGCCCCTTTCTTAAAATTTTAAGTTTGCCTGTTTCTAGGTTAATACAGCTCAAATCCACCTCATCGTCGCCAATCCAGACCTCCCCCGAGCGCGAACTACGAGATAGCGGTAGAGTACCGACACACTGATACCACTTACCGTTTTTTTGGGCGGGTTGCTGAAAACCAAAAGCGGCATTAACAACTCTACCGGATTCGTGTAACGGCCAACTAAGTTCGCCACTACCGCGCTGGATCACCATCAAATTTCCCAGTTCGTAACGGCCGCCATAGGCAAAACCTAAATTTTGGGTAGAGCTGGTTCTGGCAATGAGATAATCATCCCCCGCCCAAAATAACGACCGCACTTTAATGCCACCCAAACCAAAACTGTTCAGCAGTTTGCCGCTACTCTCGGCTATAACTAAAATCCGTCGCCCTTTGACGGTAGAGGTCATTGCCATATATTGACCAGAAATCGACAAGGCCACATCGTCAATGCTCGGAAGTATCGCGTAGCTATCGATACTAGGTGGAATAGGGGCTTCGTCCCCATGTGCAAACGTGATCGCGATGAAAAAAAGCACTACGGCGCGTACTACAAACATTCTCAGTCTTCCTTATACCAAGTCAGCCATATATTCAGTCAATCATTGTGTAGCCCCACGGCCCCCAAGCGCTAGTATCATCAAGGTACTTTTCAAAACCGCCTATAGATTATCCTACGCTTAGCTCGGCCATTAATTCCTGCATTGCAAGCTCGCCGACGACTTTGAATGCTTGCTCAAATGCTGCGGAGCCCATAACCTCGGAAGCCGTCCTGACTTGTTCCGGGCAATCTTCTGTTATCAGTCGTGTAATTAACCTACCAGCATATTGATTAGAATTATCGATTTCACTTTCTGAGACATTTGAACAAGGCTTAATCATGCTATGAGCTGACATACCCATAAAAATCCACTTTGCTAAGTTCTTTCTCTCTTTTCCTCTCATCGAATCTGTAAGACAGACACCAAATTAATGTGTCCGGTTTTGTTGACCAGAACAGCCTGCCTGGGCCAGGCCAGAACAAACGATACTAAAGAATACAGCTAATATTACGACATGCTTGTGCATTACTTAGATGCACCCCTTTCTTTATCCCCTTAACACAACATTGAATATTAATCTGGTGGATTGTGCTTCATCACAAAGGCCATAGCCTCTTCCAATGCTTGCAGTCGCGTTGCGGCTTGAGAGAGATAATGATCTTCCGTTTCCAACTCGACGTACTGGTATTCCGAATCCAGCGATTTTAGACGACGGGCCATCAATCTGCTTTGCTCAACCGGCACCACCGTATCGTATTCGCCATGAATTAGCAGCACTGGTACTTTTATCCGCTTTGCCTTATCCCGAGGAGACAGCGCTTGCAGCCGGTCATCTTTCGAGCTCGTCACTCCTAAATAATCCTTCCAGTAACGCAGTCCAGCGTGAAAACGATTCCGCTCCATTTTGCTGAGAAACAATTGCAAATCGCTGATGCCAGCAATAGACACTGCACAGCGATAAATACCCTTCTGCAGAGACACACCTGCCAGAGCCGCGTAGCCACCGTAGCTGCCGCCAACAACACAAACCCGCGCTGGGTCGATCATGCCAGTCTCCGCCAGTGCGGCAACACCGTCTGACAAATCACTCTGCATTTTGCGGCCAAATTCGCCAAAACCGGCGTCGCGAAACCTGCTGCCATACCCGTCGGAGCCGCGAAAATTAGCTTGCAGCACAACATAACCCCGACTCGCAAAGGCCTGGGCCAGCCAGTCAAACTGAAGGTAATCCCGAGATTCCGGGCCGCCATGAGGCAACACAATCAGCGGCCGCTTTTCGGCACGCTTACCCGGCGGCAATGTCAGCACCGCGTGAATATCCAAGCCGTCTGCCGCTTTGTATTGCCACATTTTGAACGGCGCAACGTGAGCGGACTTTATCAACGGGTGGTTGACCCCCAATATTTCAGCACTGCCCGCCGCGATATCCACCAACCACCAAGTACCCGAATCAGTATCACCATCGGTGTAAACCACCAAGCGGCTGACATCCTGATTCCAAGAGCGAAAATGCACATTAAGATTGGGAAACGCTTTTCTGGCGCCCTCAATACGCGCCTTGTGGAGCGGATCTAACATCACTAACTCTGGCACATCATCAGCCTTCAGATAGCCACTATTCAAACCGGTTATAGGGTCAAAATAGAGCCATTCAACCACCGAGTTGGCATAAATCTGACGTGGTTTGCCACCGCTGAGAGGCATTTCGTAATAGTGCTCAGTATTGGCGCTAAAAATTAAAGTGTCGGGGGTTCGCCCCTGCCCCTCAATCTCATGACCACCATATCGGGACGACGCTGTATAAAGTGCTTTGCTACGCCAATCTCGCTGAAGCTTCCACTCCTGCTTTAAGTCATCGTAACTGGCGGTAGCCAGCACCTGCAGACCTGGGCCCAACAACCAGCCATCACCATCTTCGCGACTGCCAGCCAGCAATGACATCCGACCACTTTTCAGATCGATACAACTGAGTTGAAATTCTGAATCATTAATCCACACCTGGCGGGTATACGCGCTGCTATTAGTAGACAGGGTATCGAGACACTGATACCAGCGCCCCTTTTTCTGCACCGGCATATAGAAATGAAAAGCCGCATTAAACACTTTCTTGGAGTTGCTCAGCGGTACATCGAGCTTGCCGCTGTGACGATTTACTACCAGAAGATTATGCAACTGAAAGTGCCCAGCAACCGAATAGCCCAGTTTTTGCACAGAGCGAGAGTGAATAAGAACAAAATCATCCCCCGCCCAGCTCAGGTACTCCAGATTAAGATCATCCAAAGCAATCTTGTGCAGTACCTTGCCTCCCACCTCCGCCACTACAAACAGACGCATATTGTTCATCGAGGTCACAAAAGCGAGGTACTTACCCGTTAGCGACAGCGCCATCTGTTCAATCCCCGGTTCGGCACTATACACCGACAACGGCAAAGGCTCGGACGGTTCTGCTGGCGGTGAAGCATGGGCAACAGTACATGATCCAGCGATCAACAACGCCCATAAAATCCTCGTAGCCTTGGTCATCCCTTCCCTCCAATATTATTTGGTCGCCTACAAATACCCAAAATCTAAAAAATGACACATATAAATCTATCCCTCTTTTTTGGGACTTTACCCAACCTTGGGCTAACTACCAGGCACATCTTAATGCGGTATCAGACTGCGCACTTTTGTCACAACTGACAGCGATAACTCATTTAACAGTATCCATGTTAAAATATCTTTGCAGCAGAGCTTGCAACTCTCTCGCAATGGTCAATGCTACAACTTTATGCCTGCCATGTTTTACCCGGATTTTGTGTCAGCATCCTCTTCTTTTGCCTGCGCCCGATCTTTTTCCGCCTCCTGCTTGGCTTCGTTCCGGGCAACTTCCAGCTCTGCCGTTAACACGGCTAACTCTGCTTTTACTTTCTCCCGATCCATAGCTTCGCCGTCGTCCGTCGCATCGCCCTCTTCTTTAAGAGCATTTTTTAATTTTTTAATTTTGTCTTCCAGTTTTTCCACTGCACTGGCAGATTCCGCTTTGCTGAAGAGGACTTCTTCAGCATGACCATGATTATTATTTTCTTCTTGCGGAATACGAGGCGCTTGCGGAATCACCTTACCCTCGCCTTTTAACTGGCGTTGATTCATAAACGTGGGGGAGACAATTTCAATGCCGGCACCATGCATCGCGTCCAAGATCATGGCCCGTAGCCGCGAACGCGCACTGACCAGCAAACCGGCCTCATTCAACCAGCCATTGGCCCGATAACTGACCGAAAAATCCCCCAGCTCTCGAATCTGTACAAAGCCATCTTCCAGCTCGGCTTGCTCAATTGCGGCCAGCAGCGCTTTTTCAATATCCCGCCTGTCAACGTCATAGCCCAAAGACACATCGGCAGATACCACCGTGCCAGAAGCCCGCACGACATTGTAGGGTTCTTGCACCAGCAGCAAATTAGGAACGGTAACCAACTCGCTGGTTTCATTTTGAATTTCAACATGCAATAAACCACGCTGGGAGACTCGCCCCAATTCATTGCGAAACTCGATATAGTCCCCCGCCCGAAAGCTGTTGACGGTGCGGAGCATAAATCCCGCCATCAGGTTACCCATCACCGAGGTCGACGACAGCGCAATAGCTGCCGATGCCAGCAGCCCCACCAGGCTGAGCAATTGACCACGCAGCTCGCTTTCCATTGGCAGTGTGGCAATGGCCAACACCACCCCCGCCAAGCGAAACAGCAGTTTGCTGCCCTGCTCACGATAACGAATATCCGTGCCGTGATCTTTTTGTACCGCAAACACTTTGCGGGTAAAAAGCCAGACACAAAATAGCAGCGCCATCACTAATACAAATGGGAGCCAGTCCATTAACCAGTCCGGCACAGTCGAGCCCAATGCGCCGACGGCCTGATCTACTGTTTCTTCCACATGTCCCCCAAAAAAGATTTTTACTGCCGTTATTTTTGACCACAATAGCGGATTGTAGCCGCTGACGCAGCATGCCGGGATTATTGCCACTGGCTGTGCTGTGATAAACTTTCGACCCTTATTTCAATGCTAGACAGTCTGAGGCCAATCATGCCCGCATATCGTTCAAAAACATCTACCGCAGGCCGCAATATGGCGGGTGCCCGCGCTTTGTGGCGGGCCACCGGCATGAAAGATGGCGACTTTGAAAAACCCATTATCGCCATTGCCAACTCCTTTACCCAGTTTGTGCCCGGCCATGTCCACCTTAAGGACATGGGCCAATTGGTAGCACGAGAAATTGAAGCTGCCGGCGGCGTCGCCAAAGAATTTAATACCATTGCTGTCGACGATGGCATCGCCATGGGTCACGACGGCATGCTCTACAGCCTGCCCAGTAGGGATATTATTGCCGACTCCGTAGAATATATGGTCAATGCCCACTGCGCCGATGCGCTGGTGTGTATATCCAACTGCGACAAAATCACGCCGGGGATGCTCAACGCCGCCATGCGTTTGAACATTCCCGTTATTTTTGTTTCTGGCGGCCCAATGGAAGCCGGTAAAACCAAGCTGTCTGAGCACAAGCTGGACCTGGTCGACGCCATGGTAATTGCCGTGGACGACAGCGCCACCGACGAGCAAGTCGCTGAGTACGAACGCTCTGCCTGTCCTACCTGCGGCTCTTGCTCTGGCATGTTCACCGCCAACTCGATGAACTGCCTCACCGAAGCACTGGGACTTTCGCTGCCCGGCAACGGTTCGATGCTGGCCACCCATGCCGATCGTGAAAAGCTGTTTTTAGAAGCGGGCCGCCGCATTGTCGAGCTGGCACGCCGCCACTACGAGCAAGATGATTATTCTATTTTGCCCCGCAACATCGCCAATTTTGAGGCCTTTCAAAATGCGATGGCCCTCGACATCGCCATGGGTGGTTCTACCAACACAATCTTGCATTTGCTGGCCGCAGCCCAAGAAGCCGAGCTGGATTACACCCTGAAGGATATTGACGCCTTGTCTCGCAAAGTCCCTCAGCTGTGTAAGGTCGCACCCAACACCCCGCTGTATCACATGGAAGACGTACACCGCGCTGGCGGTGTTGTGGCCATTTTGGGTGAATTGGACCGGGCAGGTCTGTTACACACCGATCTACCCACTGTTCACGCCAGCAGCGTTGCCGCCTCGCTGGCCCAGTGGGACATCATGCAGACCGAGCTGGAAGCGGTAAAAGACTTTTATAAGGCTGGTCCGGCAGGCATCCCCACCCAGCAAGCCTTCAGCCAAAACACGCGCTGGCCCTCTTTGGACGCCGATCGGGAAAATGGCTGCATCCGCTCTATTGAGCACGCCTTCTCTCTAGAAGGCGGCTTGGCCGTGCTCTACGGCAATATCGCTGTTGATGGCTGCGTGGTGAAAACCTCTGGCGTCGACGAGAGCATTTTGGTCTTTGAAGGCCCTGCTCATATCTGCGAAAGCCAAGAGGGCGCGGTTGACGATATTCTCAACGACCGGGTTAAAGCCGGCGATGTGGTTATTGTTCGCTACGAAGGACCTAAAGGCGGACCGGGCATGCAGGAAATGCTCTACCCCACCAGCTATATCAAATCCAAAGGTTTGGGCAAGGCTTGCGCCTTGCTCACCGATGGTCGCTTCTCGGGTGGTACATCTGGCCTGTCGATTGGCCACGCTTCTCCCGAAGCCGCCGCTGGTGGCGCCATTGCGCTGGTCAATAAAGGCGATATTATTCGCATCGATATTCCTAACCGCAGCATTAATGTCTTGCTGGACGAAAGTGAATTGGCCAAACGCCGCAAAGCCATGGATGCGAAAGGCGCTGACGGCTGGAAGCCCGTCAATGAGCGTCCTCGCAAAGTCTCTGCGGCACTCAAAGCCTATGCCAAAATGGTGACCAGCGCCGATCGCGGTGCGGTGCGGGATATTAGCCAACTCTAATTCTGCCGCTGTTTAGGACATAAACCAGCACCATTCAGACACAAAAAAGGGGACCACACTGTGGTCCCCAAAAATGGTGTCATCCTACCGCGATCGCCTTTGGCGTTAGCCAAAAACTTAGTGATCAAGAAGCCACCCGTCCCAAATCACGACCTGGATGTTCGCAATTCCAAATAACTAGGGTAAATATACGAAACTTGCCACACTAAAACAGTAAGCAATTTCCCCTAATTCACATGAAATGCATTTGGCATTCCAAAAATGCGAACCCAAGCCAAATAAGATGCACCTGTGGCAACTAGTTATGGGGCAATGTTGCACCGCAGTGCCAACACAGTTCAAACGCTGGGGCATTATCTTCGCCACATGCCGAACACTGCCAATCATCGCCGTCATGATGAGCAATTTTCTTTAACAGGCACTGGGCTTTTTCTATATCACTATCGGCCACCAGTAACTGTGGCCACACATCCTGACAGGCCAAGCCACCGCTGGCACCAATAGCGAAGCTGTTTCTCAGTTCACATTCAATTCCGGCTGCCGCCAATACATTTTCCGCATTGGCGACAATCATGGGGTTGGGATGGCTAAAAATAACCTCTGACATTCTTGTTTTTAGGGTCGAGCAATTCGAATATCGACATTTTCAAGAGTCGGATCAAAGGCATCGGTCAACAGACAGTCGTAGCGACGTGCTTCATAGCGCTTTAAGCGCTCTGCCATCTCGGCACTGAACAGGCCTTTTTCCGCAGCGTTATCAATGCGGTCATCCACCGACTTACCACTGAGCTCACCTTTTGATTCGGCTTTAAGAAAACGATCGTAATCATCTTCCAACTCGATCAACTCTTGATAAGTCACATTCACCCGGCCGGTGCTGTCCTCAGGATCTTTGCTGATAAAAACCGCTTCTGAAAGCGCTTTACGCACATCATTGGGCTCCATAATCAAGCTACCCAAGCGCCGAATTTGGCTGTCTCGCAATGTCGGTACAGGCGTTCCCCAAGGGAAAAACAAGCGCCGCATAACCATGCCCAAACCGGGAACGGGTAGATTGTCGTAAAACGCATTCAAGGAAATATTCAGGGCCTTAAAGCAGCGACGCAGAGAGTACTCAGCATGCAAGCGGTTAGCCTCAGTGTCTGGCAGGCTTTCTTGATATTTCAGCAAAGCACAGGCAATCACCAATTGGCTATGCACATCACCGAGTCGAGCCGATAGCAGTTCTTTACGTTTTAAATCACCGCCCAGGGTAGCCAAGGCAATATCAGCGCTGGCCGCCAACGCCGCGCTGTAGCGATCCAAGTAGCGATACCAGCGTTTAGAAAATGCCGTGTCCTTCTTGGGTGCGGCCAACCAACCAGCCGTCACACCTTTGGCAATGGCCCTGCAGATCACCCCAATTGCATGACCGAGATGTGCGGTGAGCAATTCGTCAAAGCGTAACAGTGCCTCTTCGCCTTCTTCTTGTATTACCACCAGTTCCTCTGCCAAATAGGGGTGACAGCGAATCGCGCCCTGACCAAAGATAATCATAGAACGGGTGAGAATATTGGCGCCTTCAACAGTGATAGCAATGGGAATAGATTGGTATACCAACGCCATAAAATTACGTGGCCCCATTTGAATACCGCGTCCGCCCAGTACATCCATGCTGTCGTTAACCACTTCACGCATCATTTCGGTGGCGTGATATTTGGCCATGGCGGTCAGCACTGAGGGCGCACCATCTTCCAGCGCCCGGGTAACAAATGCCCGATAGGCTTCCAAGGTATAGCCGCTGGCCGCAATATCCGCGGTGGCTTCTTGAACCCCCTCAAACTTACCCACCGAAATACCAAATTGGCGACGGATGCGGGCAAAGGCCCCCACCATTAAATAACTCATTTCACCGCCAGCGGTGGACAACGCAGGAAGCGACACACCCCGGCCAGCACCCAGACATTCCACCAGCATTCGCCAGCCTTGACCGACACGCTCTTGACCGCCAATTAACATCGACATGGGGATAAACACTTCCACCCCCGTCATCGGCCCGTTCATAAACGGCGAGCCGGGATTGTGGCGACGACCAATTTCCATACCCGGTTGTGAAGCGGGGACTAGCGCACAGGTAATACCCCGTTCGACTTGATCGCCAATCAGCCCCTCTGGATCGCGCAATTTGAACGCCAAACCCACCACAGTGGCAATCGGTGCCAGCGTGATCCAGCGCTTAGAAAAGCTCAATTTAACGCCGAGGGTGTCCTGCCCCTCGTATTCTTGCCGACAGACAATCCCCACATCGGGAATGGCCCCCGCATCAGAGCCCGCTTCCGGGCTGGTCAGCCCAAAACAGGGGACTTCTTCACCCACCGCCAGTTTGGGCAGCCAATATTGCTTCTGCTCGTCCGTGCCATATTTCACCAACAGCTCACCGGGGCCCAATGAATTGGGCACCATGACAGATACCGCCGCCACGGTGGAGCGGCTGGCTATTTTGCCCACGGTACGGCTTTGCGCATAAGGACTAAAATGCTTGCCGCCGTATTCTTCGGGAATAATCAGGCCGAGAAAGCCCTTGTCTTTAATGTACTGCCACACTTCTTCTGGCAGATCTTTGCGGCGGTGGTAAATATCCCACTCGTCCAACATGGCGCAAAGTTCTTCCACTTCGTTATCAATAAAGGATTGCTCAGCAGGCGTCATGACCGGAAGATCAATGGCGGCGAATTTGTCCCAGTCGGGCCGACCGGAAAACATGTCTTTTTCCCACCAGGTGGTACCCGCTTCCAGCGCTTCTCGTTCGGTGTCACCCAAACTGGGCATCATCCCCGCCAACATTTTTTTGGCGGGCGCCGATAAAAATCGCATCCGCAGGCTCTGCACATTCAACACCGCCAATACCGCAAGCAGCAGCAATAAACTCAGCGGGTGCAGAAAAAATTCACAGCCACTGCCTGCTAATAGCCAGGCGAGAAAAAACACCGCGCTACCTCGACGCAATGACAAGCCGAGGTAGAAAATACTCATAAAGACGACAAGTAGAAAAAGTACGCTGAGTAGTCCGGTCATAGTGGTCTCCTTGTCCTTTGCTACGAAAGTAGAAAGCAGTGTGGACCATGCTACCCACCCTAATGCGGGATTGCATGGAATACCGATATTAACTTTGAGGTGTTTCGACCGAATTAAATCCCGAAATCAGATGAAGATCGCGCTGGGGGAACGGAATGCTAATGCCAGCATCAGCCAGGGCGTCATCAATGGCCCATAAATACACAGACCGAGTGCCACTCTGTTGGGCGGCGTATTCAGGCTTCACCCACACCAGCAATTCAAAGTCCAAGCTGGAATCCCCAAAACCCTTCATCACGACAACGGGCTCCCGGCCAGGGGTGCCCGTTAATGTTTGAGTTTGCTTGGCCGCCGCAGCCAATACCACCTCACGCATTTCTTGTTTATCTGTGCCATAGGCCACGCCAAAAGGAATGCGCAGTCGGCAAAAATTATTGGTGTGAGTCCAGTTGGTGACTTTGCCGTTGACAAATTCCGAGTTGGGCACAATCACTTCTGCGTTTTCGAGGGTGGTAATAATGGTGGCCCGCACAGTAATCTCGGTCACTACTCCCAGCACGCCGCTTTCCAATTGCACATAATCACCCACCTTTAATGACCGTTCGATAAGAATAATCAGCCCTGACACAAAGTTGCTGAAAATGGCCTGCAAACCAAAACCAATCCCCACCGACAGCGCTGAGGCGATCAGTGCCAGCTTGCTAAAATCGATGCCCACGGTAGACAGCGCAATCACCAAACCAATAATAAGAATGGTGTAATGGGCCAAGCGTTCAACGGTATAAAGCGAGCTGCTGGATAAGGTTGGGCGACGAGAAGCAACACCCCGTAAACTGCGGCGAATCGCTCTGGACAACAGCATCGCCACGCCAAAAATAACCGCACCGGCCAGCAAGGTATAAAGCGTAACCGGGCGGCTGCCCAGGGTGACCAATGGGTACGAGAGATAAAAGCTTAAGCTTTGTAAAAAAGTTTCAGTAGTAATGACGACGTATCCTGTCAACACAGGCCGGTAAGCCTCGGCCAATCTACTCGATAATATAGCGTCTAAATGCCAAGCGCGCCGATAATATTATTAATAAATAGTTACCGCAGTAATTTCGACGCCGAGACCTGATGACTTTGTATAAATTGTCGCCATTGGGCCAACATATCGTCGCGCTGCGATTCACTAATCGCCGCACGCCCCAACCAGACACTTAAAATAATCGCGGCGGCATCCGCGTCCTTCACAACACCCACAGGGCTAGCATTTCTCGCCAAGGTCAGCCCCTGATTTGGCTCCCAGGTAAGACTGTAGCGATCGTCTTTTTCAACCGCGTCAAACCAGCCACAAAACTCCTCAATTTGCCGATTATATGGTGCCAGCTCTTGCTTAGAGAAAGCATCATCGAGGGAATCTCGGGTCATATCTCGAAAGCGTTCGGCAGACACACCAACGCCATATTGAATGACAATGCGTTTAGCGTAGTCGGTGCTCAGAATATCGTCAGGCACCGTGTCGAGCTGGTCGGATTTTATCTGCAGCTCAGTGTAGGTCAGACGCTTCCACAGTAACTTATACTCCGCGCTGGCGGCGGTCTGCCATTGCGCAGGTTCCGCTAGCGCCGACATTGAAAATACCACCATCAGCAAGCCGTTAAGCAGCTGTCTCTTCATGCTCCCACTCCTTTGCCAGCCATGCTAAGGACGACTGCCCCAGCATAAAAAACACCACCATTTTTAATAGCACCGGTGCCAGTACATACGCTGAGCTAATCGCCCATGCTGGGGGAACATTTTCCATGCTGGTTTGACTACCCAGCCACAGATAGGCGACCCCTACCGCAATCCCCATCGCCCCTTTACTCAACATACTCCAAAGGGCAAACAACCTGGCGCCCATATCTTTGTTACCGCCATTGGACGCAAGCGATTGGGCAAGACCCGTTTGCATAGCCGAGGGCAGTGCTTGATCCGCTCCCAGCATCAGCCCGGTACCAACACAAATGGCGATAAACCAATACAGGTCGCCTTCACCCAATAAGGCCGCAAAACCAAACAGCAGCGCCGACAAACACAGACCCAACCGCCAGGCCGTTAAACTGCCAATACGCCGAGCCAGTGCATACCAGAACGGCACGCCGATCAAACCCGACAAAAAGTAGACCAGCAACGCCGCAGGAACCGCATCTTCTGCCACCAGCACCTCACGCATAAACAACACTAAAATAGTGCCGGGAATCGCATTGGCGAGCATATTGATACACCAGGGCAGCGCCAGCGACAGCACCCTCGGCTCCTTAATTAAAGGCCAAATCGAAGTAGCAGTATGGGATGACGTCACACCTTTATGGCGTCCTTGAAGCAGCGCCGTAAATAACAGAAAACCCAGCATTGGCATCAGCATCCAACGCAGCGCATCCGGGCTTAAAATACCAGGCAACAGCATCGCGACCAGTGTGCCAAACAGCAACATGGCTTCTCGGGCGCTGTTATAAGCCAAACGCTCGCCATTGTTGCGCGCCAAAGAAACAGGCAGCGCCAGCCAGGGCACGTTAATCCCGGTCCAACCCAACATCAGCAACACCAGTACAAGCAACAGCGCCCAAGCTGGCCAAGGATGAGGAAGAAGAAACAAGACCAAGGCGCTGACTGCCAGCAAAAACCAGCTAGAAAGCCACCACGGCGCACCACAACCCTTACGGTCTATCCACGCACCTACGGGCAAATCTGTTAGCACATCGCTGATGCGGGCAATAAAAAACAACGCCCCCACCAGCGTATAACCATAATTACCATGCTCTGATAGCCATAATGGCACGTATATGTAAAATGGTAACATTAGCGCAGCAAGCGGTAGCCCTGGCAACGCATAGCGTAAATAGCGGAGCCAAGAGCCAGAATCGTGCATACACCACCTTATCTATTTAGGGATTCGACCAGGGGATTGACGCTGCGCACAAATATTGAGCTCACGCGTGGCGGCAATCTGTCATGAATGTGTAAACTACGGACCTAAGTGGAAATAAGATCAGATTAGATATGAATAACGCCCTTAACATCGCCGTTGTCGGCTCAGGCATTTCTGGACTCAGCAGCGCCTGGCTATTGAGCAGAAATCACCGCGTCACCTTGTTTGAAAAAGACAGCCGCCTAGGGGGCCACAGCAATACCGTCGATATTATGACCAGCGCCGGCACCATCGCCGTTGATACGGGTTTTATCGTCTTCAATAAGCATTGCTACCCCAACCTTGTGGCTTTATTCGAGCATCTCAGTGTGCCCTATACCAGCACCACCATGTCATTTGGGGTGTCTCTGGATAAGGGGCGATTGGAATACAGCGGCTCGGACTCTATTTCCAGCTTGTTTGCCCAACGCAAAAACCTTTTTAGCCTGCGCTTTTGGCGGATGGTATTGGACATATTGCGCTTCTACCGGAAAAGTGAGCACTGGCTAGAACAACTGCCCAACGACATGACCCTGGGCGAGCTGTTAAAGAAAGA
This sequence comes from Spongiibacter sp. IMCC21906, assembly GCF_001010805.1. NCBI lineage: Bacteria > Pseudomonadati > Pseudomonadota > Gammaproteobacteria > Cellvibrionales > Spongiibacteraceae > Spongiibacter > Spongiibacter sp. IMCC21906. The sequence goes on along the minus strand of NZ_CP011477.1, from coordinate 633,765 downwards.
GGGCTTTAGCAAAGGCTTCAGCGAAGATCATTTGCTCCCCATGAGCGCCGCTATCTGGTCCACACCTGCCGATCAGATGCTGCAATATCCCGCTAAAACCTTCTTGCGGTTTTGTATTAATCATGGCTTGGTTCAGGTCAAAAACCGGCCGCAATGGCAAAGTGTTATCGGCGGTGCCCGGGAATACGTACGCAAAATCAGCGGCTCATTAAATGATGTGAAATTAAACTGCGGGGTAAAGTCGGTTAAACGCAGTGCTGACAAGGTATTTATTACCGATGACAACGGTGACACCCACAGCTTCGACCATGTGGTATTTGCCAGCCACGCAGATGAAACCTTAGCAATGCTTGAAGACCCCAGCAAAGAAGAGCAGCAACTGCTGGGCAGCTTCCAATACGAAGAAAATCGAGCCATTTTGCACCGTGACGAACGGCTTATGCCCAAGCTCGGTGAGGTCTGGTCGAGTTGGAATTATTTATCTGGCAGCCAAGACCAACAGCAAAAAGTGTCTGTAAGCTACTGGATGAATGCGCTGCAACACCTGCCCTGCCACGAATCGATCATCGTCACTCTCAATCCGCTGCGGGAGCCACGTCCCCACCTCACCTACCAAGAATTTAACTACCACCACCCGGTGTTTGACCGCAAAGCACTCCAAGCCCAGCAAAAACTGTGGTCGCTTCAGGGCCAGCAACGCAGCTGGTATTGCGGCAGCTATTTTGGCTACGGCTTTCACGAGGACGGTATTCAATCCGGTCTCGCCGTTGCCGAAGCCCTCGGCGGTGAGCGCCGGCCATGGTCAGTAGAAAACGAGAGCGGCCGCATCATCCTGGAGACAAACCCAGGTGTGGACGCGGCGGCGTGACCGCAGATCATGATGGCAGTATTTACGATGGCGAAGTCATGCACCATCGCTTTCGCCCCAAACGCCATCGCTTTGTCTATAAAATTCAATCCTTTCTATTTGATATTGATGCCCTGGAAAGACTGGATAAGCGTTGCCGCTGGTTCTCACTAAACCGCTTTAACTTGTTCAGTTTTTACTATCGAGACTTTGGCGATGGCAGCGGCAACCCGCCTCGACAATACCTGGAGCGCATTCTCCGCGAACAAGGTTTTGAGCAGCCATTAGCCAAAGCCCAGCTGCTCTGCTACCCCAAAATCCTCGGCTATAGCTTTAACCCCCTTAGCGTTTATTACTGCTACAGTGACAATGAGCGGCTATTTGCGATCATCTACGAAGTCAGCAATACCTTCTCGCAACGGCACAGCTATCTGATTCCGGTCAAGCCATCGCAGCAGCACGACCAATACATTCGCCAAAGCTGTGACAAGTCGTTTTATGTCTCGCCGTTTATCGCGATGCAAGCCCGCTACCATTTTCGGATGTCCCAACCCGGTGAACGCCTCACGGTCGCGATCCGAGAAACCCAAGAGGATGAGGCCCTGCTACACGCCGTATTTCGCGGTAAACGGCAGCCCCTCAACGACGCCCAACTTGTCAAAGGTTTTTGTCGCCTGCCGCTTATGACCCTCAAAGTCACCGCAGCGATTCACTGGGAAGCACTCAGACTCTTCCTAAAAGGCGTGAAATTAGTTCGCCGACCCGATGAACCATCTTCGCCTGTTTCTCGTATCGATCAATAAAGTAAGTGATCTATAAAGGAACACCGTTCATGAAATCAGCAACCGCCTCTCTGGGTGTCAACATGGGATCGTCTTGGTGGGCAAAACGCCAAGCCCAAATATTGACCACCGTACTGTCACCCTTGGCCAATGCCCGCCGCGGTATCCTTGAGCTGCAGCTTCCTAATGGCAACAAACTGTTTTTTGGTGACCAGCCCTGCGAAGAATTGAGCCCCATTATTCAACTCAACAGCTGGAAAGCCCTTAAAAAGGCCCTGTCTGGCGGTTCGGTAGGTTGGGCAGAAGCCTATGTCGCTGGCGACTGGGACTGCCCCTCTCTCACCACATTGATCGACTGGGTGGTGGAAAATGAACGCCATATTAGCGGCGCATTGGATAGCGGTCGCTTCAGCCAATGGATGCAAAAACGCCGTCACCGCAGCAAAGCCAACAGCAAGCGCGGTAGCCGCAAAAATATTGCCTATCACTATGATTTAGGCAATGCCTTTTACAAGCTCTGGCTGGATGACAGCATGACTTATTCGTCGGCGCTGTACCTGACCGGAGAAGAGTCACTGCAACAAGCCCAGATCAACAAATACCAGCGTGCCATTGATGAATTAGACGTGAAAGATGGCGACCGGGTGTTGGAGATTGGCTGTGGCTGGGGCGGCTTTGCCGAACAACTCTGCCAACAAAAGAACGCGAAAATCCAAGGCATCACCTTATCTACCGAGCAGCTGGCATTTGCCCGAGAAAGAATTTCAACGGCGGGTTTAAGCGATAGCGCCAGCTTTTCACTCACCGATTATCGTGATGTCAAAGGCCAGTACGACAAAATCGTCTCTATTGAAATGCTCGAAGCAGTGGGCGAAAAATATTGGCCAACGTATTTTGAAACCCTGGCCAACCGGCTCAAACCCGGTGGCAAAGCGCTTATTCAGGTTATTACCATTGCCCCCGAACGCTTTGAAGAATATCGGGCTAACCCAGATTTTATTCAAAAATATATTTTCCCCGGCGGCATGCTGCCAACCCCAGATATTTGTCGGCAACAGGCTAACCAAGTCGGTCTGACTGTTGCCAATGAGCTGGCCTTCGGCAAGGACTACGCAAAAACCCTGGCCGAATGGGACGCCCGTTTCTCTGACACCTGGACCCGGGTCGAACCCCTGGGCTTTGATCAGCATTTTAAACGGATGTGGCATTATTACCTGGCGTATTGTGGCGCGGGCTTTAAACAAGAAACCATCGACGTCTACCAGTTCACACTACAAAAACCTGCGTAAATGGCAAAGATCGGCATCATTGGCGCAGGTCTCAGCGGGCTGATACTGGGTCAGTGCCTGCGCGGCCAAGGGCATGACTGCCATATATTTGAAAAGTCCCGTGGGTTGGGCGGCCGCCTCTCTCGACGCAGCACGCCATGGGCTGAACTCGATATCGGCGCGCCTTTTCTCACCCCAACTCACCACGTGACTCAGGGTTTTCTAGACCACTTTTGCGATCAAGACTGGCTCGGCAAGCACCTGATTCACAGCCTTATATTTAAGCGTGGAAAGCTGCAAGCAGGGCCTGATGTATTGGCTTATTCCGCTGCTGGCAGCAACAATCAGCTCTGCCACCAACTGCTTGAAGGCCTGTCTATTCACCGCCAGCAGCAAATCCATAAAATTAAATATCAGCAGCAACACCTCAGGCTTTATAGCGAAAGCGTAAATCAACCCGCTCAAGCAGTCGACTTTGACGCTGCAGCCCTCACCGCACCAGCGGCGCAGAGCATCGCGCTACTCCCCGTAACAAGCCCATTACGTCAGCAAGTACTCCCTCAAATGCGGCCAAACTGGACAATCAGCCTGCAATTTTCAGCGGCAGTCGCTATTTTTGAGGCTGTTGGATTGATTGATTTCGTCGACCACCCCCAGCTACGCCGCATGGTCGATTTATCGAATCTGCCCCAGCGCAATCACCAACATTGCTATCAAGTCAGCTTAACGCCAACGTTTTGCGAGGAGGCAAAAACGAGTGACGATAGTGCATTAATCAAAGACGTATTGGAGCGGTTAGGGCAACTCATTGATCTGCCTGCCGTTAAAAACAGCAGTGTGCAGCGCTGGAACCTGGCCGAGCATTCACTGAGCGAGCCAATCGCCAATATTGCGGACCCAGAGCATCGCTTAGTACTGGCGGGAGATTGGACCTCGGGGAAGAACATCGACGGCGTGTTGAAAAGCGTTGGCCGAGCAGAGCGCGCTCTGCTGGCTATGCTCGCAAACTGACTAAGCTGTTTTTGCCGCTGCCGCCGCTTTGCAACCATCAATCCAGGGCTGCAATAGTTCTAGCGCGGTCTTTTCGCAGGGCGGCAACGCTTCATTGCACTCTTGCAGCGGTGTGACGCGATCACCCCATTTGATAATACCTGCACCCCATGTCAAACCCGCACCAAAAGCCGCTGTCAGTAGCGTATCCCCGGGTTTAATACGGCCCTGCTCTAGTGCCTCGCAGAGAGCAATGGGGACGGTGGCGGCTGAGGTATTGCCGTATTTTTCTATATTCACCACCACCTTATCTGCCGGTGTGCCCAAGCGCTTCATCAAGGTTTCGATGATACGAATATTGGCCTGATGAGGAATTAGCAAATCAATATCTTCAGCCTTAAGCTGACGTTGCTCAAGCACACTACTGACCGCGCTGCCCATGCCTTTTACAGCGCGTTTAAAAATTTCCTGGCCTTCAAAGTTAACATCAAAATAACCGTCAATACCGGCAAAACGTTCCCGCACTGTACCGCTATCCCGGGCGGCTAACACGTCTCTGGCCTCACCGTCACAGCCCAGCTTCTCTGCCAGCAAACCGCACTCTTCTTCACTGGCTTCCAATACAACGGCCCCGGCACCATCACCAAAGAGTACAGCCACATCACGCATGCTGTAATCAATAAAACAGGGAATACGATCAGCGCCCACAACCAACGCCTTTTTCATGACCCCAGTTTTGATCATCGCCGTGGCAACGCTCAAACCATAAACAAACCCCGTACACGCTGCATTCAAGTCAAAAACTGCAGCGTTGTCGGCACCAATTTCCTTTTGAACAAACGACGCCGCATTGGGAATCAGTGTGTCAGGACAAGCTGTGCACAAAATCAGCAAATCAATTTCCCCTGCTTGCAACCCTGCAGCAGCCAGGGCTCGCTTAGACGCCAACACGCCTAAACTCGCCGTAGAAACATGGGAAATGCGTCGCTCTTTAATACCACTACGACTGGATATCCACTCATCAGAAGTATCGAGAAACGTCGTTAAATCCTGATTGCTCAGAACTGCTGGTGGCAGACACTTGCCCCAACCGGTGATATTCGCATGCATCAAAGTACTCCCCTGAGCCAATAAGTGATGGCATTATGCCTAGCTATGTATTCGGCGTCACCTTTCAAGTTTGTGAGTATTTGCCGAGTCTTTTTTATGTGACCAATCTGTCACTATCAACGAATATAGCAGCAAAGTACGTACAATCCCGTATTAGATCGGCTGCTACTCATAAGACACGCCATGGTAGGATTGAGGCATTATCAATGTGAACAAACGTAGTGGTAAGAAAATGACTGCAGCAAAAAAACGATGGGGCAATGGTGCGCGGGTCGACGATCTGGAAACCGGTAAAAAAATCCTTCTACGCTCAGCCGTAGAATGTTTTGTTACTCGGGGCATAAAAGCAACGACCATTGAGGACATTGCCCAAGAAGCGAATGTCACCCGTAGAACAGTGTATCGGTACTTTAATGGCAAGACCGATATTATCGCAGCGCTGATACAGGTTGAGCGCAGCAGAATGTTCCACAAGTTGGAAGAACACCTCCAGGGCATGGATGTCGATTTTTCGACGCTGCTTAATGAATCAATTTGGTATGCCGCTACGTACCTGCCGCCAGAAGAAGGCAAGGCCGACTTGGTTTCAGGCATTAACGCCTCAGAAGCGTCACCTTTTTTATATTCCGACGAATCGTCTGAGCATTGGCACAAAATCCTTGCCGAGCCGCTAAAACAATATAACCGCGAGCACAACAAGACACTGGACCTGGAAGACTTAATTGCCATCGTTGCACGCCTCGTCCTGTCTTTTCGTCAGCACCCTGCCAGCAGAGCAGAATTCAACAGCATGCTGCAAACCTTTCGCCTGTAAGATTTCCCCAGCTTAAACCCAAGCTCCAACCCAAAACCGCCAAGCGCAAAATGTGATTAAGCTCGCATTTTGCGCTTTAACTTCAGCAAATAGGCGATACTCCGTATACTTCGCCAGAGACCCATTACGCTACTGTAAGTTATGCGATTCAAACTTATTGAGGTGGTAAAATGGGGTCAACTGAACAACAGTACTCCCAAGTGTTTTCGGAGTCTCGCCAGCCCCGCGAGGCGATCAACCAATACGGCCTATGCCAAACTGAATGGTGGTTGAACGTCAATTATGCAGAGCTTATCGAAGTGCGAGACGCCGTTGGAATTCAAGCATTAAGGGCGCGTGCCGCAAGCTAAACGCTTGCTGCCGTGCCTTAAAGAGCGCGGCAGACTATGATCAACTGGCAAGATATCGACACCGTTCTTTTAGACATGGACGGAACCCTTCTCGATCTGCATTTTGACAATTTCTTCTGGACCCAGCACCTACCCAAACGCTATACCGACATTCACGGCGGCGATCTCGAAGACATTACCCAAACCCTAATAGATCGCATCATGTCTGAACGCGGCTCACTCAACTGGTACTGCTTAGATTACTGGTCTTCAGAGCTCAAACTGGACATTACCGCTTTAAAAGAAGAAATAGCCCACCTGGTTCGTCCATTCCCCAGCACCGCCGGTTTTCTCAGCGCCTTGCACCACAGCCATTGCGATACCTGGTTGGTAACCAACGCCCACCGAGGCGGTTTAAATATAAAGCTGCGCCAAACTGATCTGCAAAAATGGATGACGCATATTGTTAGCTCTCACGATCTTGCCGCCCCCAAAGAAGACCCAAAATTTTGGGAGCGTCTGCAAAAAATGCAATCCTTTGATCCTGACCGCAGCCTGTTGATAGACGATACCGCCACCGTACTGGATGCAGCCGCCAAATTTGGTATTCGTCACCTACTCACTCTGACACAACCCGACAGCAGCCAAACCATCCGTGACACCAGCACCTTAAGCTATCCCGCGATTCATGGCTTTGATGAGATTCTCCCCATCATGAGTCGCAAAGTATCATGAGTAGCCAGGCACCTAAATCGGGAGTTCGTCTAGACAAATGGCTATGGGCCGCGCGTTTTTACCGCACCCGCAACCTGGCAAAACAGGCGATAGAAGGCGGCAAAGTGCATTACAATGGCGCCCGCTGCAAAGTCAGCAAAGAAGTAGAACTGGATGCCGAGTTAAAAATTCGCTGTGGCTGGGATGACAAAACAGTGCGCATTCTCGCTATTTCAGACCAGCGT